>JAFAEL010000201.1 GCA_023423995.1 Pseudomonadota bacterium | reverse complement strand
CTCCGGCGCCATCGGGCCGTCGGTCTTGATGCCGAAAAGGGCAACTTTCGCGCCGACCCAGGGACGGCGGAAGATGTCGTTCACGGCGGTCGCCTCGAAGCCAGAATGGACCATGCAATCGGCGCACTTCTCGTAATTGCCGACGCCGTAATTGTCCCAGTTCGTGTCTTCCATCAGCTCCTTGAAGGTCTTCGCATAGCCTTCGCCGAGCAGGTAGCAGGGCTTCTGCCAGCCAAACACGGTGCGGGTCGGGTTACCCCAAGGCGTGCACTTGTAGGTCTGGTTTCCGGCCAGGAAGTCGAGGAACATCAGGGACTGGTTGAAGGCCCACTTCTTGCCGCCCCGGCCGCGGCTGAACACGCCGCGGAAGATCTCCTTGGTCTTGGCGCGGTTCAGGAAGTGCTTCTGGTCCGGCGCGCGCTCATAGGCATAGCCGGGCGACACCGTGATGCCGTCGACGCCGAGCTCCGTCACCGTGTCGAAGAACTTCGCGATGCGCTCCGGCTCCGCGTCGTTGAAGAAGGTGCAGTTGATCGTGACCCGGAAGCCCTTCTGCTTGGCGAGCTTCAGGGCCGCGACGGCCTTCTCGTATACGCCGGCCTTGCAGACCGACTTGTCGTGCATCTGCTCGTCGCCATCGAGGTGGATCGACCAGGTGAAGTAGGGCGACGGCTTGTATTCGTCGATCTTCTTCTCGAGAAGCAGAGCGTTCGTGCAGACGATCGCGTATTTCTTGCGGTCGATGATGCCCTGGACGATCTTCGGCAGATCCTTGTGGATCAGCGGCTCGCCGCCCGCCATGACAATGACGGGAGCGCCGCACTCATCCACCGCGCCGAGCGCGTCCTCGACCGAGATTCGCTTGTTCAGGATCTCGTCCGGGTAATCGATCTTGCCGCAGCCCGCGCAGGCGAGGTTGCAGCGGAACAACGGCTCCAGCATCAGGACCAGCGGATACCGCTTGTTGCCCTTCAGGTGCTGCTTGACGATGTAGGATCCGACGTCGACGACTTGGCGGAGAGGAATACCCACGGAGCTTTCTCGCTTCTCTTAGGCGTTCGCCGTAGCCGGCTGGCCGGCATCCGGAATGCGAAGCACCTGGGGGAGGTTGAAGGTGATGTTCTCCTCGGTCCCGTCAAGGACCGAGACTTCGAGCGGACCCAGGCGACGAAGCGCCTCGATCACGCTGTCGACCAGCACTTCCGGCGCCGAGGCGCCGGCCGTGAGACCGACTCGCTCGACACCTTCGAGCCATTTCGGATCGACCTCGCTGCCGTCATTGACGAGGTACGACGGCACTCCGGCCTCCTCGCCAACGTCGCGCAAGCGATTCGAGTTGGACGAATTGCGGGCGCCCACGACGAGCAGCACGTCAACGAGCTTGATGAGGTCGCGGACCGCGGCCTGGCGGTTCTGCGTGGCGTAGCAGATGTCCCGGGTATCCGGCCCGATCACGTCGGAGAAGCGCGCCTTCAGCGCCTCGATGATGTGGCGGGTATCATCAACCGAGAGCGTGGTCTGGGTGATGTAGGCAATGGGCGTATCGAGGGCGAGCGGCAGTGTCTCGACCTCCGCCGCCGTCTGAACGAGGTGCACGGGCCCGTCAATCTGGCCAAGCGTTCCGACGACCTCCGGATGCCCGGCATGGCCGACGAGGACCAGGGTCCGGCCCTGGGTCACGTAGCGGCGGCCCTGGTTATGAACCTTGGTGACCAGCGGGCATGTCGCATCCAGAACGGGAAGCTGGCGCTCCTGCGCCTCTGCCTGCACCGAGCGGGCAACGCCATGGGCCGAGAATACCGTCACTGCGCCAGTCGGGACCTCCGACAGTTCCTTCACGAAGACCGCCCCCTTGGCCTTCAGGGTCTCGACGACGTGCCGGTTGTGGACGATCTCGTGCCGGACGTAGATCGGCGCACCATACTTGGTGAGCGCACGCTCAACGATGTCGATCGCGCGAACGACGCCTGCGCAGAATCCGCGCGGCTGCGCGAGAACGACCTTCATGCCCTTACCCGTTTGCTGAGTATCGCGCCCAGAGGGCCCCGGATCGCCAGCGCATACACCATTCGACCGATCACGGACAGCATTATGAACCCTTCGATGCCTCTCGTCGAGAAGCAGGCCTAACGAGGCCGTATCCGCAGCATTCACCGTGCCATCCTCATCCAGGCGAGCTCCGCGGGGCAGGCCCCATCGTTGATTGGCCCGATCGCCGCCGCTAGGAGGAGCAGCCTCCCCCTCGCGCACGCAGAAATGATGGCGTGATACACCCCTGATGATGCGACCCGTTGAAGCGATCGTTGACGTTTCCGTGAGACGTCCCTGGACCGTTCTCGCGGTCTGGGCCCTTCTCACGGCCGTCTGCCTGTTGGTCGCGGTGACACGGTTCGCGATCAACACGGATACGGCGAGCCTTCTGTCTCCGTCGCTCCCGTGGCGCCAAGCCGAGATCGCCTTCGATCGCGCGTTCCCGCAGCGAACGGAGCTCGTGGCGGTCGTCATCGACGGGAAGACGCCCGAGATCGCGGAAGAAGCGGCCGAGCGGCTGACCGCCGGCCTGCGTGGCGAGCCTGCAACATTTCGCAGCGTCGAGCGTCCCGACGGCGGCCCGTTCTTCGCCAAGAACGGGCTCCTCTTCCTGTCCGAGGATGAGCTGAAAGCCACGCTCGATTCGGTTTCGGAGCAAGCGGGCCTGCTGTCGATTCTTGCGGGTGATCCGAGCCTGCAGGGCCTCGCCCAGACGCTTGGCGCGACCCTCGTGGGCATACGGACCGGCGACATCACGCCGGACGAACTCGCGCCCCGCTATGTCGCCTTCGCGGAGGCGATCGAGGCGGCCCTCGCCGGGAAGCCCGCCCGCCTCTCCTGGCAGTCGCTGGTCAGCGGCCGCCCGCCGGAACCCGCCGATTTGCGGAAGGTCGTCCTCGTTCGCCCCGTGATGGATTACGGCGCATTGCAGCCGGGCGCCGCCGCAACGGAGATCCTGCGCCGCAAGGCCGCCGAGCTCGGGCTCACGCCCGAGAACGGCGTCACGATTCGCCTCACCGGCCCGGTACCGCTCGCGGACGAGGAGTTCGCAACGGTCGCCGAGCACATGGCACTGAATATCGGGCTCACCCTGCTCGCGGTGGGCATCATCCTGTGGCTCGCGCTTCGCTCGCCGAAGCTGATTCTCGCGGTCCTGATCACCCTGTTCGCGGGGCTGGTCGTGACATCGGCGCTCGGGCTGCTGGCCGTCGGGCGGCTGAACCTCATCTCGGTCGCCTTCTTCGTCCTCTTCATCGGACTCGGCGTCGATTTCGGCATCCAGTTCGCCGTTCGCTACCGGGCCGAGCGCCATAACCACGGCGGACTCGGCTTCGGGCTACGCGCTGCCGGACGTGAAGTCGGGTTTCCTCTCACGCTCGCCGCGCTGTCTCTGATGGCCGGCTTCCTGTCCTTCCTGCCGACCGATTTCAGCGGCGTCTCGGAGCTGGGGCTAATCGCCGGGATGGGCATGGCTGTCGCCTGCCTGGCGAGCTTCACGCTGCTCCCTGCGCTGATCGAGGTGTTCCGGCCCGGCCCCGAGCGCGCTCCGGTCGAAACAGCCTGGCTGGCCCACGTCGACCATTGGATCGCCCGGCACCGGCTGCTGGTGATCGGGATCACGGGCGCCATCGTGCTGGCCGGAACGCCCGCCCTGCTGAAGCTCCGCTTCGATTCCGACCCGATGAACCTGCGCGACGCGCGCGTGGAATCTGTGGCGACGTTCCGCGACCTCGCGAGCAGGGCCGAGACAAGCCCGACCACCATCGACATCCTATACCCCTCGCTCGAGGCCGCCCGCGCCGACGCGGGGAAGATCGCCGCCCTCCCCGAGGTCCAGCGGGTGGCCTCGCTCGAGACGTTCCTGCCCGCCGGCCAGGAGAGAAAGCTGTCCATGCTGAAGGAGGCCGAGCCAGGCCTCGCGGCGGTCCTGGATCCGCACAAGGTCCCACCCCCGTCCGATGGAGAGGGCAAGGCCGCTCTGGAGAAAACGGCGGAAGGACTGCGCGAGGTCGCCAAGGGTGCCGCCGCTCCAGGCGGCCCAGCCGCGGCGCGCCTTGCCGAGGCCCTCGACGAGCTGAGTCGTGCCAGCCCCGCTCGTCAGCAGGCCGCTGTCGACGCCGTGCTGACCGATTTCGATCGCCTCGTGACGACGTTGAGGACAGCCTTCACGGCCGAGCCGATCACGCGCGAGAACCTGCCGAAGGAGATCCTACGCGACTGGGTCGCTCCGGATGGACAGACGCGGCTCGAGGTGCAGCCCAAGCAGGACCTCTCCGATCCCGAAGCGGCGGAGCGCTTCGTTGCGGCCGTCCGATCGGTCGCCGCGCATGCCTCGGGCGCCCCGGTCACCATCAAGGAATCGGGCGACACGATCGTCAGGGCCTTTCTGGAGGCGGGGATCTACTCCCTCGTTGCGATCACCATCATCCTCTGGGTCGCCATGCGGCGCCTCTGGGATGTGGTCCTTGCGATCGGACCGCTCATCCTGGCGGGCATCCTGACGCTGCAGGCGGCCCAGCTTGCCGGTCTCCAGTTGAACTTCG
Source organism: Pseudomonadota bacterium (assembly GCA_023423995.1). Taxonomy (GTDB): domain Bacteria; phylum Pseudomonadota; class Alphaproteobacteria; order Rhizobiales; family Beijerinckiaceae; genus Enterovirga. The sequence goes on along the minus strand of JAFAEL010000201.1, from coordinate 36,639 downwards.
CGAACATCATCGCCCTCCCCCTGATGTTCGGGGTCGGGGTGGCCTTCCACATTTATTACCTGATCGCCTGGCGCCAGGGCGTTGCCGACGTCCTCGCCTCGAGCCTGACGCGGGCCATCTTCTTCTCGGCCCTGACCACCGGGGTGGCGTTCGGATCGCTCTGGGCATCCAGCCATCCGGGGACGGCCTCGATGGGCGAACTCCTGGCGATCTCGCTGGTGTTCACGCTCCTGGCCGCCTTCTTCGTCGTGCCGGCCTTCCTCGGCCCGCCGAAGACGCGCCCGGCGCCGCCACCGAACGACTACGCGATCTGAGCGCCGCTCGCCTGGAGCGCGGCGCGCGCCTCGGGGGCCAGAAGCGCCGCAAGCTCATCCCGGTAGCGGTAACCCTGCGCGGCGCCATCGAACGCATCCGCGGTGGCCGGATGAGTGTAGATTTCCGTTCGCCCGACCGGGAGGTTCCCCAGGATCCCCAGAACCCGCTCGCGTGACATGGCGCCCGACCAGGCGAGCCCGAAGACCTGGTCTGCCACAACCAATCCCCTCCGCCGTGCTCGCGCCCGGAGAAGCTTCGCGTAGGGGCCCGCAAGCCGCGCCTCGAGGCCCTGGGATACCTGCTCGACCTTCGCCAGTACGGCGGCCGGCTCAACCGGCACCCGCAGCACCCGCATGCCGAATTCCTGCCCGATCTCCAGGAGGAGGCGGGCGATCGTCGGGTGAATGTGGAAGTGCTTGTGCGCGTCCACGTGATGGAGCGCCAGGCCGGTCCGGGCATAGGCCTCGAACTGCGCCCTGATCTCGGCGGCAACCTGGCGCTGCACGCGGGGGCGGAAGAAGATCTCCGCTCCGTAGCGGGCGAGGTCCGTCCGCAGCTTCCCGTCAGCGCCGAGCAGATCGGGCACGTCGCCCGGCGGGAGAACGGCCCTCCCCTCCACGAGCGTGAGATGCAGGCCGACGGAGAGTTTCGGAAGCCGGCGCGCCCGCTCGACAGCGTCCGCGCACCAGGGCTCAGCGACCATCAGACTCGCGGCCGTCAGGATGCCGTCCCGATGCGCCAGCTCGACCGCGTCATTGACCTCGCGGGAAAGGCCGAAATCGTCTGCCGTGACGGTGAGGATGCGCTGCGTTGCCAAGTGCGGGATCATGGACTGAGGGACAGGAGCGTCCAAAGGGTGTCGAGGCGCTCAGCGCTGCCGGGCGGTGTGGCGGACGCGGTGGATGATGACCGCTCCAGCCCGTTCCTCATACAGCAGCACGTACGGGTACGGGAGCGTGAGCATCGCTCTCAGACTTGGATCCTGCGTGGGATGGCCGAGCTTCGGAAACCGCCCGATATGGCGCTCCACTTGCTGGATCCGCAGCAGCACCTTCCTCGCCCCCATGGGCGAGCGCTCGGAGATGTAGCCGAGAACTTCCGCGAGCTCAGCCGCTGCCGGGGCTGAGTACCTGACCTTCACAGCCCATACTTCGCCCAGATCGCGCGAACCTCCCCCTCGCTTGCGAAGTCACCCCGCGCGCAAGCCTCGCGTGAGCGCGCCACAGCTTCCTCGTCCTCCGGCGTAAGCGCAAATACCGGAAGCTCATGCCCCAGGTAGGATAGGACGGCACGGGCGGCCTCGTCCTGCATATCGTCCGGCAAGCTGCTCGCAGCCGCCAACGCTCGCTCCAGCAACGCAGTCATGACGCGAACTCCTTGGCGAGAAGATATGTCAGCTCGACGGAGTTCGCGCGAGGGGCGAGATCGCCGGCAGTGGCGACGAGGGGGCGCTGGTGCGCCGCCGTCCTGGCCACTTTGCCCGGGGCCTGCCCGATCTATTGTCCACCGAACCCCTTGTTGAGGTCACCGGGAGAATCCCGGTGAGGACACCGCTGCGTTACGCCGCCTGCGCGACGCCACGGCGCTCCTTGAGGAAGCGGAAGAACTCTACGCCCTCGCGCAGCCGCCGCTTCATCATGTCGGGCTCGGTCACCATCTCGCCGACGATCGAGGCGATCTTCGGGATGCGGAAGTAGAACTTCCGGTAGAAATCCTCGACCGAAGTGAAGATCTCCGTGTGCGACAGGCCCGGATAGTGCAGCGGCGCGATCTGGATGCCGTTGTCGTTGATGAGCTCGGCGTTCTTCTCGTCGAGCCAGCCGTTCTCCATGGCCTGCTTGTAGAGGAACGTGCCCGGATAGGGAGCGGCCAGCGAGACCTGGATCGTGTGCGGGTTGATGCGGGTGGCGAACTTGATCGTCTCGCGGATGGTGTCCTGCGTCTCGCCCGGCAGGCCGAGGATGAAGGTGCCGTGGATCTTGATGCCGAGTTCGTGGCAGTTCTTTGTGAACTCCTCCGCGACCTCGACCCGCATCCCCTTCTTGATGTTGTGCAGGATCTGCTGGTTGCCGCTCTCGTAGCCGACGAGCAAGAGGCGCAGGCCGTTGTCCTTGAGCACCTTCAGGGTGTCGCGGGGCACGTTCGCCTTGGCGTTGCAGGACCAGGTGACGCCGAGCTTCCCGAGTTCCTTCGCGATCGCCTCCGCACGCGGAAGGTCGTCCGTGAAGGTGTCGTCGTCAAACATCAGCTCCTTCATCTGCGGGAACGCCTTGAGGATGTACTTCACCTCCTCGATGACGTGCCCGACGGAGCGGGTGCGGTAGCGGTGCCCGCCGACCGTCTGCGGCCAGAGGCAGAACGTGCAGCGGCTCTTGCAGCCCCGTCCCGTGTAGAACGAGATGTAGGGGTGCTTCAGGTAGCCGATGAAGTAGTTCTCCATCACGAGGTCGCGCTTGTAGACCGGCGTGACGAAGGGCAGCGTGTCCATGTCATGCATGACCGCGCGGTCCTCGTTGTGCACGATCACGCCCTGGCTGTTCCGGTAGGACAGCCCCTTGATGTCCGACCAGCTCTTGCCGTCGGCCACGTCCTTCACCGTGAAATCGAACTCGTTGCGGGCCACGAAGTCGACGATCGGTGCCTGTTCGAGGCTCTCGTTCGACTGCACGGCGACCTTGGCGCCGATGAGCCCGACCTTCAGGTTCGGATTCGTGGCCTTCATGGCCTCGATCACCTTCACGTCCGAATCGAAGGACGGGGTCGAGGTATGCAGCACCGCGAGGTCGTAGTCGCGCACCTGGCCGAGGACGTCCTGCAAGGTCGTCTTGTGGGGTGGCGCGTCGATCAGCTTTGAATTTTCGACCAGAGCGGCCGGCTGTGCGAGCCAGGTCGGATACCAGAAGGACTGGATCTCGCGACGGGCCTGGTAGCGGGAGCCGGCGCCGCCGTCGAAGCCGTCGAAGGACGGCGCCTGAAGGAAGAGCGTGCGCATCATCTCGGGTTCAGTGCCTCGTCTTGGCCGTGAGGACGCCCGTGGACGTCACATCGTAGCTATGCCCCCTCCAGCTGACGCCGCGGCCGAAGAAGCTCGCCACGAAGATGCCGAAAGAAAGCAGGTCGCGCAAAGGCGCGAGCCCGTAAACCTGTGCCTTTAAGCCGAAGGCCCGCTTCACGGCAAGATACAGTCCCATCCGAAGCAGGATCGCCGCGGCGACGAAGCAGGCCGCGACATAACCGGGCGACAGAACCAGGGCGAGCAGCGCCAGCGGAAGCGGGTGCGCGACGACCGATCCCGCATGACCGCCCGGATCGATCTGGCGGATCGTCCGAACCCAGCGCAGCTCCTGCCCTACGAGGTCGCGGAAGGAGCGCTCAGTGCAGACGTGGCCGATCGTGAAGGGCGTGACGGCGACCTTCAGGCCGAGCCGGCGAACAGCGGCCCCGAGCAGATAATCGTCGGCGAGATCATCGGCGAAGGCCCGGAAGCCGCCTATCGCCTCAAGCGTCTCGCGGCGGAGCGCGATGGTCGAACCCATGCAGGGATGCGCGAGCCCGAGCCCGAGCCCCACGGCTACGCTCGGGAGGAAATGCGTCTCGATCGCCAGCGCCGACAGCCGCGACCAGACGTTGCCCGCCGCAACCCCATGATAGAGGCACGTCACGGCCCCCACACCCGGAAGGTGCAGCTCGTCTACGATGCGGCGCAGGTAGTCCGGGGCAACAACCATGTCGCTGTCGGCGAGGACCACGATCTCGTGGCGGATCCGCTCCGCCATGTTGATCAGGTTCGAAACCTTGCGGTTCGAGCCATGCAGGCTGGCATCGATCACGAGGTCGACCGCAGTCCCCGGAAATGCCCGCTCGAGTGCGCGCACGACTTCGATGGCCGGATCCCGGGCATTCTGGACGCCGAACACGACCTGAACCGGCCCGGCATAATCCTGCCGGAGAAAGCTCGACAGGTTCTCGAACAAGCGCGGCTCCGCTCCGTGGAGCGGCTTCAGGATCGTCACCGCGGGGGTTGCTGCTACCGACGGCACGCGCCGGGACGCGATCCGACCCACAAAAACGATCGCGGCGACCAGGTAGAGGAGCCCCGCCCCCGCCAGGACGAGGAGGAGACCCGCGAGGAGCCCCATCGGATTCAATGGCGCCCCCCCGCCAGGCTGCCCGTCTTTCCGCCGAGCTCGGCGGAGCGGCTGAAGGCGCGGCGGCCCTCGAGCCACTGCCAAGCGATCAGACCCGGGACGCCGAGGGCGAGGTCGGCCACGCGCTTCACCAGCGACAGCGCAATCGCCGGCCCTGCCGGGATGCCGAAGAGCGCGCAGATGGCCACGAAGCCCCCCTCCTGGACGCCAATGCCGCCGGGGACGGCGAACGCCGCGCCGCGGACCGCCTGACCCATGCTCTCGATCACGATGGCCTCGGCGAAGCTCACCGGATGGCCCATGAAGTGCAGGGCGACCCAGACCTCGAGCGAGCCGAAGATCCACACGGCCGAGTGGATCGCCACCGAGGCCATGACCCCGCGTGGATTGGCATAGATTTCCCGGAGGCGCTCGTAGAAGCGCTCCACCGCGGCGAGCGCTGCCCATTCCCGCCCTGCCGCCAGCTTCTGGCCGATGGCCAGGAAGAGCTTCGAGCCACCACGCCGTTGGAGGAGGAGGAACCCGGCGAGGCCGAGGGCAGCGATACCAAGACCTCCGGCTGCATAGTGGACAAGCTCGCTGTCGCCCACGAGCCACACGAGGAGCCCGAGCCCGAGCACGGCGAAGAGCAGCTGGGTTCCAGCCTGGACCGCGATATCCGCGATCACGCTCGCCCAGGCCATCGCGCCCTCGCAGCGCCAAAAGGTGGCGAGCCGCGCGCCGATGAAATCGCCCCCGATCGCCGCGACAGGCAGGAGTTGGTTCGTCGCTTCGCGGATCCAGCGCAGCAGCATCGCCACCCCGGCGGAGAGGCGCTTGCCGGGCGGGAAGAGCATGTTCCAGCCAAGGCCGTCGACCGCGATGGCCACCGCCCGCAGGAGGACGACGAGGAGGGTTGCCCAGCCGGCGCTCCTCACGGCGGCCAGGATGTCGTCCGCCCCTGAATAAACGACGAGGCCCGTGAACAGGCCGAGCCCGGCCAAGGCGGCAAGAACCGTCAAACGCTTCATCTTGCCCGCGGTCTCACTCTGGCCTTCAGGCCTAACTCTGTTTAATGCGCGTGCTATCTATCCGAGATCGCTCAACAATGCCCCCACTTTGTGGTCGCATTGCCTGAAAATCAGCCGGGTGGAGCGATCGGGCATAATCTGGAGAGAGGCGACGTGGACCTCGGGGTGACCTCGCAAGCGGACGTGTTGGACCGGACGCAGCCGGCGACGGGGGCGGCGCCTGCGTCGCGCCTGCCCGAGGCCGACAGCACCAGCCCGGTGATGTCCTACAACGAGTGGGATCCGCTCGAGGAGGTGATCGTCGGACGGCTCGAGGGGGCCACGATCCCGTCCAACCACATCACGGTCACCTACAACCTGCCACCTTCCGTGATGGGCCTCTACCGGCTCGCAGCGGGGTTCAAGTACCCGGGCTGGATGAAGAAGCTGGCGCAGAAGGAGCTCGACGGCTTCATCGCGCTGCTCGAGGGCGAAGGCGTCAAGGTGCGCCGGCCCGAGATCATGGACTTCTCGAAGAAGTATCGGACCCCGAGCTGGTCCTCGCGCGGGTTCACCATCGCCTGCCCGCGGGACGGCTACATGGTGGTTGGCGACGAGATCATCGAAAGCCCGATGTGCTGGCGCTCCCGCCATTTCGAGCAGGACGCCTACCGTCCCCTGTTCAAGGAATACTTCCAGGCGGGCGCCCGCTGGACCTCCGCGCCCCGGCCGCAACTAACGGACGACCTCTACCGGTACGACTACAAGCTGCCGAAGAAGGGCGGCCCGATCGAGTACACGATCAACGAGTTCGAGCCCGTCTTCGACGCGGCCGACTTCGTGCGCTGCGGCCGCGACCTCTTCGTGACCGTCTCCAACGTCACGAACCGGTTCGGCATCGCCTGGCTGCAGCGGCACCTCGGCGACACTTACCGGATCCACGAGATCCCGAGCCTGTGCACGCAGCCGATGCACATCGACTCCACGTTCATGCCGCTCGCGCCGGGCAAGGTCCTGGTGAACCCTGACTATTGCGACATCGAGAATCTTCCGCCGGCCCTGAAGCGCTGGGACGTTCTCGTCGCGCCTCGGCCGGACCCCGTCTCGGGCGTCATGGCGAAGATCTCGATGTGCTCGCCCTGGACCTCCATCAACGTGCTGTCCCTGACCGAGAAGAAGGTCGTCGTGGATGCCTCGCAGCCCACGCTGATTCGTGCGCTGAAGGATTGGGGCTTCGAGCCGCTGCCCATCCCGTTCCTGGCCTATGGACCGTTCGGCGGCGCGTTCCATTGTGCGACTTTGGACATTCGCCGTCGCGGAACGCTGGCCGACTACTCTTGAACGGCCAAGCCTGATGTCCGGAAAGCACAGCCGGCGGAGGATCGTCAGCAACAAGCCTCTGCTGCGTTGCTGCGTCGGGTCGTAGACCATTAACCTGCACCCGACACATTGGCGCGCGACTGCGCGCCATTCGGGAATTGAAAAATGACGTTCCGCTACGCGGCCATGCTGGCCGCGCCTCTCGTGTTTTCCTCCACCTTCGCACCTGCAGCCGATCTCGGCAGCAACGGGCCGGCGCGCACGCCCATGATGGTGGAAGCGGATACCTACGTGGTGACCATCACGGCCACTGGCCAGGCGAAGCCGAGGTATCCTGGGTCAGATGATTTCATCGCCCTCGGCTATCCGTCCGTGAACGTCCGGCGCCTCGGGGAAGCGCCGCGCTTCGCGGCGCAGGATGACGGCCTGAGCATCTCGCTCTACGAGGACATCCCCAATTTCCGCATCGGCCCCGTCGTGCGAGCGCAGGGCGGACGCTACTACTCCGATGACCGCCGCCTCGTAGGCCTGCGGAAGATCAACTGGAGCGTCGAGCCGGGCGTCTTCCTCGAATACTTCCCGGTCAGCTTCATCCGGGCCCGCGTCGAGCTCCGCTACGCGCTGAACGGTGCAGAAGGTTTTGTCGGCAATGCCGGGCTCGACTTCATTGCGCCGGTCGACCGCTGGACCTTCGCGATCGGCCCGCGGATCGGCTTTGGCGATGCGAACTACGTCCGCACCTATTTCGGGGTCACGCCCGGAGAAGCCGCGGCAAACGCCATCATCCCCGCCGCTTTCCGGGCCGGCGGGGGCGTGACGACCGTGGGCGGCGTCGGCTCGATCAGCTACCAGTGGGACGAGACCTGGGGCACCTCGGTTTTCGGCGGCTACAACCGCCTGGTTGGCGACGCCGGCCGCAGCCCGATCACCCGGCTGATCGGATCGCGGGACCAGTGGACCTTCGGCGCAAGCGTCTCCTATTCCTTCAACTGGACACGCTGACGCGAGCCGAAACCGGTCCGAGGTCATTCGCGGATGGCTTCGGACCACCTTCTACGCCACCGGCCGGGCCGCTCTGGATCAGCCGGAGCGGACCAGCGCCAACGACGAGAATTCCTCCGCGACCTGCGCGTAGATGTGCCGCTTGAACGGCACGACCAGCGCCGTGATCCGGTCCAGCCGCTCCCAGCGCCACGAATCGAATTCGGGCTCCGAGCCATGCGTGGTGATGCCGAGATCGATCTCGCGCTCCTCGCCGGTGAAGCGCATTGCGTACCAGCGCTGTTCCTGCCCCCGGAACGCGGCCAGACGGTGCGGCGGCCCCGCATAGGGCGGGAAATCGTAGCGCACCGGCCCGGACAGAACCCCGATCACCTCCGCCGAGGTGACACCCGTTTCCTCCCAGAGTTCCCGACGCGCGGCGGCCTCGAGGTCCTCGTCCGGATCGACCCCTCCCTGCGGCATCTGCCATTCGCAGCCCGGCACGACGATCTCCGGCCCGTCGTCCCCGATTCGTCTCGCGATGAGGACGCGTCCTTCGCCATTGAACAGAGCCACTCCGACATTCGGCCGGTAGAGGCTGGAACTGAGGAACCTGTCAGTCATCGGATCCACGAGTAAGCTTCAAAGAAGTGCTTGCCTGGACGCAGGCCGGAACGCACGCTCGCCGAGGAGCAGAAATCAGCCGAAATGTCTCGCCCGATAGCAGCGCGCCGCCAGGACGAAATCCTTTCTCGCCTCAGACTCGCCGGGACCGTCAGCGTCGAGGAGCTGGCAGAATCCTTCTCGGTCTCGCGCGAGACGATCCGCCGGGACCTGAAGAGCCTCGCCAAGCGCGGCAGGCTCGACGTCGTGCATGGCGGCGCCTCCCGGCGAAGCTCCGAAACCGCGCTGGTGAAGCGCCTCGGCGAGAACCCGGACGGCAAGGCCGCCATCGGCCGCGCCGCCGCGGAGCTCGTCGAAGACGGCATGGTGGTTCTTCTCGATTCGGGCGCGACCACGCTCAAGGTCGCCGAAGCCCTCGCGGGAAAGAGCGATCTCACGATCGCGACCAACTCCCTCCCGATTGCGCTGGTCATGTGCCGCGTCCCCGGAACGCGCGTCCACATGCTCGGCGGCGAGGTGGATTGCATGGACGAGGCCGCCTTCGGGATCGAAGTCATGGAGGCGCTCGAACGGTTCCGGTTCGATCTCGCCTTCGTGGGTGCCGCCGGGATTTCCGAGGACGGCGAGGTCACGGATTTCACCCGCGTCGCCGCGGAACAGCGGAGCCGCATGCTGCGAGCCGCCAAGCGGGCGTACCTTGTGGCGGACGGAAGCAAGTTCGGACGGCTCACGCCGATCCGCATACCGGATACCGAGCGCGCGGCCGGTCTCATCGTGGACATCGCGCCCCCTGCCTCGATGTCGGAGGGCTTACAGGCCCGCGGCATGGACGTCATCGTCGCCGCGTGAAAATGTGGTTTTTTGTGAGAACGTGTTGCATCCCATGAAAGGCTCTCTAGAGTAGCGCCGTCTACCTGCGAGACCATCCATGGATGATGGCCACACGGCGTCTCCTGCACGAGCCATCTCTTCCGGCCGGCGCGGCTTATTCGAGTCCCTGAGCGAGTGTCGGGATGACGACGGGCGTATTTCTGGCGGTGCTCCTGGCCGCCGCCATGCATGCGGGCTGGAACGCCGTCCTGAAGGTCAGGCTCGAGCCGTTCGTCGCGATGACAATGGTGACGGGACTGGCCGGATTGGTCGGACTGCCCTTTCTCATCGCGTTGGGGTTGCCGAAGGCGGAGGCCTGGCCATGGCTCTTCGCCTCCGTCGTAATCCACCTCGCCTATTACCTCTTCCTGTCGGAAGCCTACCGGCAGGCGGATATGGGGCAGGTCTACCCGATCGCCCGCGGAGGGGCGCCGCTCCTCACTGCCTTCGTCTCGTTCTTCCTGGTGCGGGAGCCGTTCGGGGCCGCCGCCGGGGTCGGAATCGCCATCCTGGGCGCCGGGATCGCGCTCATGTCGCTGCGCGGCAAGGGCGCGCATTTCGACCGGCGGGCAGTCGGCTTTGCGCTCCTCACCTCCGTCGTCATCTGCGGCTACACGATCGTGGACGGCATGGGCGCGCGCATTGCCGGGGACCCGCACGCCTATTCGGCGGCCCTCTTCGTGTTCGATGCCATTCCGCTGCCTCTCTACCTGCTCTGGCGCCGCGGCTCTGCCCCGTTCGCGAAGATGCGGTACTTCCTGGTGCCGGGTTTCGCCGGGGCGAGCATGTCCTTGGCGGCCTACTGGATTGCCATCTGGGCGATGACGGTCGCGCCGATCGCCCTCGTGGCCGCCTTACGCGAAACGAGCGTGCTCTTCGCGATGCTGATCGCCGTCCTGTTCCTGAAGGAGCCGCTCGTCCCGGCGCGCGGAGTGGCAGCGCTCCTGATTGTTGCCGGCATCGTCATCATCAAGCTTGGTTGAGGCACCCCGCATGAACCAGACTCCCGCCCCGCGCGGCACATCCGAAACGGGAGATGCGCTGCTCCTCACGCCCGGCCCGCTCACGACCTCCCGGACCGTCAAGGAGGCGATGGTGCACGACTGGGGCTCGCGCGACGCCGCCTTCGTGGCGATCAACAAGGCGGTGCTGGAGCGCCTGCCCGAGATCATCCACGGCACCGACCGCTACGTCACGGTGCCCATGCAAGGGTCAGGGACCTTCGCGGTCGAGGCCATGCTGACCACCTTCGTGCCTCGGAACGGCAAGTGCCTCCTGCTCGTCAACGGGGCCTACGGGCATCGCGCGAAGAGGATCCTGGACATCGCCGGCCGCGCCGCGATCGTTCAGGAGACAGCCGAGGATCAGCCGGTCGTGCCAGGCGATCTGGACAAGGCGCTCTCCTCCGACCCCGCCATCACCCACGTGTTCGTCGTCCAATGCGAGACGACGAGCGGCATCCTCAACCCCGTGGCAGAGGTCGCCGAGGTCGTCGCTCGTCATGGAAAGCGGCTGCTCGTCGATGCGATGAGCGCCTTCGGCGCCCTCCCCCTCGATTCACGCGACATCGCCTTCGATGCGGTCGCTGCTTCGTCCAACAAATGTATCGAAGGGGTGCCCGGGCTCGGCTTCGTCCTGTGCCGCCGCGACGCCCTGGCGGAAACGAAAGGAAATGCCACGACCCTGGTGCTCGATCTGTTCGACCAGCACGAGGGATTCCAGCGCACGGGCCAGTACCGCTTCACGCCGCCCATCCACGTGATCGTCGCTTTCCACCAGGCGCTCGAGGAGTTCTGGGCCGAGGGCGGCGTCGCCGGCCGTGGCGGGCGCTACGCCGAGAATGGCCGGGTCCTGATCGAGGGCATGAAGGCGCTCGGCTTCGAGCCGCTGTTGCCCTCCGACCTCCAGGCGCCCATCATCGTCACATTCCGGATGCCGGAAGCGGCGAACTTCATCTTCGGGCGGTTCTATGATGCCCTGAAGGAGCGCGGCTACGTCATCTACCCGGGCAAGCTCACCGTCGCCGACACGTTCCGGATCGGCTGCATCGGCCGGATCACGCCCGATCAGATGGGCGGCGCCATCGCGGCAGTCGCGGAAGTGCTGCGCGAAATGGGCGTGAACCTCACGCCGTCCGCCCGGGCCGCGTGAGGAGGCGAGGATGAATATGCAATCGCGTATCGGCCAGGACGTCTCCGTCAACGGCCGCACCTATCGCTGGCCCAAGACGCCGACCGTCGTCGTCTGCATCGACGGCTCCGAGCCGGGCTATATCGAGCGGGCGATCGAAGCCGGTCTGGCCCCGAACCTCGACCGGCTGATGAAGACGGGCGCGAACACGACCGCGCTGTCTGTCATCCCGAGCTTCACCAACCCGAACAACATCTCGATCATCACCGGCCGCCCGCCGGCGGTGCATGGCATCGCCGGGAACTACTTCTACGATCCGGCCACCGGCGAAGAGGTGATGATGAACGATGTCCGCTTCATGCGGGCGCCGACGATCCTAGCCGCCTTCCACGAAGCGGGTGCGAAGGTCGCCATGGTGACCGCTAAGGACAAGCTGCGCACGCTGCTCGGACGCGGCCTCGATTTCTCGACCGGGCGAGCAATCGCGTTCTCGTCGGAGAAGGCCGACAAGGCGAACCTCGCCGAGAACGGGATCGAGAACGTGCTCGACCTCGTCGGCATGCCGGTGCCGGACGTCTATTCGGCCGAGCTCTCCGAGTTCGTCTTCGCGGCCGGCGTGAAGCTGCTGAAAAGCTTTCGCCCCGACCTGATGTACCTCTCGACGACCGACTACGTGCAGCACAAGGCGGCACCCGGGTCGGAGATGGCGAACAGCTTCTACGCCATGCTCGACCGCTATGTCGGCGAACTGGACGCGGCCGGCTGCGTGCTGGTCCTCACGGCCGATCACGGCATGAACGACAAGCACCTCGCGTCCGGGGAGCCCGACGTGATCTACCTGCAGGAACTGCTCGACGACTGGCTCGGGGCCGGGCAGGCGCGCGTCATCCTGCCGATCACCGACCCTTACGTCGTCCACCACGGTGCGCTCGGCTCCTTCGCGACCGTATACCTGCCGAGGGGCGCGGACACGGTGGGCATCATCGCGCGGCTGTCCGCCCTGGATGGGGTCGAGGTCGCTATCGACCGCGAAGAGGCGTGCGAGCGCTTCGAACTGCCGCCGGACCGGATCGGCGACATCGTCGTCGTCTCCACACGCCACAAGGTGCTCGGCACCGCGGCCGCCAAGCACGACCTTTCCGGGTTGACCGAGCCCCTGCGCTCGCATGGCGGCCTCACCGAGCAGGTCGTCCCGCTGATCGCCAATCGGAAGCTGGACGTTCCGGCGGGTCGCGCGCTTCGGAATTTCGACGTCTTTGACGTCGCGCTCAATCACGTCGGGTGAGGCTGCCATGAACGCGCCCGTAAAGCTTCCCTTCCGCCGCGAGGCGATGCGCATCTCCGGCCGGCACGTCCCGACCGACGACATGGTCGAGGTCTTCAACCCGTACACGAACGAGGTGGTCGGCACGGTTCCGGCTGCACGGCCGGAGCATGTCCGGGCCGCGTTCAAGGCGGCCCGGGCGTTCAAGCCGAAGCTCAACCGCTACGAGCGCCAGCAGATACTCCAGCGCACGGCCGAACTCCTGCGCGACCGCAAGGAGGATTTCGCCCGCCTGATCACGGCGGAATCCGGCCTATGCTGGAAGGACTCGCTCTACGAGGCGAGCCGCGCCTACGACGTGTGGTCGTTCGCGGCGCAGCTCGTGATCAAGGACGATGGCGAGATCTACGCCTGCGACATTTCCCCGAACGGGAAGCAGCGGAAGATCTTCACGACCCGCACGCCCCTGCTCGGCGTCATCTCGGCAATCACGCCATTCAACCACCCGCTGAACATGGTGAGCCACAAGCTCGCCCCCGCGATCGCCACCAACAACCGCCTGGTGCTGAAGCCGACGGAACTGACCCCGTTGACGGCCCTCGCTCTCGCGGACGTGCTCTACGAGGCGGGATTGCCGCCCGAGATGCTGCATGTCGTGACGGGCAATCCGTCGACCATGGGCGATTCCATGATCACTGATCCGGATGCGGATCTGGTGACGTTCACGGGTTCGGTGCGCGTCGGGAAGCACATCGCCAATGTGGCCGGCTACAAGCGGCTCGTCATCGAATTAGGCGGCAACGCCCCGCTGATCGTCATGGAGGATGCCGACCTCGACAAGGCGGCCGAACTCGCCGTGCAGGGCTCCACCAAGAATTCCGGCCAACGCTGCACGGCCGTGAAGCGTATCCTCGTGGTCGAGAGCGTTGCCGACGATTTCAGCAGACTTGTCGTGGAGAAAGCGAAGAAGCTGAAGGCCGGCGACCCGATGGATCCCGAGACGGATGTCGGCACGGTCATCAACGAGCGTTCGGCTGCGCTCTTCGAGAAGCGGGTCGACGAGGCCGTGGCACGGGGCGCCGAACGGCTGCATGGCGCGCGCCGCTCCGGTGCCCTGTTCGCCCCGGTCGTCGTGGACCGCGTCCCGGCCGATTGCGAACTCGTGCACGAGGAGACCTTCGGGCCTGTCATCCCGATCATCCGCTGCCCGGACGACATCGGGTCTGTCATCAAGCTGTCGAACTCGACCGCGTATGGGCTGTCCTCGGGCGTGTGCACGAACCGCCTCGACTACATCCAGCGCTTCGTCGCAGAGCTCGAAGTCGGGACCGTCAATGTCTGGGAGGTCCCCGGCTACCGGATCGAGATGTCGCCTTTTGGTGGGATCAAGGATTCTGGGCTTGGCTACAAGGAGGGCGTAGTCGAGGCGATGAAGAGCTTCACTAACGTCCGCACCTGGTCGATGCCCTGGTCCGTGTGAAAAAGTGGGCATATGTGGCGAAACTTCCGACTTGTCGGAGATCGCTGGCCAGCGTGTACTGATGAAGAGCGGCTGAAGCAGAGCCCGGGCTAACCGGGCGCGAAGAGCGGGGGTTTTTCGAATGAGATCCTGGATCAACGCGGCCCTGGCAATCGGGCTTTCATGCGGCCTCGCTGGAGCGGCAGCCGCGCAGACCAAAACGAAGCTGACGATCTACACGGCGCTGGAAAACGACCAGCTCGCACCGTTCAAGCGCTCGATCGAGGCCGCGGTTCCAGAAGCAGAGGTGGTCTGGGTGCGCGACTCCACCGGAGTCATCACCGCTCGCTTCATGGCCGAGAAGGAAAATCCCCGCGCCGACATGGTCATCGGGCTTGCCGCCTCGAGCCTGCTCGTCTTCGATAAGGCGGGGCTGCTGGAAGACTACAAGCCGGCAGGAGCCGAGAAGCTGAAGGAAGCGTTCCGGCCAGCAAAGGGCCCGCACACCTGGACAGGCATGGACGCCTATCTTGGCGTCGTCTGCTTCAATACGGCCGAGGCTGCCAAGGACAAGATTGCGACGCCCACCTCCTGGGCGGACCTCACGAAGCCCGAGTTCAAGGGCAAGGTCGTGATGCCTCATCCCGCCTCGTCCGGCACAGGCTACCTCATGGTGGCAGGCTGGCTGCAGAGCATGGGCGAGGAGAAGGGCTGGGCCTTCATGGACGGCCTGCACCAGAACATCGCCTCCTATCTCCATTCGGGCTCGGCACCCTGCGTGCAGGCGGCCCGCGGCGAGCGCGTCGCCGGCCTTGCGCTCGACATGCGCGGCGCCTCTGAGAAGACGAAGGGCGCGCCAATCGAAGTCGTGCTGCCGAAGGAAGGCGTGGGCTGGGAAGAGGAGGCGTTCGCGATCGTCAAGGGCTCGAAGAACCTGGCCCTCGTCAAGAAGGTCGCGGATTGGGCCGCGAGCAAGGAGGCGAACGAGCTCTATTCGAAGACCTACGCCATCGTCGCCTATCCGGGAGTCCAGAACACGCCCCCGAACTATCCGGCCGGCGCCGAAAAGGCGATGATCAAGAACGATCTCGGCTGGATGGCGGAGAACCGCGACCGCGTGCTGGCGGAATGGTCGAAGCGCTACGAAGCGAAGGCCGCTCCGAAGAACTGAGCGCGCCACAGCCGGTGAACCAGGGAGCGACCTCGATGAGTGTTCCATCCTTCCTCAGGGTCGCCGGCCTCGTAAAACGGTTCGGCGCCTTCACGGCGCTGGACCGGATCGATCTCGAGGTGGAGAGCGGCGAATTCGTCTGCTTTCTCGGCCCCTCGGGATGCGGGAAGACGACGCTTCTGCGCGCTATCGCCGGTCTTGATCCTCAGGATGGCGGGCAGATCTGGATGGGCGGGCGGGATGTCTCGCGCGCCCCGCCGGCCGAGCGCGATTTCGGCATCGTCTTTCAGTCCTATGCCTTGTTCCCCAACCTCACGGTTGCGCAGAACGTAGGCTACGGTCTCGTGAACCGGGGCGTTCGCCGGGCAGAACGGCTGCAACGCGTCCAGGAACTCCTGGCTCTGGTTGGCCTTCCAGATCAGGGCGCGAAGTACCCCGTCCAGCTCTCGGGCGGACAGCAGCAGCGCGTCGCACTCGCGCGTGCTCTGGCGACCTCGCCAAAGCTCCTGCTGCTCGACGAGCCGCTCTCGGCACTCGACGCCAAGGTGCGGATCCGCCTCCGCGCCGAGATTCGCGACCTCCAGCGCCGCCTCGGCGTGACCACGATCATGGTCACGCATGGCCAGGAGGAGGCGCTCGCCATGGCCGACCGCATCGTGGTGATGAACCAGGGGGTGATCGAGCAGGTCGGAACGCCCGTGGAGGTGTACAGGCGCCCCACGACGCCGTTCGTGGCGGACTTCATCGGCGCGATGACGTTCCTGGACGGAACCGTCGTCGCAGCCGATCGGGTCCGGAGCGGACCGATCGAGCTCCTCTGCTCAGGCGAGCGGGGCTTTCTGCCGGGTTCCGGCGTCAAGCTCGGGCTTCGGCCCGAGGAGATCCGCGTCCGCGGCGTGCGCGAGGATGACGCCAATGCGGTCCCCGTACGGGTCGATGCGCTTGAGTTTCTCGGGCCCTATTGCCGGGCCCGGCTGATGCCGCAACTGGAGGGCGCGCTTCCGATCACAGCCGATTTCTCGGCCAACCTCATGCGGGACCTCGGCATGGCGAGCGGACAGACCCTGCTCGTGGCATTGCCGCCCGAGTCGATCCGCCTCTTCCCAGCCCAGGCCTGACGATGGCCCAGGCGGTAGCAGGAAGCGTCGTCTACGCGGAAGCAGCGCCTGGGCAGCGTTCCACCCTGCTCAGCGAACGCCTGATCGCCCGCCTCCTGATCCTGCTGCTCATCATCATCCTGATGGGCATCATAGCCCTGCCGCTCGCGTCGCTGTTGACGAAGAGCGTGGAGGACACCAGCGGCGCCTTCGTCGGCCTCCGCAACTTCGCGACCTATTTCTCCACGCCGACCTTGGTCGCTTCACTGTTCAACAGCATCCTGGTGGCGGCACTCGCCACCGCGATCGTGGTGCCGATCGCGTTCACCTACGCGTACGCCCTGACAAGGAGTCGGATGCGGCTGAAGGGGCTATTCTATGCGGCTGCCCTCCTGCCGGTCTTCGCTCCGTCGCTCCTCGCTGCCATCGCGCTCACCTATGTGTTCGGCAACCAGGGCCTTCTGCGTGGCGCGCTGTTCGGGCACTCGATCTACGGCCCGATCGGGATCGTGATTGCGGAGATCCTGTATGCCCTTCCGCACGCACTCGTGATCAACGTCGCTGCGCTCACGATGGCCGATGCGCGGTTATACGAGGCCGCCGACGCGCTCGGCACGAAGCCGGCACGCGTGTTCCGGACCGTCACGCTGCCTGGCGCCCGCTACGGGCTGATCAGTTCCGCTTTCGTCGTTTTCACGTTGGTTGTCACGGATTTCGGTATCCCAAAGGTGATCGGCGGACAGTTCAACGTCTTGGCGACTGACGCCTATAAGCAGGTCGTGGGGCAGCAGAACTTCCCGATGGGCGCAGTCGTCGGGATCATCCTGCTAGCGCCGGCGGTGTTGGCTTTCATGGTCGAGAGAGCCGTTCAGCGCCGGCAGGTGGCGCTCCTCTCCGCTCGTGCCGTTCCGCTCGAACCGAAGAAAAGGGCAGTCGCCGACCGAGTGCTCACGCTGTTCTGCGTGGCCGTTGCCGGGATGGTGGTGGCGACCTACGGCGTCGCGATCTGGGCGTCGTTCATCACCTATTGGCCCTACAACCTGTCGCTGACACTCGGGAACTTCGATTTCGAGCGCTTCGACCCCGCCGGGTGGGATCCCTACTGGACCTCGCTCAAGATGTCAGCGCTCACAGCCGTCCTAGGCACGGCGCTGATCTTCATCGGGGCCTATCTTGTAGAGAAAACGAAGGTCTTTGCCGCCGGTCGCTTCTTTGCGCAGCTTCTGGCGATGCTGCCCATGGCGGTGCCCGGCCTCGTGATCGGACTAGGCTACGTCTTCTTCTTCAACGCGCCTTGGAACCCGCTGAACTGGCTCTACGGCTCGCTCGCAATCCTGGTGGTCAACTCGATCGCCCACTTCTACACCGTCGCCCACATGACGGCTGCGACGGCGCTGAAAAGCATCGATGGCGAATTCGAGGCGGTTTCGGCCTCCCTCAAGGTGCCGTTCTGGGTGACATTCGGCCGGGTTACTGTGCCGATCTCGCTGCCCGCTATCCTCGACATCGCGGTCTACATGTTCGTCAATGCGATGACGACCGTATCGGCCGTAATCTTTCTTTATGGCGCCGACACGAAGCTTGCCTCGGTGGCAATCGTCCATATGGACGAGGCAGGAACGACCTCGTCCGCAGCCGCGATGGCAACCGCGATCGTCGCCACGGCCATTGCCGCGAAGCTGCTGCAGTTGGGGCTCTCGCGCTTTCTCTTCGGACGGCTGCAACGCTGGCGCATCCGGTGAACCCTCCAGAACAGGAATTCGACGTCGCCATCGTCGGGGCAGGGATCGTCGGCCTCGCGCATGCGCTTGCCTGCCGAAGACGCGGCCTGAAGGTCGTCATCATCGAGCGCGACGCCCGGGCCAACGGCGCGTCGGTCAGGAACTTCGGCTTCGTCACCGTCTCCGGCCAGGAACAGGGAGCGATGTGGCGGCGGGCTCTGCGCTCGTGCGAGGTCTGGCTCGAGTTGGCGAAGGCAGCGGACATCCAGATCCACCAGCGAGGCATGCTCACGGCTGTGCGCCGCCCGGAAGCGGCTGCTCTGCTCGAGGCTTTTGCCGCAAGCTCGATGGCGGATGGCTGCGAGTTGATCGGCACGGGCGGGATCGGCCGGCGTTTTCCGGCGCTTTCCGGGCGCGCCACCGCGGCGCTCCTCAGTCCGCACGAAGTTCGCATCGAGCCGCGCGACGCGATCCCGCGGGTGGCTGCCTTTCTCGAGGCGAAGCAAGGTGTCACCTTCGTTTGGGGGGCTGCTGTCCTCGCCGTGGAGCCCGGCCTTATCCGAACGAGCCAAGGCCGGATCAGAGCGAAGCGCGCGATCGTTGCGCCCGGCGACGATGCCACGACGCTCTTCCCCGAGGTGCTGGCTCCGTTCCGCCTGACCCGGTGCAAGCTCCAGATGATGCGGGTGCGGCCCGCGAGCGGAACCTTGCCGCACGTCCTCATGAGCGACCTGTCGCTGGTGCGGTATGCGGCCTTCGCAATGCTTCCCGAGGCGGCGACGCTGCGTGCGAGGCTCGAGCGTGAGGCCGGGCCGCAACTTGCGGCGGGCATCCACCTGATCGTCGCCGCGGCGCGCGACGGGACCTGCGTGATAGGTGATTCCCATGTCTACGATCGAACGCCGGACCCGTTCGCGGACGAGGCCGTCGATACCCTGATCCTAGACGAGTACGAGGGGCTGCTGGGCGAGCGGCCGGCAATCGTCGAGCGATGGAGCGGCACCTACGCCTCGTCGCGAGAAGCGCCCGTGATCGTTGCTGCACCCTCTCCCGAGATCCGCGTCGTCACCGTTGCGACGGGTGCCGGCATGTCATGCTCCTTCGCGCTTGCGGAGGAAGTGGTCGAGGAAATGGGCCTCTGATGCTTCGGGCGGTAGCGGAATCGGAAAGCGACACGAACCTGACGGATCGTCGAGCGGACTGGCAGGCGCGCAGCCTCGATGCGCGGACGCGCCATCTGCTCGACCGCGATACGTCAGCCTTTCTGCACCAATCCGTGTCCACTCCTTGCCTGAACGCCATCGCCAAGGCGGAGGGAATCTGGATCGAGGACGTGGCGGGCCGCCGCTACATGGATTTCCATGGCAACAACGTCCATAACATCGGCTACGGCCATCTGCGCGTGAAGCGGGCGATCGCCGAGCAGATGGACGCCCTCCCCTTCGCGCCTCGGCGGTACGCCTCCGAGCCGGCGCTGGCCCTTGCCGAAAAGCTCGGCGATATCTCGCCGGGCACGCTCTCAAAGGTGCTGTTCACGACTGGCGGCTCCGATGCCGTCGAGGTCGCCGTGAAGCTCGCCCGGACGGCGACGGGCAAGCACAAGACCCTTTCGTTCTGGGATGCCTTCCATGGCGCCGGCTTCGGTGCTTCGGCCATGTCCGGCGAGGTGCTGTTTCGCTCCGGCCCCGCAGCGCCGCTGGTCGCGGGCGCCCTGCACGTCGCTCCGTTCGGAGGCTACCGCTGCCCCTACGGCACGACGAGCCCGGAGGCGAGCGGCGCAGCCTGCGCTCGCATGATCGACTACATCCTTTCGCATGACACGGATGTCGCCTGCCTCGTCGCCGAGCCGACGCGGGCCGTTCCCTACATCCCTCCGCCGGGCTTCTGGGCGGAGGTGCGCCGGATCTGCGATCGCCACGGCGTCCTCCTGATCTTCGACGAAATCCCGACCGGGCTCGGCAAGACCGGCCGCATGTTCTCCTGCGACCATGATGGCGTCGCGCCCGATATCGTGGTGATGGGAAAGGCGCTCGGCGGTGGCATTCTGCCGATCGCCGCCGTGATCGCGCGGCCCGAGTTGGACGTGGGCGGCGCCTGGGCGTTCGGGCACTACACGCACGAGAAAAACCCGGTCACTACCCGTGCCGCTCTCGAAACGATCGCGGTGATCGAGGATGAGGAGCTCGTCGACAAAGCCGCGCTCGTCGGCTCCGCCGCCCTAGCCCGCATGGAAGAGATGAAGGCGCGCTTACCCGCGATCGGCGACGTCCGGGGTCGCGGCCTTCTGCTGGGGCTCGAACTCGTGCGCGACCGGGACACGCGGGAGCCGGACGGCGACCTTGCCGAGACGGTGCTCTACCGCTGCCTGGACGAGGGCGTGTCGTTCAAGACAACCATGGGGAACGTCCTGACGCTGACCCCGCCCCTGGTGGTGACCGAGGCGCAGATGATGCAGGCGCTCGAAGTTATAGAGAAGGCCATCGCCGCGGGCTGACCCCGCGGTTCAGGGCTCGATCAGCCGTTCCGATCGAGTTCCGCGATAACCTTCACGGGACGGAAGATCTCCAGTCTCGCATCGATCATGCTGTCGATCTTCGCATAGACCTCCCGGACGGAGAGACCTTTCCGCCGCCCCTTCTTGCCCTTCTCGAAGAAGATTGCAGCGTTGGCCCTTGCGGCGGCTGGGAAAGCTGCCGTCGCGCTTTGCGCCTTCTTTGCCGTCTTCATGGCAATGAAGCGGGTCGCACCGTCGAGCCCAAGGAAATGGGCGAGGTACATCTCCGTCGGCGTCAGCTCGCGGCCAATCTTGAGGCCGATCAGAGCGGCATCGCGGCGAAGCATCTCGGCCGCCATGACGGCCGCGATGTATGGCTCACGCCGAAGGTTGAGGATGCGCGTACGCTCGGCGTCGTCCGCGATCGACGGCCTGTCGTCGACCGTGTCGACCATTGCGGCTTCGGCAGCGAGACCGTGCTTCGCCCCAAAGGTCCTGACAGTCTCGAGCCAGGTCCGTTCGATGAACTGGAACAACCCCTCAGCACTGGATGTCGACGCTTTCACTTCCGTCCGGAAGCTCGACTCTTTGTCGGCAAGCGCCATCAGGTAGATCGGGTCCACATCGGTCGCGAGCGCAGCCTTCACGATCGTCTCGACCAGGCGGCGCGGCAGCTCGCGCGAACCGAAACGGAGATATTCCTCGACCTCCTGGCGGCTCGCCTCGAAGCTCGGATGTTTGATATCGGCGGCAGTGACCGATGCGGCATCGAGCTCCCGGATGGGCGTGGCGACGGGAAGCGCGCTCTCCGTCGGCTTCTCGAGGGCATTCGCATGATGGGCGGGTGCCTGCAGCGAGGCAGACAGGACCAGACTCGGCGGGATGGCCGTCGCAACCGATCCTGCGACCACCGGCATACCAGGCTCGATGCCCCGCTCCGTCGGCTCGGTAACGTGATCGACGAGGGCGGGAAGGACCGGCTGAAGCTTGAAGCGCTGACCGGCTGCCTGCGCGACCCCGACGGGAGCGAGCGCGGAGTTGGGTATCGTGCCACAGGCAAGAAAACCGAACCCGATCACGGCAGTGACCCGCCCGACACGCGTTCCGGCGCGATCGACCGCGTCGAGGACGCGGGCAACTCGATCCCTCGCGACATGCCGCGAAGGAAGCCAATGAACGGGATCTTGCGTGTCCGGATTGCCATCTGCCTCGAACGTTGCCTCACTCCGGACCCGCATCTCACCTCCAATCAGCTCCGCCCAGCTCGGGCCGCCGACGGGGGCGCCAATTGGCCGGGGCATGTGGCTGGAATGCGACCAGATGAAGATTTTTTGGAACCGTTTCGGACCGTTGAGCGTTAGCTACGCTTTTGTGCGCCGGCCTGGAATTAAGGGCCGCCTAGATGCGCGGGCGAACCCGGCTGTGCTTCAACTCCGCTCCCCCGGCGTGCAGAACAGGCCGAGCGCACCTATCCAAATTTTTGAAAGAGGAGCTTGCGGGTTCAGCGGCTGAGCAGCCTGCCGCTTCCAGAAAGAATGGTCGGAGCGGCGGGATTCGAACCCACGACCCCTAGTCCCCCAGACTAGTGCGCTAACCGGGCTGCGCTACGCTCCGACACCCTGGCGGGTGCCTGCTTGGTATGGCCTTCCGGCCTTTCGCGCAACCCCGGCCAGCGGACCGGCCGGGGCTGCGGCGCAATTTAGCTGTGCGCGAGGATCGCGAGCAGCAGGAGCGCGATGATATTTGTGATCTTGATCGCCGGATTCACGGCCGGTCCGGCGGTGTCCTTGTAGGGGTCGCCGACGGTGTCGCCGGTGACGGAGGCCTTGTGCGCCTCGGAGCCCTTCATGTGACGGATGCCGTCCTTGTCGACGAAGCCGTCCTCGAAGCTCTTCTTGGCGTTGTCCCAGGCACCGCCGCCGGAGGTCATCGAGATGGCGACGAAGATGCCCGTGACGATCACGCCCATCAGCATCGCGCCGACTGCCGCGAAGGCCTGGTTGCGGCCCGCGATCGCGTTGATGACGAAGTAGGTCACGATCGGCGCGAGCACCGGCAGGAGCGAGGGGATGATCATCTCCTTGATGGCCGCCCGCGTGAGCATGTCGACCGCGCGCCCGTAATCGGGCCGGTCGCGCCCCTCCATGATGCCGGGCTTCTCGCGGAACTGGCGCCGGACCTCCTGAACCACCGAACCCGCGGCGCGGCCTACCGCCGTCATGCCCATTCCGCCGAAGAGGAACGGGATCAGGCCGCCGAGAAGCAGGCCCACCACGACGTAGGGGTTGGACAGCGAGAAATCGACCGTCACGCCCTTGAAGTACTGGAAGGCCGTCGCACCGGGCTTGTTCGCCTCCGTCACGAAGAAGTTGAGGTCGGACGTATAGGCGGCGAAGAGCACGAGCGCGCCGAGGCCCGCCGAGCCGATGGCGTAGCCCTTCGTGACCGCCTTGGTGGTGTTGCCGACGGCGTCCAGGGCGTCGGTGGACTTGCGGACGTCGCTGGGCAGGCCCGCCATTTCGGCAATGCCGCCCGCGTTGTCGGTCACGGGCCCGAAAGCGTCCAGCGCGACCACGACCCCGGCCAGCGCCAGCATGGCGGTCGTCGCGATGGCGATGCCGAAGAGGCCCGCCAGCGAATAGGACACGATGATGCCCGCGATGATCACGATCGTCGGCATGGCGGTCGATTCGAGCGAGACCGCGAGGCCCTGGATGACGTTCGTGCCGTGGCCTGTCACCGAAGCCTGGGCGATGGAGACCACCGGCCGCTTGCCCGTCCCCGTGTAGTACTCGGTGATCACCACGATCAGCGCCGTCACGGCGAGACCGGTGAGCGCGCAGCCTAGCAGCGCGCCCGACGTGAAGCTCACGCCGCCGACGGTCGTGAAGACGGTCCCGAACCCGCCGAACATGACGAGGTTCACGACCGCGATCGCCACCACGGAGAGCGCGCCCGCCGCGATGAAGCCCTTGTAGAGCGCCCCCATGATGGACTGGTTCTGCCCGAGCTTCACGGCGAAGGTGCCGATGATCGAGGTCACGATGCAGGCCGCGCCGATCGCCAGCGGATAGAGCAGCATCGTCTCGAGGACGGGTTGCCCGGCGAAGAAGATCGCGGCGAGCACCATCGTGGCGACGATCGTCACCGCATAGGTCTCGAAGAGGTCGGCCGCCATGCCGGCGCAGTCGCCGACATTGTCGCCCACGTTGTCGGCGATCGTCGCGGGGTTGCGCGGATCGTCCTCCGGGATCCCGGCCTCGACCTTGCCGACGAGATCGGCGCCGACATCCGCGCCCTTCGTGAAGATGCCACCGCCGAGGCGGGCGAAGATCGAGATAAGCGAGGCGCCGAAGCCGAGGGCGACGAGCGAATCGATGACGAGCCGGCTCGCCGGCGCCGCGCCGACCACTCGGGTCAGGAACGCGTAGTAGATCGTGACGCCGAGGAGAGCGAGACCGGCGACCAGCATCCCGGTCACCGCGCCCGACTTGAAGGCCACGTCGAGCCCGTCCGCCAGGGAGCGGGAGGCGGCCTGCGCTGTGCGCACGTTGGCACGGACCGACACGTTCATGCCGATGAACCCGGCCGCGCCCGAGAGGATCGCCCCGACGGCGAACCCGACCCCGACCCAGATGCCGAGCAGGAACGCCAGGATGGCGAAGAGCACGATCCCGACCGCGCCGATGGTAATGTATTGCCGCTTCAGATAGGCCTGTGCGCCTTCGGCGACCGCGGCGGCGATCTCCTGCATCCGGGCCGTCCCGGCATCGCGCTTCATCACGTCATTGATGGCCCAGAGGCCGTAGGCAATCGACAGCGCGCCGCCGATCACGATGAGGAGGATTGCCAGCATCGAGTTCCCGGTCCGTTTCCTAAGGGATTGCCCGAGGTGTTCTGGATGGCCACGCGGCTATCCGCCCCCTTGTGGCAAGAAGAGAAGCTTAAGCTGCCAAACTTTCGCCTCACGGGCAATTCGGACCTTCAGGTGAGAGCGGGCCGGGGTGTGGTGAAAATGCGGCGCCGCATGCCCCAGATGAGCGCCGCCAAAGTCATGGCCACGACAGGCAGCACGAGCCAGTTCAGCATCGCCCAGCCGCCGGCATTGACCAGGCTTCCCGACGAGAAGGATGCGGCCGCAACCGAGCCGAAGACCAGGAAGTCGTTCATGGCCTGGGTCTTCGTGCGCTCCTCGGGCCGCGCGCCTTCCGCGATCAGTGCGGTCGCTCCGACGAACCCGAAGTTCCAGCCGATCCCCAGTAGAATCAGGGCGATCCAGAAATGCGCGACGGAGGTGCCGGCGAGGCCGACCAGGGCCGCCGCCGCGATCAGGAGGAGGCCTGCGATCACCACCTGAACCCGCCCGAACCGGTCCATCAGGTGCGCCGTGAAGAAGCTCGGGCCGTACATGGCCAGGATGTGCCACTGAATTCCGAGCGTGGCGCTGGCGAGCGAGTGGCCGCATTCGCCGACCATCGCGAGCGGCGCAGCCGTCATCACGAAGCTCATGAGTCCGTAGGAGACGAGCCCGGCCAGGACCGCGAGCAGGAAGCGCGGCTGCGCGAATATCTCGCCGAGCGGCCGTCCGCCCCCACCCTGCCCGGGAACCGTGACCGCGGCCGGCGCGCTGCGCAGGAAGGCGACTACGCCGAAGGACAGAAGTGCGAGGCCGGCCTGGCCCAGGAAGCCGCCCGCAAAGGGCGAGCCGGGCAGGAGATCGCGCGTCCAGATGACAGTCTGCGGGCCGACGATGCCGGCGACCACGCCGCCGGCCATAACCCATGCGATGGCGCGCGCCCGGAACGCGGACGAGGCGACGTCCGTCGCCGCAAACCGATAGCTCTGCACATAGGCCGAGTAGAACCCGGCCAAGAACGTGCCGAGGCAGAAGAGGAGGAAGCTTCCGCGCGTCGCCCCGATCGCCGCGATCGAGCCGGCCACCATGCCGATTGTCGTGCCGACCATGTAGCCGCCGCGCCGACCGAAGCAGCGCATGGCGAGCGCCGCCGGGATTGTGCCGGCCGCGATACCGAGCTGGAGCAGGCTGACGGGGACGGTGGCGTAGGTCGGATCCGGCGCGATCGCCTGCCCTACCAGCCCGCCGAGCGAGATGACGATCGCCGGGCTCGCGCCCCCGAGCGCCTGCGCGCAGAAGAGCACCTTCGCGTTATGGCGGGCCACCCCGTCATCGGTCATCACGATTCGCGTGCCTCGGAAGTGGCCGAAAAATATGCAACCGGCCGATACGCGGCGAAAACGTTCCACGCAATGGTCGCGAGGGAGAAGTTTGTTCTACCTGAAACATCCCTCCTGTGCTCGCGCAGCAACCCTGCTCAGTCGGAAAGGCGCTGCCCAGTGGGGGACGGAAGCGGCCGGCGAAATCGGTGGGGAGGCTTCGTCCGGGGGCCGCCATCAGGCAGGCTCCGATCGGGCTCGTCGATACGCTGCTTTTCGGCTCCCGGCCGGATCATAAGCTGACCGGGACAATCTCTTCGGCCTACGAGCCAACCATTCGGTTCTCCCCGTCCACGAGGACCATCCGGTAGGCTCGCCTAAGCTGCGAGGATGACGTGCGTCGAGATCGAGAAGAGGCCCTGCACGCCGAGTACTGTCAGCAGAACCTTGTCGCGTACACTTCTGAGTTTGGGTCGGATGAAGTAGCGCACCCGCGCCACGATGGCGACCATGGAGAACACGAAGGGATTTCGGCCGGTACAGAGCAGAACATCCTTCACCGCCCGGCGCTCTGCCCAGAACTCCGCCATTATGCCGGTGTCTCGGCGATTACAGGAATCGACGACTGCCAGCGTGGGATCGCCCAGAAGGAATTTCGTGTAATCCTGCAGCATCACCAGCCCCGGGCCGCATGACCGCAGCGTCTCATCGAAGGCGGTTCTCCAAGTATAAGCCTCGGCACCGGAGCGCAGCAGGACGTCCATCACGATCTCTCTTCCGGAGAGTTTCAAGATGTGGATCGAAACCAGTCTCTCCTTGGCCAATCCGGCGATCATGTCTCGAGCGACGCGCGCCCATTGCGGGCGGAGGAGGAACGCATGCCCACGCCTGATCCGACTTGACTTCCACCCCGCGCTTTCGAGGGCCAGGAACTTCTCGAAAGCCACGCACACCGCATCAGGCTCTTCCACCATCTCGTACTCGAGGCGACCAAGTTGCTCCAGTCGCCGCCTGAGGCGCGCGATCCTTTTCAGTCGAGAGCGCGAGAGCTGCTTTGAAAGGTAAGATGCGGGGCCGCACTCGCAATCCAGCCTCGGTCTCCGGCGGCTATCGAGTACCAGCCACGGGAGTTGGCGCGTCCTGACTGAGCCCAGAAGCAGTTCGAGGAGGAGGCCGTCCTCGAAGTCGCTTGCATCGATCACGCTCGGCAGGTTGGCGTTCCTTTGAAATTCCTCGACCATGGCCGAGATGACCTCGCGCGCGAGGGTTCGGTCGACCACAGGAGTTCCAAGGTGAGAATGGCGGTTGAGGGGTGACCGCAGAAGTCTCATCGGAAACCAAGGAGCTGCAGGGGCGACCGCAAAGGCCCACACCCCGACGAGCCGTCGGCATCCGTCACTTTCGGTAGCCCAAACGAGCAGCGTGTGCGTGGAGGCGGCTTCGCTCTCGGCAGCCGCGACCACGGCTGGCTCCATAAAGACGTTCGGGGTCCATGCCCGGCTCACAAGATCGCGCCACTCACTCTCGAACTTCAGAAATCGCTCGGCGCGGGCGACCTCGACATCCAGAGAACCGGACCTGTGGCGACCATCCTTCCTCGAGGGAGCGACCAAACGGCGGGCGCCATCACCTTCAAGCGCAATGCGCCGCATCTTTTCAGCAAAGAGAACGGCCATCTTCGATCCTTACTGGAGGTAAGCGTGGCTAATTCCGCGTTGCAGGAGGATACGCAAAGTCAAGACTATGTATCTATCTTACTGTCCTTGCGCGGATCCTCGTAGCTCTTTGGTGGCAAGTAACATCGAGTGTATTGTCTCACACCCCCCAATTGGGTGAGATCGGGGGCGACCCAGCCGCGCTGCGGGACAGTGCTGCGGATTTGGGAGGCCGTTCCGCATGATGGATGACGTAGTCAGGCGCGCGGAGGCGTTGGTACTCGAGGCTGCGACGGATCCCAGGGCCTGGTCGTTAGCACTCGGCGAAATCTGCAGATCGGTGGGAGCATACGGTGCGACGATGCTTCCGTTGGAAGGTCGCGTTCCGGGGACGCCGCACTCCGACAGCATCTCGGAGCTCGCCGACAGCTACTTTCGCGGTGGTTGGGCGGAGCGGGACTTTCGCGTTCGCGGAATACCCAAGCTTAGCCGGACCGGTGTCGTCGTGGAGCAGGATTTCACGACGGAAGCGCAAATGCGGAAGGAGCCGTACTATCAGGAGTTGCTTGCCCCTTTCGGGCTGCGCTGGTTCAGCGGGGTAGCCGTCCGGGCGGACGAGGATGTCTGGTGCCTGGCCTTCCAACGCACGGAAGAGCAGGGATTTTTCACGAGGGACGAGCAGCTTGGGCTGCGCAGACTCACCGCACCGCTCTCGCGAGCCGCGACGTTGGGAAGAAGAATCAGCGCTGCCCGACTTGCGGGTTTGACGGACGTCCTTGAAGCGGTGGGCTGCGCCAGCCTCTTGCTCGATCGAGCCGGTCACGTCACTCGCGCGAACCGCCGCGCAGAGTTGATCCTGGGCCAGGATCTGGCGATCGCTCGGGGCGAGTTGCTGGCGCCACACAATGCCGGCGTTAGCGCCGCCATACGTCGCCACGTGGCCGCCGTCCTGTGGTCCGCGATCTCCCCGGATGCATCCTCTCTTTCGGCTGTCGCCGTGCCACGACCGGGACGCCGCCCTTTGATCCTGCAGGCGCAGTCGCTGAGCGGGGCGGGCTCGGACTTCTTCGCTCCGGGAAGGGCCATCGTTTTTGTCACGGACCCCGACGAGCGCTGCGCGCCGGCCAGAGAGACGCTTCGGCTGTTATTCGATCTGACCGAAGCAGAGGCGCGCCTCGCCGTTTCTCTCGCTGGAACCTTCCAGCTTCCTCTCGCCGCCAAAAAGATGGGAGTGTCGTACGAAACAGCTCGTACATACCTGAAGTCGGTCTTTGCCAAGACGGGCACTCGGAATCAGGCTGAGCTCCTCTCGCTCCTGGCCCGCATTGCCCGCCAGCGACCGCAGGCAGTGTTGGGTTGATCTGACCCTCACAGGGGCTAGCGCAGATGCTCGCCTCGGCGCGGCATCGCTGCTGAATTCCGTGCTGCCGAACTCCGCGGTGCGGCAGCCTACAACACCCTGCGCCGACGGCGACGGTGCCGCCGGGACCGGCTTCCGTCCGGCTCGGGTAGGTCGCGCGGGCGGGTCCAGCCGCCCTCCCTCGCCCAGCGCGCCACCGTGACGGGCGTGACCCACAGCCGGGAGGCGATGATCAGCGTCGGCAGTTCGGTCTGGATGAACAGCCGCCGCGCTTCCGCGACGATCTCGGGTGCATAGGGCTTGCCGCGCCGGCTTCCGGTTTCGGCGAGCGGCGCCGTCCGGGCTTTTGCTGCGAAGCGCCGGCTGCCGGGCCGCGGGCTGGGCCGCGTCCAGCCCCGCTTCCGGATCCAGACCGAGATCGTCGCCTGGCTCACGCCGGCCTGGGCGGCGATGCGCTTCTGCGACAGGAGGGTGCCGGTCGCGAGATCGCGCGCGAGTTCGACCCCATCCGCCAGATAGGGCCGGCCGCGCCGGATGCGGGAGCGGGGCGGCCTGAAATGCCCCGGCCCAGGCGGCCGCGCCCAGCGTCCGCGCTTCACCCAGCGCGAGAGGGTCGCCGTGCCGATTCCGAGTTCGAGCGCGATCCGCTCCAGGCCGAATTGGGTGCCCTCGACCATCTTGCGCGCCGCCTCGCGCGTTTCGGGCAGGTGGCGGCCGCGGCGCCTTCCCTCCACGCGGGCCTTCTCCTCCCCTGAAGGGGGAGGTGGCAGGCGCGGAGCGCCTGACGGAGGGGGACACACGGCAAGCGGCTCCCCACCCCGGTTCGCGCTTCGCGCGACTCGACCCTCCCCTGCGGAGAGGGATCCCGGCGCGCGGCCACCCTCCCCGGCCGCGAAGCGGAACTGGCGCGACCAGCGCCCGACCGTCGCCTCCCCGATACCGGTCCGGGCGGCGATCTCGGCGAAGCGAAGCTTCGTGCCGAGAAGCGCGCGGACGGTCTCCACCACCTCGGCCCGATAGGGTCGCCCGCGCCGGCACGGCTCGCGGAGCGGCGGCGAGGGTTGTGCGGGCTGGTCGGTGATATCGCTCGTCGTCGCCACCGATGAAGGATTATAATCCTTCATCGTCTTCGTCAATCCAGGCTGCGAGGCCCCGGGGTGACGGGGCCTAGCTCGCCGGATCGTACCCGAAAACGCGGAGTTCCTGCGCGCAGCGGCAGGCGATTGCGATCTTCTGCGCCCAAACGATCGCGTCCTCGCGCGTCGGCACTTCGAGGACAGTGAAGCCGCCATCGAGCCGGCGGCCCGGGTAGGTCTCCGACGACACCGCTCCGTCGGCGGAGACCAGCACGGGATCGACGCTTTCATCGATCCCGCCGCCGAAGACATAAACCCCGGCAGCCTTGGCCTCTTCGATCACCGCATGGGCCGCGGCCGCGACGAGCGGGAGTTCCTCCTCCGCGACCACCATCGCCGCGCTCGGGAACGAGATGAGGTACTTGGCCATGTCGCTGGCGCTGCCGCTCAGGCCGGCAGAACGACCACCTTCGTCTTGACCGGCGTCTGCTTGTAGAGGTGGATCATGTCCTGGCTGAGCAGGCCGACGCAGCCGCTCGTCACGCCCGAGCCGATCGATTCGGGATCGCTCGAGGCGTAGATCGTGTACAGCGTATAGGCGCCGTTCTGGTAGAGATGGAGGGTGCGGGCGCCGAGCGGGTTGTCGAGGCCTCCGGGCATGCCGCGCGCCCATTTGGCCGCCTCGGGCTGACGCTTGATCATCTCCCTCGGCGGCGTCCAGGTCGCCCATTCGGACTTCCGCCCGACATAGGCGTGGCCGCTCCACCGGAACCCGTCGCGGCCGACATTGGCGCCGTAGCGGGTGGCGGTTCCATCGCCCTCGATGCGGTAGACGTAGTAGTTGGCGGGATCGACGATGATCGTACCCGGCGCCTCCTTGGTGTCGTAGGCGACCGTCCGGCGGTAGTATTTCGGGTCGACCTTGCTGATATCGGCAGCCGGGATCGGGAACTTCTCCTCCGGCACCGGCCCGTAGAGCTTCCTCGCCTCGGCGAGGCTCATGCCGTCCGTCTGGCAGCCCGCCAGCCCCAGCGCGGCCAGACTTCCCGAGCCGAACAGGAACGACCGGCGCCCGATCAGGCCCTGCTTGCGCCCAGGTGAAGCCGTCTCGTCGATCTCGCCGAGAGAGGTGGCTGTACCGTCCTTCATCATGTGCTGGACTTTCCAATCCTGGTTGCGGGCGAGTGATGACCTTCTCATCCGCCCGTTAAAAGTCCTTTCCGGGCGAGAGGCGCAGTCAGGCGGCTCGATCCGGCGAGAGATTACACGTGAATTGCTGCCAAAGGTGTATCGGCCGCACCACAGTCAGAAGTGCTGGAACGACGCGTCGGCCAGACTGTAAGGCGCCCCGTCACGCAGGAGCGTGAGCGGCTCCGTCCCGCGCCTCACCTCCCCGAGCACGGCGAATTCCAGCCCGAGCGCCGCCGCGTCGCGGGCGAGCATGTCGAGCCTGTCCGGCAAGGCCGTGAGGAGTATCTCGTAATCGTCGCCGCCGGAGACGAGCCTCGGCAGGAGATCGGGCGCGGCCGAGAGGGCGGCGCGGGCGGCGGGCGAAAACGGGACCCGGTCGAGCTCCAGCGTGCCTGAAACGCCGCTCGCCCGCAGCATTTTCGCGAGGTCCCCCGCGAGCCCGTCGGAGACGTCCATGGCGGCCCTCGCGCGGCGGCGGAGCGAAGCCGCGAGCCCAGTGCGGGGGCGCGGTCGACGGTAGCGGTCGAGGAGGTAGGCCCGGTCCCCATCGGACAGTGCCCCCGCCCAGGCCGGCTCCGCCGCGGCCAGGCCGGCATCGGCGCGCGCCAGTTCGAGGCCGAGCGCCGCATCCCCGATCGTGCCGGTCACGCAGATGGCCTCGCCCGCGCCTGCATTCGTTCGCCGGACCATGGCGCCGGCCGGGACCGACCCAAGCGCCGTAACCGAGATGGAGAGGGGGCCAGGCGTCTTAACGGTGTCGCCACCGAGGAGAGGACAGCCGAGTTCGCCCGCCACTGCGCCGAGCCCGGCACAGAACCCCGCGAGCCAGTCCTCGGTCCAATCCGCCGGAAGGGCGAGCGTCAGGAGAAAGCCGAGCGGATCGGCGCCTTTCGCGGCAAGGTCGGACAGGTTCACGGCCAGCGCCTTGTGGCCGATCGTGTCCGGCGGATCGCCCGCCAGAAAATGCACCCCGGCCACAACGGCATCGGCCGTGAGGACGAGGTCGTGCCCGGCGGGCGGGGACAGGAGGGCTGTATCGTCCTTGAGGTCCAGCGCCCCGGGGCCGGCCAGCGGCCCGAAATAGCGGGCGATCAGTTCGTCCTCGCCAGGGCGGGCCACCGCGCCGCTCAGCCTCGCGGGCGCGACGGACCGCGGGCGCGATCCTTCATCTCGTCCTCGCGGACCTCCCGGGCGATGGCGTCCAGGACAGCGTTCACGAGGCCCGGCTCGTCGCCGCTGTAGAAGTCGTGCGCCACGTCGACATATTCCGAGATGGCGACGCGGGCCGGCACGTCCTTCCGGAAGCGGAGCTCGTAGGCGCCCGCGCGCAGGATCGCGCGCAACACGGCCTCGACACGTGCCAGTGGCCAGCCGGTCGCAAGGGCCTTGTCCACCAGTTGGTCGACCGCGACTTGCTCGCTGACGGTGCCGCGCAGGATGTCGCGGAAAAACCTGTTCTCGGCGGGCTTGAAGCTGACACCCTCGACCTCGCGGCCGATCCAGAAGGCCTCGAACTCGGCCATGGCATCGAGGACGCCTTTGCCGGCAACGTCCATCTGGTACAGCGCCTGGACGGCCGCGAGCCTCGCGGCGCTGCGCTCGGCCGGCTTAGCCATGGGCGCCATCCTTCATCCGGCGGACATGCCGCAGGACGCTGAGCGCCGCCTCGGCCGCGCCGCCGCCCTTGTTCATCTCGGCAACGCGCGCCCGGGCCCAGGCCTGGTCCTCATTCTCAACCGTCAGGATGCCGTTTCCGAGCGGCAGCCGCTCATGAACCGACAGATCCATGAGGGCGCGGGCGCTCTCGCCCGCCACGATGTCGTAGTGGCCCGTCTCGCCCCGGATCACGCAGCCGAGGGCAATCGCAGCGTCGTAGGGCCTGCCGGCCGCCCGTGCGGCATCGGTCGCAAGCGCAATCATGGCGGGGATCTCGAGGGCGCCATCGACCGTGAGGATGTCGAAGGCCGCCTCGGCGGCCTCGAGCGCCGCGCGGGCACCTGCCAGGAGCTCATCCGCAATGCCGTCGTAGTAGCGCGCCTCAACGATGAGAACGCGTGCGCCCGGGACCGGTTCGCGTCCCTGAGTTCTTGTCTCTGTAATCATCTTGTCCAGCGAAAGCTGCCCGGCTCGGACGGAGACGCGGCAGGTGGGGCTGACTACCTGCCCTGCCCCGCCTCGACAAGGCGTGCGGCATAGCGCGCCATGAGATCGACCTCGAGATTGACACGGTCGCCGGCGCGGCGGTCACCCCAGGTCGTCACCGCCAGGGTATGCGGGATGAGGAGGACGGAGAAGGTCTCGCCCTCGACCGCGTTCACCGTCAGCGAAGTCCCGTCCAGGGTGACGGAGCCCTTCTCGGCGATGAAGCGCATGAGCTCCGCCGGCGCTCGCAGGACGAAGCGGGCGGTCGGGCCCCATTCGCCGCCGCCCGTGACCTCCTCGCGCGCTGCGATCTCTGCGACGCCGTCCACATGCCCGGTCACGATATGCCCACCGAGCTCGTCGCCGATCTTGAGCGAGCGCTCGAGGTTGAGCCGTGTCCCCTCATCCCAGGCCGCCGCATTCGTCCGGGCGAGCGTCTCCGCCGCGACGTCGACGTCGAACCAGGAGCCCCCCTCGCGGGGACCCGAGCCCACCACCGTGAGGCAGGGGCCCGAGCAGGCGATCGAGGCACCCAGCGCGATGGAGGCCGGATCGTAGGCCGACGCGATGCGGAAGCGGCGAAGCTTGTCGCCGGCCGACGCCGCGACGATCCGCCCGACATCACTGACGAGGCCCGTGAACATCAAATCGCCCTTTCGAGATGCCGGATCCGGTCGGGGCCGACCGGCTCGTCCGACAGGGTCCGGAACGTGGCCCCCAATGCCGCGGAAAGATGCGGGCCGACCGCCTCCAGCCCCCGTGCGCCGAGCGGGCGCTCGTTCGTGATCACGACGGCCTCGTCGAGGAGATCATCCCGCGCCAGCGCATCGGCAAGGGTCGGCCCGCCCTCGCACAAGATGCGGGTGAGCCCGACCTCGCCGAGACGCCGGAGAGCCGACCTGAGCTCGAGCTTGCCGCCATCAAGGGCCGGGACACGCAGCACCGTCACGCCACGCGCCTCCAGCCGCTCCTCCGCCGCACGA
Source organism: Pseudomonadota bacterium (assembly GCA_023423995.1). GTDB lineage: Bacteria > Pseudomonadota > Alphaproteobacteria > Rhizobiales > Beijerinckiaceae > Enterovirga. The sequence continues at coordinate 2,474 of JAFAEL010000201.1, read as the reverse complement.
TCCGCATCGGGTCCGCAGAGGATGAAGGTCTTCCTGTCCTCGGCGGTTTCCACCAGCCGGGAGCCGAGCGGCGTCCTGAGGCGGCTATCCGCCACGACCCGGACGGGCGAGCGCGCCTCCATGCCGGGCAGCCGGACATCCAGGCCGGGATCGTCGGCAAGGATCGTCGAAACACCCACCAGGACGGCGTCTGCATGGGCGCGGAGCATGTGGGTGCGCCGGTTCGCCCCCTCGCCCGTGATCATGAGGCGAGCCGTACCCGCGGCAGCATAGCCGTCAGCGGTCCGGGCGAGCTTGAGGATGACCGCCGGCCTGCCCTCGCGGGCGCGAGTGAAGTGTCCCCTGTGATCGCGAGCCGCCTCTGCCGAGAGAATTCCGGTCGCGAGCCCGATCCCGGCCTCGCGGATCATGGCGTGGCCCCGGCCCGCGACCCGCCGGTCCGCATCCTCGAGGGAGGTGACCACGCGGCCGACACCTGATGCGATCACAGCCTCGGCGCAGGGCGGCGTCCTGCCGTGGTGCGAGCATGGCTCGAGCGAGACATACAGCGTCTTGCCGCGGGCCGCTTCGCCGGCCTCCGCCAGCGCGACGCGCTCCGCATGGGGGCGCCCTCCCGGCTGCGTCACGCCGACCGAGACGATCCGTCCGTCCGAGGGATCGACCAGCACCGCACCGACCGAGGGATTCGGCCAGGTGCGGCCGAGGTTCCGATAGCCGAGCGCCAGCGCTAGCCGCATGAAGCGCTCGTCGGAAGCCGAGGCGGTCACGCCCCGCTGCGCTCGAGAGGCCGGCTGTCGTCGGCCTCGGCTTGCGCCTTCTCTTCGGAATCCAGCCGGCCGATCAGTTCCGAGAAATCGTGGGCGTCGCGGAAGTCCCGGTAGACGCTGGCATACCTGACATAGGCGACGGCATCGAGCGTGCGCAGCCCTTCCATCACCAGCTCTCCGATCGTCTCGCTCGCGATCTCGGGCTCGCCCGAGCTTTCGAGCTGGCGCACGATGCCGTTGATCAGCCGCTCGATCCGCTCAGGCTCGATCGGCCGCTTCCGGAGCGCGATCTCGACGGAGCGCTGCAGCTTGTCGCGCTCGAAGGCGACCTTGCGGCCGGAGCGCTTGACCACGGTCAGCTCGCGCAGCTGCACGCGCTCGAAGGTCGTGAACCGACCGCCGCAATCCGGGCAGACCCGCCGCCGCCGGATGGCGGCGGAGTCCTCGGTCGGGCGAGAATCTTTGACCTGGCTGTCGAGGCTTCCGCAGTAGGGGCAGCGCATGTCGGGGGCTCGTCCCGCTCTCGCCGCGCGCGTCAGCCGTAGATCGGGAACCGGCGGGTCAGCTCGCGGGCGCGCTCGGCGACGGCCGCCTCGACGGCGCCGTTGTTCCCCTCGCCATTCGCCTTCAGGCCGTCCAGCACCTCGACGATCATCCCGCCGACCTGCCTGAACTCGGCCACGCCGAAGCCGCGAGTGGTGCAGGCGGGGGTGCCGACCCGGATGCCGGAGGTCACCGTCGGCTTCGCGCTGTCATAGGGCACCCCGTTTTTATTGACGGTCAAATGTGCACAACCTAGGGTTGCTTCGGCGGCTTTTCCGGTGAGGCCCACCGAGCGCAGGTCCACCAGCATCAGGTGGTTGTCCGTCCCGCCGGCGACGATCTTGTACCCGGCCGAGGAGAGCGAATCCGCAAGCGCCTTCGCGTTCTCCACCACGGCCTTCGCGTAGAGCTTGAACTCCGGCCGCAGCGCCTCGGCGAAGGCCACGGCCTTGGCGGCGATGACGTGCATCAGCGGCCCGCCCTGCAGCCCGGGGAAGATGGCGGAGTTGATCTTCTTCGCCAGCGCCTCGTCGTTCGTCAGGATCATGCCGCCGCGCGGCCCGCGCAGCGTCTTGTGCGTGGTGGTCGTCGCCACATGCGCATGCGGGAACGGGGAGGGATGCGCCCCGCCCGCCACGAGCCCGGCGAAATGCGCCATGTCCACCATGAAGATCGCGCCCACCTCGTCCGCGACCTCGCGGAACCTCGCGAAATCCCACACCCGCGAATAGGCCGATCCGCCCGCCACGATCACCTTCGGCCGGTGCTCGCGCGCGAGCCGCGCGACCTCGTCCATGTCGATCGTCTCGTCGTCCTCGCGCACCTTGTAGGACACGACGTTGAACCACTTGCCGCTCATGTTCACGGGCGCGCCATGCGTCAGGTGCCCGCCGCAGGCGAGGTCGAGCCCCATGAAGGTCTCCCCCGGCTTCATGGTGGCCATGAACACGGCCTGGTTGGCCTGGCTGCCCGAATTCGGCTGCACGTTGGCGAAGCCGCAATCGAAGAGCCGGCAGGCCCGCTCGATCGCGAGCTGCTCGGCGATGTCCACGAACTGGCAGCCGCCGTAATAGCGCCGGCCCGGATAGCCCTCCGCGTATTTGTTGGTCATCACCGAGCCCTGCGCCTCGAGCACGGCGCGCGAGACGATGTTCTCGGAGGCGA
>JAFAEL010000146.1 GCA_023423995.1 Pseudomonadota bacterium | reverse complement strand
CGGGAGCTTAAGGAGCCCCGGCGCAGGGTGTCAACGAGGCCCGAGCGGGCGACTCGCCTTGCGCACGCCTGAATTGCCCGCGACACCCGCTGGATGGAGACGCGAATGATCGATCGGCGACGCATCCTGGCCATGGCGGGCGTGGGAGCGCTCGGCGCGCTTTCGGTCGCGTCCGCGCGGGCCGAATCCTCGGCCGCCAACCAATGGTTCGCGGTGACGGGGGACGACGGCAAGCCGGTTCCCAACCTGCGCATCCCCGTCGAGCTCGCCGAGGACATCGAGGACCTTCCGGGCGCGATCTGGGGCGGGCCCGCCGATGCCGCCATCAAGCTCGTGGAGTTCTTCGACTACAATTGCCCCTGGTGCCGAAGCGCCTACGACCAGGTGAACGTGCTCCTGCGGGAGAACCGCGACCTGCGCATCGGACTTGTCAACAACCCGATCCTGTCGCCGATGTCGATGCAGGCCGCGAAGGTCGAGCTCGCCCTGCTCAAGCTGAAAGGGGCGGCGGTGGCCCACAAGCTGACCGACATGCTCTATGCCGTGCCCGGCCGGATCGACGGCCCGCGGGCCCTGGACGTCGCGGCGAAGCTCGGCGCCGATCGGCGCGAGGTCGAGCGCGTGGCCGACGGGCCCGACGTGGAGACCATGCTGAGCCGGCAGATGAAGCTCGCGGCCTCGCTCGGAATCGTCGCGACCCCGTCCTACGTCGTCGGCGGGGCCGCGGTGCTCGGCTATCCCGGCCCCCAGACGCTCGCCCGCATCGTCGCGAATACGCGCGAATGCGGGACGATCAGCTGCTGAAGCTCAGCTCCGGCCGCGGCGCGAAGGCGCGGCACGGCCGGCGGAGCCGAGCGCGACCTCGATGTCGAACTCGCCCGTGCCGGGCGGAACGACCATGCCGTCCTCCACCACGATGCCGCTCTGCTCGTATTGCCCCGCCGGGATCGCGATGGGGACACGCTGCGCGCGGCTGGCGATCACCTGATCGCCGCGCTTGAGGACGAAGCTCACCGGCGCGTCGAAGCGGCCGCCCGAGCCGCCCGGCCCGAGCAGCGCGCGCACCTGCACGCCGACCTTCACGATGATCGCACCGTCCTCGCGCCCGATGCATTCGCGAGCGACATTCGCGATGGAGAGCTGGCTGCGGACGGCCGCGGTGTCACCGCCGCCGGCGCGGATCGCCGCGCCGCCATCCCGCACCGTCACCGGAGGGCAATCGGCAACCTCGATCGGTGGGATCACCTGGGCGGCGGGCACGGTGGCACCGCCATAAAGAAGGAAGTTCTTGAACGTGCTTCCTGTCCCCTCGCCCGTGTCGGACGAGGTCGAGCTGCAACCTGCGAGCGCCAGGGGCACCAGCGCGCAGGCAAAGAGCTTGGCCACCTGCGCAACGTAATCCGACTGCATTCCAGACCTCAGGGCAGACTATCGAAACCGGGTCCAAAGCCCTCGAGGGACACGGGAATTCCCACACCTTCCTCTGGCGTCTGGAAGACGATGAAGGTCGCGGTCTTGCCGCTCTTGAGCTGGTTCAGGAGATTGTCCTCGAGCACCACCTCGGCGACGCAGCCGGTCGTGAGGCAGCGCACGAAGCCGGCGCGGCCCACATCCGTCTCGTCGATCTTGAGGCCGAGCCCGGCAGGAAGAAGGACGCCGAGCGGCGCCACCACCCTGAGCAGGCGGCTCTTGGCGTCGGCCGTCTTCAGCACGATCACGAGGAGCGTGACGTTCGGCCGGTCCTCGGCCGCGACGTTCTGCACCAGGGCGCACTGCTCGGTTTTGGCCCCGGCTGGGGTCTCGCACCGGAGTTGCCAGTCGTTGAAGGTGTTCCGCACCACACCCTGAGCGGATGCAGGTGAGGCTCCCGCCAGCGCTCCCCAGATCAGGCCGAGGCCAAGCCCCAACCTCGAAAGCTTTGCGATTGATGCCATTTTGGATCCCGCCACAGGCTCTCGACAGCCCGCGGATTAACCGAACTCGGACCATGGTGGAGGTGCGCCTGTCAAGGTCGCGCGCCTGAAGCAGGAATTCGGATAGCGCTGGCCCTTATGACGCACGAAATCGCGAGCTTGGCGGCGTTGCGTCGTGTCGGGGGATGTGTTCTTAGACGCGTTGTAATCGGGGGCCCGATGGCACGCGCTCGTCTGCCGGACCTTGTGCCGCGCCCGCCCCTCTCGACGGTTCGTCGGTCAAAGAGTTCTGGACGAGGATGGGATGGCAAATCGGCTACGCGGTCTGAGATCGGCTCTGATCGCCGCGGGTGTGACGACGGCTTGCGCGGGGACGGCCCTGGCCGCCGGAATCGGGCAGCCTGAAGATTGGCAGGTGGGCATGCAGCAGGCGGTGACGCCGCTCGCCCGCGAGATGCAAAGCTTCCACACCCAGCTGATGTGGATCATCACGGCCATCGTGCTGTTCGTGCTGGCCCTCCTGGTCATCGTGGTCGTGAAGTTCAACGAGCGCGCGAACCCGACGCCCTCCAAGACCAGCCACAACACCGCCATCGAGATCGCCTGGACGGTCGTCCCGGTTCTGATCCTCCTCCTGGTCGCCATCCCGTCGTTCCGGCTGCTGCGCAACCAGCTCGTGATCCCGAAGGCCGACGTCACCATCAAGACGACCGGCCATTCCTGGTACTGGTCCTACGAGTATCCGGCCGACCAGGGCGGCGGGTTTACGTTCGACGCGAATATCGTCGAGGAGAAGGACCTGAAGCCCGGCCAGCCGCGCCTCCTGGCGACCGACAACGAGGTCGTCGTGCCGGTGAACAAGGTCGTCCGGCTGCAGACGACCTCTGCCGACGTCATCCATTCCTGGGGCGTGCCGTCCCTCGGCTTCACCATGGACGCCGTCCCCGGCCGCCTGAACGAGATCTGGTTCAAGATCGAGCGCGAGGGCGTCTATTACGGCCAGTGCCGCGAGCTCTGCGGCCAGCGCCACGCCTACATGCCCATCACGGTCCGCGCCGTGAGCGATGCCGAATACGAAAAATGGCTGGCCGAAGCGAAGCAGAAGTTCGCCGCGACCACGACGGACGGCACCAAGCTCGCCGACGCCACCCGCTGACCTAGACCACGAAGAAGTCTGCCATGGCCCACGCTGCCCACGCTGACCACGCCGATCATCACACCCCCACGGGGTGGCGGCGCTGGCTGTTCTCGACGAACCACAAGGACATCGGCACCCTCTACCTGCTGTTCGCCTTCATGGCGGGCATCATCGGAGGCCTTCTCTCCATCGCCATGCGCATGGAGCTGCAGGAGCCGGGCCTGCAGATCTTCACCAACCCGCAGACCTTCAACGTCTTCGTGACGGGCCACGGCCTGATCATGGTGTTCTTCCTGGTCATGCCGGCGCTGATCGGAGGCTTCGGCAACTGGTTCGTGCCGCTGATGATCGGCGCGCCGGACATGGCCTTCCCCAGGATGAACAACATCTCGTTCTGGCTGACGGTCTCCGCCTTCTGCCTGCTGCTCATGTCCCTCTTCTTCGAGGGCGCCCCGGGCTCGACCGGGTTCGGCGGCGGCTGGACGGTCTACCCGCCGCTCTCGACCTCCGGCCACCCCGGCCCGGCGCTCGATTTCGGCATCTTCGCGCTCCACCTCGCGGGCGCGGCCTCGATCCTGGGCGCCATCAACTTCATCACCACCATCCTGAACATGCGCGCCCCGGGCATGACGCTGCACAAGATGCCGCTCTTCGCCTGGTCGATGCTGGTCACGGCGTTCCTGCTGCTGCTGTCGCTGCCCGTCCTCGCCGGCGCGATCACCATGCTGCTCACGGACCGCAACTTCGGGACGACCTTCTTCGACCCGGCCGGCGGCGGTGACCCGATCCTCTACCAGCACCTGTTCTGGTTCTTCGGTCACCCCGAAGTGTACATCATGATCCTGCCGGCCTTCGGCATCGTGTCGCACATCGTGTCGACCTTCTCGCGGAAGCCGATCTTCGGCTACCTCGGCATGGCCTACGCGATGGTGGCCATCGGCGTCGTCGGCTTCGTCGTGTGGGCGCACCACATGTACACGGTCGGCCTCTCCCTCCAGACGCAGGCCTACTTCGTCTTCGCCACGATGGTCATCGCGGTGCCGACGGGCGTGAAGATCTTCTCCTGGATCGCCACCATGTGGGGCGGCTCCATCCGCTTCACGGCCGCCATGTACTGGGCGATCGGCTTCATCTTCCTGTTCACGGTGGGTGGCGTCACGGGCGTCGTCCTCGCGAATGCGGGCGTCGATCGCTACATGCACGACACCTATTACGTGGTGGCGCACTTCCACTACGTGCTGTCGCTCGGCGCCGTGTTCATGATCTTCGGCGGCGTCTACTACTGGTTCCCGAAGATGACGGGCCGGATCATCCCCGAGCGGATCGGCATCCTCCACTTCTGGATCTCGTTCATCGGCGCCAACGTCCTGTTCTTCCCGATGCACTTCCTGGGCCTCGCCGGCATGCCGCGCCGCTATGCCGACTACCCGGACGCGCTCGTGGACTGGAACCGCGTTGCTTCGTTCGGCGCCTACGCCTTCTTCCTTGGGCTGTTCGTCTTCCTGTACGGCGTCTACCGGGCCTTCACGTCCGGCGAGCGTGCGGCCGCGAACCCCTGGGGGCCTGGCGCCACGACGCTGGAGTGGACGCTGTCGTCCCCTCCGCCCTTCCACCAGTTCGAGACCCTGCCGCGGATCGCGGATACGGATCACCACTGACCATCCGTCGTCCCGGAACCCGCTAGGCGGGATCCGGGACCCACGACCGGGCTCGAAAGCGTGATCGGGGATTCCGGGACCGCCGCCGGGGTCCCGGGAATGACGGGCCTGAAAAGACCATGACCAGCGCAACCGACACCATCTCGACGAATTCCGGACCGGCCCTGGAGGCCGCTCCGGCCTTCTCGAACGGCGAAGTCGGCGACTTCATCGCCCTCCTCAAGCCGCGGGTCATGTCGCTCGTGGTCTTCACGGCCCTGGTCGGCATGCTGGTGTCGCAGCCGGCCGTGAACCCCATTCTGGCCGCGGCCTCGCTCCTGATGATCGCGATCGGGGCCGGCGCCTCCGGCTGTCTCAACATGTGGTGGGACGCCGATATCGACGCCGTCATGAGCCGGACCCGCACGCGGCCGATCCCGGCCGGGCGGATCACACCCGACGAGGCCCTCGCCTTCGGGCTGACGCTGTCCGTCGGCTCCGTCCTGGCTCTCGGCCTGATCGCGAACTGGCTCGCCGCCGCACTCCTCGCCGGCACGATCGCGTTCTACGTGGTCGTCTATTCGATGGGCCTGAAGCGCTGGACGGACCAGAACATCGTCATCGGCGGCCTCGCCGGGGCGCTTCCGCCCGTGGTGGCCGATGCCGCCGTCAGCGGGTCGGTCGGAATGCCGAGCCTCGTGCTCTGCGCGCTGATCTTCCTGTGGACGCCGCCGCATTTCTGGGCGCTGGCTCTCGTGAAGTCCGGCGACTACGCGAAGGCCGGCGTGCCGATGATGCCGAACGTGCGCGGCCCGGACGCCACCCGCACCCAGATTCTCGCCTACACCCTGGTCCTCGTGCCCTTCGGGCTGCTGCCCGTGTGGCTCGGCTTCGGCGGCCTCGTCTATGCGGTGGTCAGCGCCCTGTCCGGCCTCGGCATGGTCGCGCTCGCTGTGCAGGTCTATCGCATCCGCGCGGGTGACGAGGCGGCCCGCACCGCCATGCAGCTCTTCGGCTTCTCGGTGCTGTACCTGTTCCTCCTCTTCGCCGCGCTTCTGGCGGAGCACGGCCTCGGCCTGTTCCACGCCGTGCCGGGACTGGCCTGATGGCCCCCGAGGCACCCCGGCCGCCGGGGCTGACCGAGGCGGAGAGGAAGCGTCGCCGCACGCGCTCCATCGCGATCGCGCTCGTGCTCGGCTTCATGGTCCTGCTGTTCTACGTGGTGACCATCGCCAAGCTCGGGCCGCAGGTCCTGAACCGTCCGTTGTGAGGGAGCCATGAGCCCGCAGGAGAGAGAAGAGCGCGAGAAGCGGATCGCACGCGGCATCCGGAACACGGGCATCGCGTGCCTGGGCCTGGCCGTCGCCATGGTGGGCGTCGCCTATGCGGCCGTGCCGCTCTACGACCTCTTCTGCCGCGTCACGGGCTTCGACGGCACGCCGATCGCCGGCACGGAGGCCCCGGCGGAGACCCTCAATCGCCGCATGACCGTGCGGTTCGACACGAATGTCGCGCCCGGGCTCGGCTGGAGCTTCAGGCCGGAGGTCGCGCAGGTCGAGGCCCGCCTCGGCGAGACGCGCACGGTGTTCTTCAAGGTCAAGAACGAGGGCCCGCGGCCGACCACGGCCGTCGCGACCTACAACGTGCAGCCGGGCCAGCTCGGCGCCTATTTCGTGAAGCTCAAATGCTTCTGCTTCGACGAGCAGACGCTGCAGCCCGGGGAGACGATGGACTTCCCCGTCGTCTTCTACATCGATCCCTCGATCGCCAAGGACCGCAACCTGGACGACATGGAATCGGTGACCCTGTCCTACACCTACTTCAACTCGCGCAACGGCCAGCCGCTCGCGGCTGTCGATCAAGGTCCGGCAAAGCCGAAACTTTGACGCGCGGGACGTGACAAGATCAGAGCCCGCGTCGTAACGAGGGCGCAGCGAACGGAGACAAGGCGGCATGGCCGACACTGCCGAGATTAAGCACGATTATCATCTCGTAGACCCGAGCCCCTGGCCGCTGGTGGGCTCGATCAGCGCCTTCGTCATGATGGTCGGCCTCGTCTTCACCATGAAGGGGCTGCCGGTGGCCGGGCTGAAGCTCGGCCCGTACATCCTCGGCGCCGGCTTCCTCGGCGTCCTCTACACGATGGCCGCCTGGTGGAGCGACGTGATCCGCGAGGCGGGTCCGGAGCACAAGCACACCCGCGTGGTGCAGCTCCATCACCGCTACGGCATGATCATGTTCATCGCCTCCGAGGTGATGTTCTTCGTCGCGTGGTTCTGGGCCTATTTCGATGCGGCGCTCTACCCGGCGGACCCGCACCAATATGCCCGCGCCGAGCTCCTGGGCGCCTGGCCGCCAAAGGGCATCGAGACCTTCGATCCCTGGCACCTGCCGCTGCTCAACACGCTGATCCTGCTCACCTCGGGCACGACGGTGACCTGGGCGCACCACGCCCTGCTCGAAGGCGACAAGAAGGGCGTGCTCCAGGGCCTCGCCCTGACGGTCGGCCTCGGCGTGCTGTTCACGATCTGCCAGATCTTCGAGTACAGCCACGCCGCCTTCGGCTTCTCGGGCCACATCTACGGCGCCACCTTCTTCATGGCGACAGGCTTCCACGGCTTCCACGTCGTGATCGGCACCATCTTCCTCGCCGTGTGCCTGTGGCGCGCCTACCAGGACCAGTTCACGCCGACCCGGCATCTCGGCTTCGAGTTCGCCGCCTGGTATTGGCACTTCGTCGACGTGGTGTGGCTGTTCCTGTTCGCGGCGATCTACGTCTGGGGCGCCGGGCCACATGCCGGCGGCCACTGACGGCCGGGCCGCTCAGCTCCCATATGAAGGGCGGCCTCGGCCGCCCTTTTTCGTTTCAGCTCCCGGTGACCCGAGTGTACGACCAGCATAACCGCCCCTCCGCTCTCTCCAGCGGCCTCCGCTGCCGCTGCCCGCGCTGCGGCGAGGGCAAGCTGTTCGACGGCTTTCTCACCGTCAGGCCGCGCTGCGAGGTCTGCGGGCTCGATTTCCAGTTCATCGATTCCGGCGACGGCCCGGCCTTCTTCGTCATGTCGATCGTGGGCGTGATCGTGGTGGGGCTCGCGATGTGGGCCGAGTTCGCCTACGAGCCGCAGATCTGGGTGCACATGGCGCTCTGGATCCCCCTCACCTTCCTGCTCAGCGCGATCCTGGTGCGACCCGCGAAGGCGCTGCTGATCGCCTCGCAATTCGCCAACAAGGCCGAAGAGGGTCGGCTGCAGCAGTGAGCACCTCCGCACGCGCCGCGGGCTGGCGCGGCCTCGTCGCCCCGGCGATCGCGACGGCGATCGCGCTCGCGATCCTCGTCACGCTCGGATACTGGCAGCTCGAGCGGAAGGCCTGGAAGGAAGACCTGCTCGCCGCCATCAATTCGCGCGCCTTCGGAGAAGCTGTCGCGGCTCCGGACGAGCGCGACTGGTCCTCATGGTCGCCCGCGCAGGACGAGTTCCGCCGGGTTCGGCTGACAGGGACCTTCCTGCACGACCGCGAGATCCAATTGCACGGCCTTGCGGAGGAGCGCCGCGGGCAGCCGCTGCAGGGCTACTATGTCTTCACGCCGCTGCAGCGCCCCGACGGCTCGATCGTGATGGTGAACCGGGGCTTCGTGCCGACAGCGCTGCGCAAGCCCGAGAGCCGGGCCGAGGCGCAGCCTGCGGGGGAGGTCAGCGTGACCGGGCTCCTGCGCAATCCGGAGCAGCGGGGCTGGTTCGTTCCGGCCAACGATCCGCAGCGGGACCAGTGGTTCGTCCGCAGCATCGGCGAGATGGCACAGGCCCGTGGTCTCGGCCGCGTGGCGCCGTTCTATGTGGACGCGGACAACACGCCCAACCCGGGCGGCTGGCCGCGCGGCGGGCAGACGCGCATCAATCTGCCGAACGACCACCTCCATTACGCGCTGACCTGGTTTGGCCTCGCGCTGACGCTGATCGGGGTCTTCGTGGCCTTCGCCTGGCGACGGCTGCACCCGGCCCCGTCACGAGACGAGCTTCAGCCCCAGGATGCCCGCCACGATCAGGCCGATGCAGAGGAGCCGGAGCACGGTCGCCGGATCGCCGAATAGCACCATGCCGAGGATCGCGGTCCCGACCGTGCCGATGCCGGTCCAGACCGCATAGGCCGTCCCGACCGGGAGCTCCTTCAGGGCGAGGCCGAGCAGGGCGACGCTCGCCACCATGCTCACGACGGTCAGGGCGGTCGGCACAACGCGCGTAAAGCCGTCGGTGTATTTCAGCCCGATCGCCCAGCCGATCTCGAACAGGCCGGCGACGAACAGCAGAATCCAGGACATCTCTCGATCCGATGCAAGCCGAACGGCACCCCTCCCCTTCCGGGGCAGAGGGGCGCTCGGCTGAAGCGTGACGGCGCGGCGGCGGAAAGCCGCCCGCCTATCTGGGGCCGGACGGCCCCGGCCGCCAGGCGAGGAGGCGGTTCTCGACGACCGTGACGAGCGTGTCGATGATGATGACGAAGATCGCCAGGATGAACATGCCGGCGAAGACGCCCGTCACGTCGAAGACGCTCTCCGCCTCGTGGATCTTGTAACCGAGGCCGGCCGAGGAGCCGAGATACTCGCCGACCACCGCGCCCACGAGCGCGAATCCGACCGAGGTATGGAGCGAGGAGAACATCCAGGTCAGCGCCGCGGGCCAGTAGACGTGCCGGAGCAGCTGGCGCTCGTTCATCCCGAGCATCCGGGCATTGGCCAGCACCGTCGGCGAGACCTCGCGGACGCCCTGGTAGACGTTGAAGAAGACGATGAAGAAGACGAGCGTGAAGCCGAGCGCCACCTTCGACCAGATGCCCAGCCCGAACCACAGGGCGAAGATCGGGGCCAGCACGACGCGGGGCAGCGCGTTCGCGGCCTTGATGTAGGGGTCGAAGACGGCCGCGAGCAGGTCGTTCCGGGCGAACACGAAGCCGACCAGGATGCCGCCTCCCGCCCCGAACACGAAGGCGAGGATCGTCTCCTGCAGGGTGATCCAGAGATGGCCCCAGATCTCGCCGCCCGAGAGCTCGCGCCAGACGCGGGCGATCACGTCCAGCGGCGTCGAGAAGAAGAACTGGGCGTTCCGGACGCTGCCGAAGACCGGATAGACCGTCACCACGTGCCAGATCGCCAGGAGGGCGACCGCGACCAGGATCTGGAGGACGAGAAGCTTGACGCGGCTCATCAGGCGATCTCCTCGGCCCCGTAGGCCTTCTGGACCTCGCTGCGCAGCCGGGCCCAGATCTCCTTGTGGATGTGGTGGAACTCCGGATCGAGCCGGATCTCGGCGGTATCGCGCGGGCGGGCGAGCGGGACGGGGAAGTCGCCGATGATCCCGGCCGCCGGCCCTGCGGACATGACGACCACCCGGTCGGCCAGCGCGATCGCCTCCTCCAGGTCGTGGGTGACGAAGAGGCAGGCCTTCCGGTCGGCCGCCCAGAGCTTGAGGAGGAGGTTCCCCATCAGCTGGCGCGTCTGCGCGTCGAGCGGCCCGAAGGGCTCATCCATGAGCAGGATCTCGGGATTGCGGATCAGCATCTGGGCGAGCGCCACGCGCTTGCGCTGGCCGCCCGACAGCATGTGCGGATAGCTCTCCACGAAGCTCTTCAGGCCGACGCGGCCGAGCCAGGCGCGGGCCTGATCGAGGGCCTCGCGGCGCGGCACGCCCTTCGGCTCGAGGGCCACGGCGACATTGTCGATGGCGCTCTTCCAGGGCATCAGGGCGTCGGCCTGGAAGAGATATCCGGCCCGGCCGTTCAGGCCGGAGAGAGGCGCCCCGAAGACATCGACCCGTCCGGCGCTCGGCACGAGGAGGCCGGCGGCCGCATTGAGCAGGGTCGATTTTCCACAGCCCGTGGGGCCGACGATCGCCACGAACTCGCCCGGCCGCGCCGTGAGGTCGATTCCCTCGACGGCCTTGTAGGTCGCGCCGTTCTTCAGGGGGAAAGTGATCGCGACCCCGGCCAGCGAAACGGCTGCCGAGCCGGGCGAAGTCTCGTCCATGAACGTCCCGGATCCCTTGCGGTGATTGGCGCAGCCGTCGAGCGGGCTGCCGGTGCCCTCATACGATGCGAAGCGGGCCGGGGCGAGCCGTACGATATGCTCAGCCGTCCTTCGGGGATCCGCTGTCCGGGCGCTCCTGGCCGGCTCAGTGGTAGGCGGCGAGTTCGCGCGGGTCGAGCACGCTGATGTCCTCGCGGGCGGTCTCGTAGCCGCCCTTCACGGCATCGTCAAACCGGTTCCAGTCCAGCAGCCCGATCCCGTTGAGCAGCGGGCGGAAGCAGATATCCGCCTTGGCCCGCATCTCCCGCTGGCGTCCGGTCGATTGCAGCGTGCTCGCGTTCAGGAGCATCTCGGGGAGGCTCGGGAGATCGTATTGCCGCTTGCCGCCCTTCAGGCGGTCCAGCAGGAGCGAGATCGTGCTCGGCATGCGGTCGAAATCGACCTTGCGGATCCGGTCGGTCTGGAGATCCACGGCGATGATCTTCCTCACCCCGTAGCGCTGCATGACGTCGACGGGGAGATTGTTGACCGTGCTGCCGTCGACATAGAGGTGGCCGTCGATGACGACGGGCGGCAGCGCACCCGGGATGGCGAAGCTCGCGAGAAGACTGCGCGACAGCGAGCCGTGCGTGAGCACCGCCTCCGAGGAGGTGGAATAGTTCGCCGCCACGCAGAAATAGGTGATCCAGGTGTCCTCGACCCCGATGTCGCGGCCCGCGATCTCCGCCACGGTCGCCTCGATGATCTTGCGGCTGCGCTTGCCCTTGGCGAGCGAGATGAGCGGCAGGAGGTTGTAGTCGCCGGTCGGCGTGCCGTTCTCGACGAAGATCCGTCGCGCGGCCCGCACGAGGTCCTCGCCGACGAGGTCCATGGCGCGTAGCCCTCCGATCGCCGAGCCGATGCTGGCCCCGCCGACGACATCGACGACCAGCCCGGCGTCGCTCAGCGCGTTCATGACGCCGACATGCGCGAAGCCGCGCGCCCCTCCCCCCGAAAGGACGAGGCCGACCGCCCGGCCCGTGACCAGCCGCGCGAGCCGCTTCACGTCGCGGTCGAGTGCCGGCCGGACGTGGATGTGCCGCGAGACGGCGCGCCGATCGAGCCAGGCCTGCGTTCCGAGGGGGGAGCGCTTGACCGCATTGTGCAGCAGAACGAGGCTCTGCACGGGGCGGACCGCGATGCTCTCGTCATCAAGGAGCCTCGCCTCGACCTCCGATACCTGCACGGGCGAATCCGCATCCGCCACGAGCAGGATCTCGTCCGCACGGCGCAGGCAGGCCCGGGTCCAGTCGCTCGCCTCCTGGTCGGCGAGCATGAGCAGCGCGGCGCTCGTGACCTCCGCATTGTCGAACCAGCGGGCAACGCCGCCATGCGGGTTGCCCTGGTCCGCACGGTCGGCCGCCGGCAGGGTGGCGTAGTCCTCCGCGGTCAGCAGGCGGGCCGGGCCGGCGAGCGTGCCGATCGCGTCGGTGAGCGCGTGCGCGAAGCCGCGCAGATCCGCGATGGGCGTAATGGGCAGGATGCAGATCGTGACGCGCCCCGTCGCGCCGCGATGCGTCTCCTCGCGGCGGAAGCGCTCGATGATGGTCCGCATGACGCTGAGGGAGATGTTCGGGCCACCACCCGCCAGGATCCGCTCGAAGGTCGGCCGCGTCATCCGGGCGACGAGCGAGTCCCGGACCGCCACCACGGTCGCCGACCGAGGCTCGCCCGAGATGAGGGCCAGCTCGCCCACCGTCTCCCCACGCACGATCTCGCCCAGCAATTGCTTCATCTGCCCGAGGCGCCGGGTGGCACGGAGACGGCCGCTCACGACGAAGAAGAGCTCGTCCGAGCGCTCGTCCTCGCGGACCAGCGTCTCGCCGGCCCGAAGCGCCAGGACCGTCAGGTCCTTCTCAACCTCGTCGAAGAGCCTGTCGTCGGGCGTCCCGAAGAACTCGCGAAAGGCCGCCCGGAGCTCCTCCCTGTGCTGCCGGGAACCCGCGAGATCATCTGCCATGAACCGCTCCAAGAGGGCGCCACGCGGACCATCGGCCGAGGAAGGGGCCGAGAGGATGGGACAAGCGGAGACGAGCCCCGCCCGAAGTCAAGACGGCTCGACCGGGGGCAGGCCGTCCGCCCGCGTGAACAGCCACTCGGCCGGGCCTGCTTCCACGACATCCTCCAGGCGCGCCGGAACGAGGTCGGTGGTTCCGATGCGTTCGACATTCCATCCCCGAAGGATTTCCAGCGTGTTTCGCGGCTCGAGCTCCGCGCCCGAGGCCTGCAGGATGTCGGGATGGAGGGCGAGAAGGAGCGCCGCGGCGCGGTCGAGGATCGGGCCGAGCTGCGGAAGCAGCGCATATTCGCCACCCTCGATGTCGACCTTCACGAGATCGAACCGGCGATGGCCCGGGATGCCGAGGGCGATCTCGCCCGGCGTGACGCCCGGGCTGGTCCAGGTCTCGCCTGCACCCGCGAGGAGCACGCTCGACATGGAATCGCCGGGCTTTCGGCGTGCTCCCAGCCGCACGGGTCCCTCGGCCGCCGCGATCGCGCGAGGCACGACCCGGACCCGTTCCGCCAGATGCGGATTGGCCGCGAGATTGCGGCCGAGCTGCTCCAGGGCTTTCGGATCAGCCTCGACGGCCACGACCTCGGCCCCGAGGGAGGCCGCGTAGAGCGTCAGCGCGCCGACCCAGGTGCCGATGTCGAGGAACAGGGAGCCCGGCCGCAGGAACCGCTCGAGGACGCCGAGCGTGCCCGGCTCCCACCGCCCCGTCTCCACGCGGTCCCAGAATGTCGGCTGGTCGTCGTCGACGAAGATCCTATGCGAGCCGATCGCGACCTGCCGGACATTCGACGTCATGCGCCGAGCAGCCGGGCCGCCAGCGCCGTATCGGCGAATTGCTTGAACAGCACGATCTTGTCGCCCTCGAAGCTGATCAGGTCGAGGAGCTCGGTCTCCGCCTCCTGCCCGCTCGCCGGGACGCGCACGCGGGCGCTCCAATGGACGGCAGCCTTGTCGCCCTCGATGAGGAGCAGGCGCAGCTCGACCTCGCTGAACTCGAAGCTCGCCATCAGGCGCCGCAGCACCTCGCGGACCGCCGCATTGCCCATCGCGCTGAGCGGGACCGGGCTCGCGGCAGGCGAGCCGACCAGCATGAACTGCGCCCTGGGAGCGAAATGGGCCATCACCCCGTCCAGGTCCCCGCGCCGCCGCGCCTCGTAGGCGGCCCGGATGACCGCCTCGATCCTCGCTCGCTGCTCCATGCCAGCCCCCTTCGGCACGAAACCTTGTCTCGCTCGCCGCGAGGCTATCAAACTGTGCAGCGAAAGCTGTGTCCCGGGCGCCTCAGCGCGCCGCCGTCCAGAGCCGTCAGGCGAGCAGCCGCTTCGCCAAAGCCGTATCGGCGAATTCTCTGAAAGACCGAACCTTGCCCCCCTCGAATGCGAGCAGATCGACCAACTCGGTCTCTGCCTCGGCGCCCGATTTCGGCACCTTGACCTGCGCGCGCCAGTGGACGACGGCCCGATCGCCCTCGATCATCTGGTTGAGCACGCACCGGTTGCTGAACTGGAAGGTCGCGATCAACTCCTGAACAACATTGCGGAAAGCCTTTGCGCCCTCGACCTGGCAGGGGATCGAGCTGGAGGCACCGCAACCCGCGATCGAGAACTGCACATCGTCGGCCATCAGCCGCATGATGCCGTCCACGTCGCCCCGCATCCTCGCGTCGTAGATCTCCCGGATCACGGTTTCGAGCGTAGCCTTGTCGGACATGCCACCCTCCTGCCTGTTCAGCAGGAGGAGAGTAGAGCGCGGCCTAACAATGTAAATAGAGGCTGCCGCAGCCAGGCCTGGCCCGCCGGCCGCCAGCAAAGGCGGACGCTCTCCAGGCTTGCTCTGAAGTCAAACGGAGGCGGCCCGGAAACGAAAGGAAACAATCTTCTGGGCCGAGATCTACTCAGCGGCGTCCTTGGGTGGATGAGCTTGCCCGGCTGGTGCCGGAACAACGAGGTCGAAAGCCGTTAGCTCCCGGGTCGTCGGCCACACGGCGTCCTTGTCCCAGGCCCAGGCGGCACGAAGCTCCTCATCGGACATCGCGTCGACGTTCGACCAGTCAACGTTCTTCAGCAGTCGATCAGCGTCGGCCAACTGCTTCTCTGTAGGCATTGCGCTCGCTCCTGCTGGCCGGCCGTAGGGAAATGACGCGCCGCTTTCGTCCGCGCCAAGTCCACACGCAGAATAACACGCGGCCATCGATATCGCCCATCGTCTCCCAGCGAACCTCGCCCAAAGGCGATTTTGGCGAGATCCTCTCCAGGCGAAGGCGCCCGTCGAACAGTCTGGCCGCAATAGCGAGACTGAGCGAGCGGTGCATCCGCGTAAGGTGGTCCTTGGCGTCGTCCCACTCAAGGTCATCGGTTTCGCCCAAGGCTGCCCTCCCCGCTCGAGACCTGACGTCTCGGCGAAGGTGCGGCCCGGGGCTTTGGACACCCCGGGCGGGCAACGCCTATCAGTTAGCGCCTGCGATCGGCGGCCTGTCTGTTCCAGGCGGTCAGCGGGCAAGGGCGGGATCACCCGAGGTGCGGCTTGGTCGCCGCAACCCGGGAATCGCGGCATCCCGCGAGAATGATCGACGCCACCCGCCCGGGCGCAACTCAGTTCTTGGCCTTGTCCACCAGGGCCTTTTCCTTGATCCACGGCATCATGCCGCGAAGGCGCTCGCCGACTTCCTCGATCGGGTGAGACGCCATGCGGGCGCGGGTCGCCTTGAAGGAGGTCTGGTTGACGCGGTTCTCGAGCATCCAGTCGCGGGTGAACTTGCCGCCCTGGATGTCCTTCAGCACGCGCCGCATCTCGGCCTTGGTCTCCTCCGTGATGATGCGCGGCCCGGTCACGTACTCGCCGTACTCGGCGGTGTTCGAGATCGAGTAGTTCATGTTGGCGATGCCGCCCTCGTAGATGAGGTCGACGATCAGCTTCACCTCGTGCAGGCACTCGAAATAGGCCATCTCGGGGGCGTAGCCCGCCTCGACTAGCGTCTCGAAGCCGCCCTTGATGAGCTCGACGAGGCCGCCGCAGAGCACGACCTGCTCGCCGAAGAGATCGGTCTCGCATTCCTCCTTGAAGGTCGTCTCGATGATGCCGGCGCGGCCGCCGCCATTGGCCGAGGCGTAGGACAGGCCGAGGTCATGCGCGTTTCCGGTCGCGTCCTGGTGGATGGCGATAAGGGTCGGCACGCCGCCGCCGCGCAGGTACTCGGAGCGGACCGTGTGGCCGGGGCCCTTCGGGGCGACCATGAGGACGTCGAGGTCCTTGCGCGGCTCGATCAGGTTGAAGTGCACGTTGAGGCCGTGCGCGAAGAGGAGCGCGGCGCCCTCCTTCATGTTGGCCTCGAGGTCGTCGCGGTAGATGTCCGCCTGCAGCTCGTCGGGCGTCAGCATCATGACGACGTCGGCCCACTTGGCGCCTTCGGCCGGGGTGTAGACGGTGAAGCCGGCGCCCTCGGCCTTGGCGCGCGTGGCCGAGCCGGCCTTCAGCGCGATGGCGACGTTCTTCACGCCGGAATCGCGCAGGTTCTGCGCATGGGCATGGCCCTGGCTGCCATAGCCGACGATCAGGACCTTCTTGCCCTTGATCAGGTTTATGTCGGCGTCACGATCGTAATAAACGCGCATCGAGGTTCCCTCCGGTTCAAACGTTGCGGGGCCGACCATCGGCTCCACGGTGACCCGCCCCGAACAGGGCGAAGAATTGCGCCGTCGCCTCGACGGCGTGCTCGTCGATGTCCTTCTCGCTCGGGCGCTTCTTGTCGCCGAGGAGAAGGCGGATTTGTGTGTCGCGGACGACCAGGCCGAAGAAGGTCCGGAAGGCGTCCCGGGTATCGGCGAAATCCAGCAGCCCGGCTTCGCGTCCCGCCTCGAGCACCGGCTCGAGGCGCTTCTGCATGGCCGAGGGCCCGTTCTCCAGCACGATGCGCCCGAGCGCCCTCCCCTTGATCCCGGCCTCGCCCACGGCGAGGCGGTTCAGGGCGATCGAGGTCTCTCCCGTGAGGGTGCGGAGCCAGTTCCGGGCGAACTGGACGAGGCCGGTTCGCAAGGTGTCGGTGTCATAGCCGCCGTCCGGCACGGGCAATCCCCGGACGCCGGATGCCTGCCGCTGGACGGTCGCCGTCAGCAGGCCCTCGCGGCCGCCGAACCACTTGTAGAGCGTCTCCTTCGAGCAGCTCGCCCGCTCGGCGACGGCATTCATGGTCGGCGCCTCGCCCTTCTCCTTGAGAAGCGCGAGCGCGGCATCGAGCACTTCCGCCTGTCGCTCGGTGAGTTCCACGGCCTTCCTGTCCAAGCACTTCGCCCCAGCGCCACACGCCAGGAAGCGAAGTACCGTAACGTACGGTACGGCTCTCTAGCCACGCCCGGCCCCGGTGGTCAAGCGCAAAGGCGCAATTGCAGCCGCGCAGAACACGGCGCGGCAAACCGCGCTACCTTGCGGGCGAGAAGGGACAGAGAGATTCGAGATGAGCGAAGCGACGACGCCGGACGATATCCTGGGGTTCTGGCGCGAGGCGGGACCGGATGCCTGGTTCACGAAGAGCGCGGAATTCGACGAGCGGTGCCGGGCCGGCTTCCTGGAGGCCTATGAACGCGCGGCGGGGGGCGAGCTCTCGGGTTGGGAGGAGACGCCGGAAGGCGCGCTGGCGCTGGTGATCCTGCTCGACCAGATGCCTCGGAACATGTTCCGCCGCGACCCGCGCACCTGGGCGACCGACCCGCAGGCCTTGGCGGTCGCCGAGCGCGCGATCGCGAGGGGTTTCGACAAGGCCGTACCGCGGGACCTACGACAGTTCTTCTACCTGCCCTTCATGCATTCCGAGGACCCCGCGATCCAGGAGCGCTCGGTCGAGATCTACACGGCACACGGCGACCCCGAGAACCTGAAGTTTGCCCGGCATCATCGGGACATCATCGCCCAGTTCGGGCGCTTCCCGCACCGGTACGAGGTCCTCGGGCGAGAGACGACGCCCGAGGAACTGGCCTACCTCGAAACGGACCCGTTCCGGGGATGATCAACGCTGCGCGGGCGAGTGGTTCTGCTGCTGCTCGCGCTTATTGGCCTGGTGCCGGCCCACGGCGCAGCCCGCGGCGGCGCCCATGGTGCCATGGTTGCCGGCGACATGGCCGGCGATCCCGCCCGCGATCGCACCCTTGATGCAGCCCTTGGCGTCCGCCGCCTGGCTGATGAACGTCGCGCCCGCGAGCGCGACAGCCACAATGACGTGCTTCATGGGAGAAGCCTCCAGTTGGGAGGTCTCAACGGCGGCCCGCGACCGCCGTTCCGGCGTCACGGCAGCGCAATCCCCTCGCGCTGCAGGGCCCGCTGCACGGCCGGACGCTCGCCCATCCGCTTCGCATGCGCGGTCCAGGCCGGGAACTCGCGCGCCATGTCGTATCCGAGCACGGAGCCCCGCCCCCAGGTCCAGAAGGTGAAGATATAGGGGTCGGCGACGGAATAGCTGTCGCCGGCAGCCCAGTCGGAGGCCGACGCCGCAAAGCGCTTCTCGACCTGTGCCCACACGTCCCGGCAGGTCTCGCGCCCCTTCTCCATCACGTCGGCCTTGGCGGCATCGCTCGTGGCGTAGCGCTCGGGCCGGCGGATATGGGCGTAGGAGACATGGATGGTCGAGGCGCACCAGCCGAGCCATTCCACGCACCGGGCCTCGTCGCGCGGATCGTCCGGCCACAAAGCCGCCGTCGGATACTTGCGGGCGATGTAGCGCAGCACGGCCGGGTTCTCGGTGACCACGAACCCGTCATCCGAGAGTGCCGGAACGCGCCCCTTCGGGTTGATGGCGAGGTATTCGGGCTTTCGCTGGGCTCCGTCCGCCAGCTTCACGAGGACGGGCTCGTAATGCGCGCCCGTCTCCTCGAGGGTAATGTGCGGGGCGAGCGAGCAGGCGCCGGGGGAGTAGTAGAGCTTCATTGCGTTTCCTCAGCCAGACCTAGAAGGGCCGTAAGACGTCCACGCACTTCCGCAACAAGAGCGTCCGGCGCGGTTTCGATATGTTCCTTGAGGCGCGAAGCGCGATGCAGGGTCCTGATCTGATCCACCAGGACGAAGCCGACGGTCTTCAGTCCAGGAGGCAGCATCACGTCGAACGGCCAGTCGCGGTCGGTCTTGGAGATCGGGCAGACGATCGCCCGCGTGGACCGCTCGTGGTAGGTCCGGTCCGTGAGGATCAGTACAGGCCTGCGTCCGGCCTGCTCCGTCCCCAGCACCGCGTCCAGGACGGCCCAGATGATGTCACCGCCGTTTGGCAGCACGGCCGCTCAGGACGTCATCAAGCGTGATTTCACCGCGCGAATACTCGTCGTCGATGATCTCGGAGCCGCGGTCGGGGCCCCAGTCGATCGTCTCGGGCTCATCCTCCGGCTTCATCTGAGCGACGAGTTCTTCCAGCGTGTAGATCGGGATGCCGCTGGCCGTGTAGCGGCGCTCACCCTCCCGGGGCGCGACCTCGAGCTTCGGCTTGTTCGCGGTCAGTTCGACGATCTGCCCTTCGCGGAAACCCAGGTCGCGCACGATTTCGGCCGGCAGGCGAACCGCCAGGCTATTCCCCCACCGGGCGATCTTGGCTTGCATGGGTCACTCCAAGCCGGACGGATATACGTCGGATATCCGCCCTCCGCAAACTCACATCGCGTCGGCGCCCCGCCCCATCGCGGCGACGCCGGTACGGGAGACCTCGACGAGCCCGACGGCAACCATCAGGTTGATGAAGCGCTCGACCTCGTCCGTCGTTCCGGTGAGCTCGAACACGAAGGAGGACAGCGTCGCATCGACGGTCTTCGCGCCGAACGCGGAGGCCAGCCGCATCGCCTCGACCCGGGTCTCGCCCTTGCCCTGCACCTTCACGAGCGCGAGCTCCCGCTCGATGGCATTGCCCTGGACGGTCAGGTCCACGACGCGGTGAACCGGGACCAGCCGCTCGAGCTGGCTCTTGATCTGCTCCAGGATCGCGTTCGTGCCGGCCGTCACGATCGTGATGCGCGAGAGGTGCTTCTCGTGCTCCGTCTCCGACACCGTCAGGCTCTCGATGTTGTAGCCGCGGCCGGAGAACAGGCC
>JAFAEL010000028.1 GCA_023423995.1 Pseudomonadota bacterium | reverse complement strand
CATTCGCGAGAAGCTGCGGGTGCTTCTCGTGTCCGGAGAGCCTCATGCGGGCGAGCGCACCTGGCGCAACCTGCTGAAGTCCGACGCCAATGTGGACCTCGTCCACTTCACCATCCTGCGCCCGCCGGAGAAGCAGGACGGCACGCCCATCAACGAGCTGTCGCTCATCGCCTTCCCGACGCGCGAGCTGTTCCAGCAGAAGATCAAGGATTTCGACCTCATCATCTTCGACCGCTACGCCAACCAGAGCGTCCTGCCCTCGACCTATTTCGACAACATCGCCCGCTACGTCCGCGAGGGCGGGGCGCTGCTCATCGCGGCGGGACCGGAATATGCCGGGGCCGGCACGCTGGCCCGGACGCGGCTCGCGGCCGTGCTGCCCGGCCAGCCCGACGGCCGCATCCTGGAATCGCCCTTCAAGCCCCGCATCACCGAGCCCGGCAAGCGGCATCCCGTCACCCGCGACCTGCCCGGCTCGGAGAGCGACCCACCCGCGTGGGGCGAATGGCTCCGCACGATCGGGGCCGATGTCCGCACCGGAGCGAGCGTGATGTCCGGCGCGGGCGACGCGCCGCTGCTCGTCCTCAACCGCGAGGACAAGGGCCGGGTCGCGCTGCTTCTCTCCGATCACGCCTGGCTCTGGGCACGGGGCTACAACGACGGCGGCCCTCACATCGACCTGCTCCGGCGCCTTGCGCACTGGCTCATGAAGGAGCCGGCGCTCGAGGAGGAGGCGCTGCGTGCCAACGTGGCCGGACGGATCATCCGGCTCGAGCGCCAGACGATGGGGCCGGATCCGGGCCCCATGCTCGTCACCTCGCCTTCGGGCCGCGAGCAGCGGGTCGGCACGGGCGAGGCCCGCCCCGGCCTTTTCACGGCCGAGATCCGCGCCGAGGAACTCGGCCTCTACACGTTCCGATCCGGCGATCTCGTCGCCTTCGCGAGCGTCGGGCCGGCGAATTCGCGCGAGCTCTCGGACGTGTTCAGCGATCCCGAGCACCTCCGCCCGATCGCGGAGGCGACGGGCGGCTCGTCGCGGCGCGTCGCGGACGCGACCGGGCCGGCGACCCTGCCCCGGATCCAGGTCGTACGCTCCAACACGCGTCTGTCGGGGACCGACTGGATCGGCATCCGGCCGAGCGAGGCCGCGACCGTCCGAGGGGTGCGGGTCTTCCCGCTCGGGCTCGGCTTCATCGGCCTCGCCGTCCTCGTCGGCGCGGTGCTCCTCGCCTGGGTGGTCGAGGGGCGGAGGCGGGCGATGCGGGCCTGAGCTCATTGAAAGGCTGTTGCCGCCTCGGGCCGCATTGCCTGAGCATGGTTCCTGCATATTGTGGCGCGACCTCAACCCTGGGCCAGCCGCCATGTCAGATCTGAAGCTTCCGCATCGCCGCACAATCCTCCTCGGCGCCGCCGCCTTCGGGGCAACAGCCTTCGGCGGGCCGGCTTTCGCCCAGGGCGCGGGCAAGCAGGTCAAGGTCGCGGCGATCTATACGGTGCCGGTCGAGCAGCAATGGGTGTCGCGCATCCACAAGGCGCTGAACGCTGCCAAGGACCGGGGCGAGATCACCTACAAGTTCTCCGAGAACGTCGCCAACAACGACTACGAGCGCGTCATGCGCCAGTATTCGGAGGAGGGCTCGGACCTCGTCGTGGGCGAGATCTTCGGCGTCGAGCGCCAGGCGCGCCGGGTGGCCTCCGCCTACCCGAAGGTCGCCTACCTGATGGGTTCGTCCTTCGGGCCGTCGAAGCCGAACCTCGCCGTCTTCGACAACTTCATCCAGGAGCCGTCCTACCTCACCGGCATGGTGGCCGGTAAGACCACGAAGTCGAACCTCATCGGCCTTGTCGGCGGCTATGCCATCCCCGAGGTGAACCGCCTCATGCACGCCTTCATGGACGGCGCCCGTTCGGTCAACCCGAACGTGAAGTTCCTCGTGACCTTCATCAACTCCTGGTACGACCCGCCGAAGGCCAAGGAAGCGGCCTTCGCCATGATCGATAAGGGCGCCGACATCCTCTACGCCGAGCGCTTCGGCGTCTCCGATGCGGCCAAGGAGAAGGGCGTGAAGGTGATCGGGAACGTCATCGACACCGCCTCGCAATATCCCGACACGGTGCTGGCCAGCGCGCTCTGGCACATGGAGCCGACGGTCGACCGCGCCATCAAGGCCGTGAAGGAAGGCCGCTTCGAGGCCGCCGATTACGGCCAGTTCAGCCAGATGCAATATGGCGGCGCGAGCCTCGCGGTCGACGAGAAGCTGGTGCCGGCCGATGTGCTGAAGCTCGTCCGCGAGAAGGAGAAGGAGATCACGGACGGTCTCTTCCGCGTGAACGTCAACGACGCCGAGCCGAAGGCGGGCTGAAGCCGCAATCCGACCCCGCTCATCCCGGCGCAAGCCGGGATCCGGCCAAAACCCACGATCGATCCTCCCCGGCTTTCGCCGGGGTGAGCGGCGTGGTTTATCCGGCCGGGGCGCCGACCGCCCCTTCGTCTCACTTCTGACTGGATAGACCGGGTGACCACGCCCGCCCTCCGCCTTCGCGGCATTACCAAGCGGTTCGGCGCGCTTCTCGCCAACGAGGCCGTCGATCTCGACCTCGCGCGCGGCGAGATCCTGGCGCTTCTCGGCGAGAACGGCGCCGGCAAGACCACGCTGATGAACATCCTGTTCGGCCATTACGTGGCCGACGAGGGGACGATCGAGGTCGCGGACGAGGCGGGCGCGCTCCGTCCTCTCCCGGCCGGCTCGCCCGGGGCGGCGCTCGCGGCCGGGATCGGCATGGTGCACCAGCACTTTGCGCTCGCCGAGAGCCTTTCCGTAATCGAGAACGTGGTGCTCGGCACGCGCTCGCTGCTCTCGCCCGACCTCGGGCTCCGGTCGGCGCGGCGCCGGCTCGACGGCATCATGCGCGAGAGCGGCCTCAGCGTGGACCCGAGGAGCCGCGTCGCCTCGCTCGGCGTGGGCGAGAAGCAGCGCGTCGAGATCCTGAAGGTGCTCTATCGCGGCGCCCGGATCCTTGTTCTGGACGAGCCGACGGCCGTGCTCGCCCCGCAGGAGGCCGAGCAGCTCTTCGGCGTGCTCCGCCGCCTGCGCGAGCAGGGGCTTTCCGTGATCTTCATCTCGCACAAGCTCGGCGAGGTCGCGGCCCTGGCGGACCGCGTCGCGGTGCTCCGGGCCGGCCGCAAGGTCGCCGACCAGCCGGTTGCGGGCGCCGACAAGGCGGCGCTCGCGTCCCTCATGGTCGGCCGGGACGTGACCCCCAGCCGGCGTGTCCCGCAACCGCCCGGCCCTCCCCTGCTCGGGCTCGACCACGTCACGGTTCCCGGCGAGCGCGGCCGGGCAGGACTCGTGGACGCCACGCTCACGGTCCATTCGGGCGAGATCCTCGGCATCGCGGGCGTCTCCGGCAACGGCCAGGCGGAGCTCGCGGGCCTCCTGGCCGGGACCAAGAGGCCGACGACGGGAACGCTGCGCCTCGCCGGGAAGGCCGTACCGCCCGGTCCCGCGGCGGCGGTCGCGGCCGGGATCGGCCGCATCCCGGAAGACCGGCACCGCGAAGGCGGGGTCGGCAGCTTCAGCGTGGCCGAGAACCTCGCCCTCGAAAAACTCGCCGACCCGGAGGTGCAAAGCTGGGGCTTTCTCCGGTTCGGCCAAATGCGGCAGGCGGCAGCGCGCGCGATCGCCGCCTATGACATCCGCTGCCCGGGCCCGGAGGCTCCGGTGCGGCTCCTCTCCGGCGGCAATATGCAGAAAGTCATCCTCGCGCGGGTCTTCGAAAGCGATCCGCGGCTCGTCCTCGCCGACCAGCCGACGCGCGGCCTCGATGTCGGGGCGGCGGGCGAGGTCCATCGCCGCCTCCTGGAGGCGCGCGGCCGCGGCGCGGGCGTCGTCCTGATCTCCGAGGACCTCGACGAACTCCTCGCCATATCCGACCGGATCGCCGTCATGGCGCAGGGACGGCTCTCGGCGCCGCAACCAGTGGAGAGCGTGACCTTGGCGGAGCTCGGCCTGAAGATGGCCGGCCATCGCGGCGACCAGGATCGCGCCGCGGCATGATCCGTTTCGAGCCGCGGTCCGGCATCTCGCCGATCCGCTCCGCCGGTCTGCGCACGCTCGCCGTGGCGGCGGCGCTCGCGCTCGCCGCTATCCCGCTCGGGGTTGCGGGCGCGCCGATCTTCCCCGCCTACGCGGCCATGCTCCAGGGAGCGGCCGGGACCGTCTTCGCCCTCACCGAGACGCTGACCCGCGCGACGCCGCTGATCTTCACCGGGCTCGCGGCCGCAATCGCGTTCCGGGCGCGCCTCTACAATATCGGGGCGGAAGGCCAGCTCTATTTCGGGGCGCTCGCGACGGTCGCGGTCGGCTCGGGCGCCATCGAGGGCCCGCCCGCGCTCCTCGTGCCCTCCGTGCTGCTCGCGGCCGCGGCGGCCGGCGCCGCGCTCATGCTCGGGCCCACCTTCCTCAAGGGCCGTTTCGGCGTGGACGAGGTGGTCACGACGCTGCTGCTCAACTTCGTCGTGCTGCTTTTCGTGCAGATGATGCTGGAAGGCCCGCTCAAGGACCCGATGGGTGGGGGCTGGCCACAATCCGAGCCCGTCCTGCCGGATGCGGCGCTGCCGCCGCTGATCGAGCGTATGCGGCTCCATGC
>JAFAEL010000025.1 GCA_023423995.1 Pseudomonadota bacterium | reverse complement strand
CGCCTTCAGCCTCGACCGCGAAGATCCTGACCTCAGGGCGCTTTGCCGGCGCAGCAGGAGGTGGAGCCGAACCGTCCGGCTGGCGGGCGGCCGCCACAGTGGGTGCGGGCTGGGACGGAGCCGGCGCTGGCTCCTCCGGCTGCGAGAGGACGACGGTCGGCTGGTCGGGAGCTGCGATCGTGACAAGTGGCGCCTGCTTCTTATCGGTTCCGATGACGACCGTGACGCTTTGGGCTGACCGGATGCGCCCCTTGCCTTCCGGGACGTTCGTCTGCAGCACGAGATCGTGCGATCCTTGAGGCAGTGGCGGCGGGACGAAGGCGAACAGCCCGGACGCATCGGCGATGACGCGCGCGAAAGGCTCGCCGTTTCGCAGGAGTTCCACGGTTGCCCCCGGAGCTGCGCGCCCCGCGATCACGCTCTCGCCGGTGGGCTCGACGCGGACGACGTCAAAGGAGGGGTGCTTCGGTTCCGAGGCGTCCGCTTCCTTCGAGGCAGACCCGGGAGCAGCCGGAGGTGTCGCGGAGGCCGCTGGCGCAGGGCCTGCAGGACCCGCGCCCGGCTCTGCCCCGCCAGGCTTTGCCGGAGGCACAGCGGTTCCTTGGACGGCCGAAGGAGCCACCGCGGGGCCGGCGCTCGCGCCCGCTGCGGGTTGCTGCTCCTGCGACACGACGCCCGAGGCACCGGGCCGGCGCGGCGACACGTCGTTGCGTGTGAAGTAGAAGCCCAGGGCGGCAGCGAATACCAAAGTCGCGAAGACCGGAATAAGAGCCCTGGCGGGACCCACGCTCATGTCGTTCCTGTTCGCGCGTTTGCCTGGATGATCGTAATCTCATCCCCACGTTACGACCCGAAACGTTTTACAACAAGGAGATAGCATGCAGCAGGACAAGGCGGCACGCGATCGCTCGGCTTCGGCCGGCGAGAGCGGGCTCCGGAGGGTCTGCGTCTATTGCGGGTCCAGCCCGGGCCGCGACCCCGATTTCGAGAGAGCCGCAGCGGAATTCGGACGCCGCCTCGCCGACGCCGGTCTCGGCCTCGTCTATGGAGGCGGCGACGTGGGCCTGATGGGAACGACCGCCCGCTCCGTTCTGCGACACGGTGGGCACGTCACCGGGATCATCCCGGACTTTCTTCGCCGCCGGGAGAACATGCTGGACGAAGCCCAGGAGACGATCGTCGTCCCGGACATGCATACCCGCAAGCAGCTGATGTTCGAGAAGGCGGACGCCTTCGTCGCCCTGCCTGGAGGCGTCGGCACGCTGGAGGAACTCGTCGAGCAGATGACCTGGTCCCAGCTCGGACGGCATACGAAGCCGATCCTGCTGCTCGACCTGAACGGCTTCTGGCGGCCGCTGATCGATCTCCTCGCGCACATGCGCCTGAACGGCTTCATCCGCGAAGGTCTCGAGCTGAACTACGGCGTGGCGGAGAAGGTCGAGGACCTCATTCCGATGATGGAGGCGAGCTACCGACGCCTCGGCGGGGTGGAGAATACCGGGGCCATCAAGGCTCACTTCTGATCCAGGCCGTCACCGCTCCCTGGGGAGGGAGCGGCAGGGCCGGCTAGACAGGGCGCGACATTCTGGTCACGCTCCCGCCCGGAATGGACTCGGGCGAGGAGGCCCTGTCCGTCGGGGAGGAGACGAATGTCGGGATGGAAATCGCTTCTTCTTGTCTGCGGAACGCTGGCGATCGCCGGAAGCGCTCAGGCGCAGACCTCGCTCTTTGACCCGCCGCCGGCGAACAGCGGCGCGGCGCCGCTGACACCGCCGGCCGGAGGCGGCACCACCGCGGCGACCCCAAGAGCGAAGCCGAAGGCGAAAGGCCCGACGCCGGCGCGGGTGCTCAACATCACCAACGATAGCGGTGCCGCCCTCACGGGCCTCGAGATCTCGGCGGAAGGCAAGTCGGCGACCCTCGCCAAGGAGTTGCCGTCCGGAAAGTCGGCCACGCTGCGCCTGCCGGCCCTGAAATCATGCACCGTCGCGATCTCGGCGACCTTCGAGGGCTCGCCGGCATCCGACACTCACGAGCACGATATCTGCAAGGACCGGAAGATCCGGTTCACGAACTGATTCGGGAGGGGCTCGGCCCTCCCTCAGGTTATCTGAACGTCCACCACGCCCGGCACCGCCCGCAGCGCTCCGGCGATCGCGGGCGAGGCCGGGTAGCGGCCGCGCAGCTTCACCTCGACCTCCCGCTCGCCCTCGTCGAGGATGAGGATGAGCGAGATCTCGCCTTCTGCTCGTGCCTCGCCGCCCCTAGCCCGGAGGCGCTCCTGCACGCTGGGAATGGGCCGAGGGTCGCGCAGGAAGATGCGCATGTCGTTCTTGTGCCGGCCGAGGGCGTCGTCGAGAGGCTCGACCGATTGGATCCGGGCGCGGACGTCATCGCCCTCGACGCCGGCCTGGAGAACCAGGAGCACCGGCCGGCCCGGCTCAAGCAAGTCGCGGTAGGTGGTCAGCCCCTCCGAGAAGATGATGGCTTCGTAGTGGCCCGTCTGATCGGACAGGTTCACGATACCCATCTTGTTGCCGCTCTTCGTCCGGCGTTCCTGCTTGTCGAGCACGCTCGCCGCGACCCTTCCCACCGATCCCCCGCTCGCCTTGGCGGTCCGGCAGAAGTCGGCCCAGGTCTGGACGCGCAGCTTCTTCAGGAGGTCGCCGTACTCGTCGAGGGGGTGCCCCGACAGGAAGAAGCCAACCGCCTCGTATTCCTTCCGCAGGCGCTCCGAGGCCGGCCAGGTCTGATGGAGTGGGATGCGGAGTTCGACGCCGGCGCCCGACACGCCGCCGAACATGTCCAGCGCGCCGCCCGTGCGCATATCGAGCGCCTGCTGCGCGAGGCCCATCATCGCATCGATCGCAGCGCTCGCGCGGGCCCGGTCGGGCTCGATTTCATCGAGAGCGCCGGCCGCGATGATGTTTTCGAGAGTGCGCTTGTTGAGAAGGCGCGGGTTCATCCGCTGCGCCAAGTCCGTGAGGCTCCGGAAGGGCTTGTCGCCCCGCGCCTCGATGATCGCCTCGACGGCTCCGCGCCCGACCCCCTTGATGGCGGCAAGCGCGTAGCGGATCGCGCCGTTCCCGTCTCGGTCACGCTCGACCTGGAACACGACGCCCGACTTGTTGATCGAGGGCGGCTCGACCCTGATGCCCAGGCGCTGCGCCTCCCGCCTGAATTCCCCGAGCTTATCGGTGTTGTCGAGGTCCATGGTCATGGACGCCGCCAGGAACTCGACCGGATGGTTCGCCTTCAGATAGGCCGTGTGATACGAAACAAGGGCGTAGGCGGCCGCGTGGCTCTTGTTGAAGCCGTAATCCGCGAACTTCGCCAGAAGGTCGAAGATCGTGTTGGACACATCTTCGGACAGCCCCCGCTCGGTGCACCCCTTCACGAAGATGGCGCGCTGAGCGTCCATCTCCGCCTTGATCTTCTTGCCCATCGCGCGACGCAGCATGTCCGCGCCACCGAGCGAGTAGCCCGCCAGGAGCTTGGCCACTTCCATGACCTGCTCCTGGTAGACGATGATGCCGAAGGTCTCCCGGAGAATGGGGGCGAGCTTCGGGTGCGGGTACCAGGTCTCCTCCGGATCCGGGTCGCGGCCGAGCTTGCGCGAGCAATAGACCGGGATGTTGGCCATCGGACCCGGGCGATAGAGCGCCACCAGGGCGATCAGGTCTTCGATGCGGTCCGCTTCCATCTCGCAGAGCGCCTTGCGCATGCCTGCGGATTCCACCTGGAACACGCCGACCGTTTCGCCGCGGCCGAGCTGTTCGTAGGTCTTCTTGTCATCGAGCGGGACGGCCGCGAGGTCGATCCTCACGCCCTTCGCCTCGATGAGCTCGACTGCCTTCTTGAGAACGGTCAGAGTTTTGAGGCCAAGGAAGTCGAACTTCACGAGCCCGGCCTGCTCGACCCACTTCATGTTGAACTGGGTGACCCGCATCCCGGTCTTCGGGTCTCGGTAGAGCGGGACCAACTCCTCGAGCGGACGGTCG
>JAFAEL010000259.1 GCA_023423995.1 Pseudomonadota bacterium | reverse complement strand
GATTCGCTGAATGTTGTTCCGGGCCGACGCCCCGCTCGTCCTTCTCCTCGCGCTGATCCTGGACGCCATCTTCGGCGACCCCGACCGCATCTGGCGCCGTGTGCCGCACCCGGTCGCCTGGTTCGGGGCGTTGATCGGGCTCTGCGACCGGCTCTTCAACCGTGAGGCCTGGAGCGGGCAAAGCCGCCGTACGGCAGGTATCCTGAGCATTGCGGCGCTGGTCGCGATCGCCTTCGTGCCGGCGCTACTTCTGGAGTCCACCCTCAGGGCGGTCCCGGCCGGGGACATCCTCGTGGCCCTCGTCGCCTCCGTGTTCCTGGCCCAGAAGAGCCTGTACCGGCATGTCCGGGCGGTACGCGACGCGTTCGCCCAAGGCGGGCTCCCGGCGGCCCGGATGGCGGTTTCGATGATCGTCGGGCGGGATCCCGAGCGGCTCGACGAGGCGGGGGTGTCGCGGGCCGCCATCGAGTCCACGGCCGAGAATTTCTCCGACGGCGTCGTCGCGCCCGCCTTCTGGTTCGCGCTGCTCGGGCTGCCCGGCCTCGTCGCCTACAAGGCCGTGAACACGGCCGATTCCATGATCGGGCACCTGTCCGCCCGGCACCGCGATTTTGGCTGGGCGGCGGCCCGGCTGGATGACGTTCTGAACCTCGTGCCCGCCAGGCTCTCAGGCTTCCTGGTCGCAGGTGCGGCCTGGGCCGCGAAAGGCTCGCCTCGGGTCGCCGCAGCGGTGATGCTGCGGGACGCGTCCGTCCATCGCTCCCCGAATGCAGGCTGGCCGGAAGCCGCGATGGCGGGTGCGCTCGGCCTCGCACTCGGCGGTCCCCGCATCTATGCCGCCGGGCCTGTGGACGAGGCCTTCCTCAACGCTCCGGGCCGGCGGGATGCCGGGCCGAAGGACATCGGACGGGCGCTGCGGGTGATGGTCGCCGCCGCCGTGCTCCATGGCCTGCTCTACGCGGGGCTAGCGCTGCTAATCCTATGAGCTCTTGATTTTGGTACCATCAGGCGGTACTTAGCGGCGTGCTGAGCCGCCGCTACCAGACCACTCTGGAATTGATCTTCCGCCGGCCGGCGAGCGGGTCTGTCCGGTGGTCGGACGTGGAGGCTCTGTTCAAGGCTCTAGGCGCGGAGGTGACCGAACGCGAGGGATCCCGCGTCGGAGTGTTTCTCTTTGGAGAAATCCGGGTTTTCCATCGCCCGCATCCGAGCCCGAATACCGACAAGGGTGCACTTGCCAGCATCAGGAAGTGGCTTGAGAGCCACGGAGTGAGGCCATGAAGAACGTGATCGAGATCGATGGTGAGAGGGCCGTGCTCTCCTTCGACGCCGAGATCGGGATGTTTCGCGGAGAGTTCGTCGGCCTGAATGGCGGGGCGGACTTTTATGCAGACAGCGTCGAGAAACTGCGCGAGGAAGGAAGAAAATCCCTTGGCGTATTTCTGGCGATGTGTCGCGAAAAGGGGATCGAGCCCCGCCGCGCATTCTCCGGGCGCTTCAACCTGCGGCTCGATCCAAAGACGCACGAGGCAGCAGTCATAGCGGCATCGGCCGAGAACAAGAGCTTGAACGAGTGGGTGTCCGACGTCATCCAGCAGGCGGCCGCCGCCTGAAGCTCACCTCGCCCGGGCGATAGCCAGCATCCGATCCAGGTCCAGGTGCGCCTCGACATGATCGGCCAGCGCCTCCAGCGCTGTCTCGACCTGGGCCTCGTAGGCGAGTTCCGACGACACTCCCAGGCCGGCCAGGAAGGCACGGCGGAAGGGGTCGGCTGTGAACAGGCCGTGCACGTAGCAACCGGCTACTTTGCCGTCTGCGCTCGCGGCACCGTCGAGGCGCTGCCCATCCAGGCTCAGCACCGGCCGGACGCAATCCGCACCCTCCGTTCGCCCGAGATGGATCTCGTACCCTGAGATCGCGGTGTTCGTCGGAATGTGGGTCCCGGCTGCCGGAGCCGTGATCTTGTCGCCGGCCAGGACCGTGGAGATGTCCAGGAGTGCCAAGCCCTCTACGGTGTCAGGTTGCCCTTCGATCCCGTCCGGGTCCGAGATCGTGCGGCCGAGCATCTGGTAGCCGCCGCAGAGACCCAGGATGGCTCCCCCGCGCCGCCGATGGGCGAGCAGGTCGATGTCCCAGCCCTGGTCGCGCAGGAAGGCGAGATCGCCGATCGTCGACTTGGAGCCGGGCAGGATCACGAGGTCGGCATCGCCTGGAAGCGGCTGGCCGGGCGGTACCAGGATGAGTTCGACCCCGGGCTCCATGCCGAGCGGGTCGAGGTCGTCGAAATTCGCGATGCGGGCGATCACCGGGACGGCGATCCTCACGCGCTTCGGTGCCGCCGAGCCATGCCCCTTGCGGTCGATATCGAGCGCATCCTCGGCGGGCAGCCAGGCGGCCGCGGGCAGCCAGGGCAAGATGCCGAGCGAGGGCCAGCCAGTTCGCTGCGCGATGGCTAGCTCACCTTGTGCAAAAAGTGCAACATCGCCCCGAAACTTGTTGATCAGAAACGCTTTTATCCGTTCGCGCTCCTGCCGTTCCAGCACGGCATGCGTGCCGACCAGGCTCGCGATGACCCCGCCGCGATCGATGTCGCCGGCGAGTACCACCGGCACCTCCGCCGCCTCCGCGAAGCCCATATTGGCGATGTCGCCGGCCCGGAGGTTGATCTCGGCCGGGCTGCCGGCTCCCTCGACGAGGACCAGGTCGGCGTCCCGGGACAGCCGCACGAAACTGTCGAGCACGGCCGGCATCAGCTCGGCCTTCCGCGCGCCATAGTCGCGCGCCCGAAGCGTTCCCCGGCGTTTCCCCTGGACGATGACCTGTGCGCCCGTATCCGTCTCCGGCTTCAGGAGGACCGGGTTCATGTGGACGCTGGGCGGGACGCGCGCGGCGCGGGCCTGGACGGCCTGGGCGCGGCCGATTTCGCCGCCATCGGCCGTCACGGCGGCGTTGTTCGACATGTTCTGCGGCTTGAACGGCCGCACCGTGAGACCCTGGCGGGCAAAGGCGCGACAGAGCCCCGCGACCAGCGTCGACTTGCCGACATTCGAGCCCGTGCCCTGAACCATCAGGGCAGGGACGCGAGCGCTCAATACTCGATGCCCTTCTGCGCCTTGATGCCGGCTTTAAAGGGATGCTTCACGAGCGTCATCTCGGTCACGAGGTCGGCGATCTCGATCAGCTCCGGCTTGGCATTCCGACCGGTGATGACGACGTGCTTCCAATCCGGCTTCTCGCTTCGGAGGAAATCCACGACCTCGTCGATCGGCAGGTAGTCGTAGCGAAGAACGATGTTGAGCTCGTCGAGGAGGACAAGCCGGTGGCGGTCGTCGCGAATGAGCTGCTTGGCCTCCTCCCAGGCCGCGCGCGCCGTCGCGATGTCGCGCTCGCGGTCCTGCGTGTTCCAGGTGAAGCCTTCGCCCATGACCTGCAGGGTGACGAGTTCGGGGAAGCGCCGCAGGAGCTTCGCCTCGCCCGTGTCCCAATCGGGCGACTTGATGAACTGGACGACGCCGACCGGGTACTCGTAGGCGATGTGGCGGAACACCATGCCGAGCGCGGCCGAGGTTTTGCCTTTGCCGGCGCCCGTATGGACGATCAGGAGGCCCTTCTCGTCCGTCTTGGTGGCCAGGAGCTTGTCCTTCGCGGCCTTGAACTTCTTCATCTTCTCGGCATGGCGCGCATTTGCGTCTGCCGTCTCGACTGCTTCGGTCATGGGAGGCTCCGTGGGCCGGGTTCTCCGGCCCGCTTGAGGGTGAGCGGCAATCCTGCCGCGACGAAGATGACATCCGGCACGACGGCCGCGATGGCCTGGTTTAACCGCCCCTGCTCGTCGCGGAAGCGACGGCCGAGCTTCGTCTCGGGGACCAGCCCCATACCGACTTCGTTCGAGACCAGGACGACCGGGCAGGGCAGGGCGGGTAGGACCGCGCAGAGGCTAGCCGAGGCGGCTGCGACGTCCCGGTCGGCCAGCATGACGTTGGTCAGCCAGAGGGTGAGGCAGTCGACCAGGACGGCCCGGTCTTGCCGCGCCTCGCGGCGCAGCGCGCCGGCTAGGTCGAGCTGCTCCTCGATCGTGAGCCAGCCAGGACCACGCTCCTCCTGGTGCCGGGCGATGCGCTCGGCCATTTCCCCGTCGCCTGCCACGGCCGTCGCGAGATAGACCCGCTCGAGGCCGCTCTCCGCGAGCAGGCGCTCGGCATGGCGCGACTTGCCCGAGCGGGCGCCGCCGAGAACGAGAGTCGTCGCCAGGGGTGACATGGCCGCGACCAAGCACGTCGCCGTGCGGCGTTCAACCGGTCGGCGGAAGCGTGACCTCGAAGGATCGGTACGGCACGTAATCCGCACCGCGGCCTATCGCGGCGACTGCCCGGATCATGCGATCCCGTCGTCCAAGGATCCTGTCGGCCAGGGATACCAGGAGCGGGTTCGGTGTCGCGCACGGTGATGCCGTGCGGAGCCGATCCGCGATCACGGCCTCGGGCAGGTCCGGCCGGCGATCACAGGCGATGACGAAGAGCGCGGCCGTGGAACGGCTCACGCCAGCCTGGCAACTCGCGAGGAGCGGCCGGTTGCCGTCCCAGCTCCGGCCGAAGGCGAGGATTGCCTCCACGTCGGCAAACCTGGGTTGCACGAGGCCAGGGCGCTCGGCCTCGATGTCGTTGAAGGCGAGTGACAGGAGGCGCGGACCAGGCGGGGCCTCGGGTGGGGCGCTGCCCGGGGAGGCAAGCAGGACGATGTGGGACGGCGAGCATTCGCCGCACACATCCGCGAACGTCAGGGCCGGGCAGCCGATCAGCCTCACGTGAGCGCCCGCGCGGGATCGCCGGCCAGGGCGAGGAGAAAGGCGGTCTGGAAGACCATCACGGTCCCGCCGAGCACGTCGCCCGTATAGCCGCCGAGGGTCCGGCAGAAGCTCCGGGCGAAGAGGAAGGCCGCTCCTCCGGCGATGAGGAGCGCCAGGGCGGCGCGCTCGGGCGGAAGCAGCGCGAGGGCCGCGAGCCCGAAGACAGCCGCGACCGCCACCTCGCCCGGCCTCGGCCGGTCACTTCGGTGTTCGATACGCGAGGCGTCGAGATCGCCCGCATAGGGCGCGGTTGCCATCAGAAGAACCGGGCCGAGGCGCCCGGCGGCATGGGCCGCCAGGAGTGCGGAGGCCGCGAGAAGGAAAGGCAGCGCGGCGAGCGCGCCCACCTGCAGCGCGAGGCTCAGGCCGAGGGCGATCGCCCCGTAGGTGCCGAGCCGCGAGTCCTTCATGATCGCGAGTCGCTTCTCGCGCGTCCACCCGCCGAGGCTGTCGGCGGAATCCGCGAGGCCGTCCTCGTGAAATGCTCCCGTCGCCAGGATCGTCGCCCCGATCGCCAGGATCTGGGGCAGGGGAGCCGGCCAGAACCAGGCCGCGAGGAGCAGGGCGGCCGCGCCGATCAGGCCGACGAGAAGCCCCACCAGCGGAAAGTACTTGGCTCCGCGCGGGAGCCACTCGGGATCGTAGCTTTGGGGCCGGAAGGGGAGGCGGGTCAGGAACTGGGCGGCAGAGAGGAGAAGCTGCGCCTCGCGCGCCGGGTCAAATCGCACCCGAGAGCACCTCGTCGAGGCTCGCGACCTCGTTCATCAGCCCGCAGGCCGCCCGCAGCAGCGGCAGGGCGAGGAGCCCGCCCGTCCCCTCGCCGAGCCGCAGGCCAAGATCGAGGAGCGGGTCGGCCGCGATCCCGTCCAGCAGGGCGGCGTGGCCGCGCTCGGCCGACGAATGGGCGAAGATGCAGTAGTCGCGGACGGCCGGTTCGAGCCGGATCGCGGCGAGCGCCGCGGCCGAGACGATGAACCCGTCGACCAGCACGGCCCGCCGACGGGACGCCGCGCCGATGACCGCGCCGGCCATCATGGCGACCTCGAGCCCGCCGAACTCGGCCAGGACCTCGCGCGGCAGGGAGGCATCGCTCCGGGCGGCCGTGCGGGCGAGCGTCTCGCGCTTCCGAGCGAGGCCGGCCGGATCATGGCCCGCGCCTACGCCGATGCAGGTTTCGAGCGGAGCCGGCAGGAGCCGGTGCATGAGAAGGGAGGCCGAGGCCGTGTTGCCGATCCCCATCTCGCCGAGCACGATCACGTCCGCGCCGGCATCGGCCGCGTCGGCCGCGAGTTCCGCCCCGGTGGCGAGCGCCGTATCGACCTCGTGCGAGGTCATGGCGGGCTCGCGCGCCGCGTTGCGGGTGCCGCGGCGGATCTTGCGGTCGATGAGGTCGGGATGTGGCGCGAGGTCCGCGACGACGCCGGCATCGACGACTCGCACCTCCGCACGAACAGCGCGCGCGAAGGCGTTGGCCGTGCCGCGGCCGGCCAGGAAGGTCCGCACCATCGAGGCCGTCACGGCCTGCGGATAGGCCGACACACCTTCTTCCGTCAGGCCATGATCGCCGGCGAAGATCAGGAGGGTCGCGTTCTCTGCGCGCGGCTCGGTCGTGCCCTGGATGAGGCCGAGCCGGACCGCGAGGTCCTCGATCCGGCCGAGCGCGCCGGGCGGCTTCGCCTTGCCGTCGACCTTCGCCCGGAGCGCCGCCCGGAGCGTCTCGTCGATCGCCGGGACCGCGGGCAGCGCTGAGACGGTGGTGGTCATCGATCAGATCCCGAGCGCGAAGCCGTCCTTGCGGTGGTCGGACGCACCAAGCAAGGCGCCGCGCTCGTGGTCGATCATGATCGCCTGACAGCCGCCGATCGCCGAATCCACCACCTCGATCTCGTGCCCGCGGCGGCGCAGGTCTTCGATCACGTCAGGCGCGAAAGTCGGCTCGAGTTGCAGCCGGCCCTCGGTCGCGAAGCTGCGCGGTGCGTCGGAGGCGGATTGGATGTCGAGGCCGAGGTCGAACACCTTCGACAGGAAGTCGACATGGCCGGTCGCCTGATACTGCCCGCCCATGACGCCGAAGGGCATGAGCGCGCGGCCGTCCTTCATCACCATGCCGGGGATGATGGTGTGGAGCGGGCGCTTCCCTGGCCCGATCGCATTCGGGTGGCCCGGGATGGTCCGGAAGGCGCTGCCGCGGTGGTGCAGCAGCACGCCGGATTTCGGCGCCAGGATGCCGGAGCCGAAGGCTCCGAAGAGCGAGTTGATGAAGGAGACCGCGTTGAGGTCGCGGTCAACGACGGTGAGGTAGACCGTGTCCTTGTGCGTGACCTCGTCCCAGGTCGGCAGGCCCTTGGCGCGCTTCCCGTCGATATGCGGCAGGATGCGACGGACCCATTCCTGGGAAAGGAAGTGCTCGACAGGCAGTTCGCCATGGGCCGGGTCGCACAGATGCGAGTCGCGGGCGTGGTAGGCGGCCTTGGTGATCTCGGCCAGGATGTGGGTGCGGTCGGCGACAGAGCCGCCCTTCAGGTCCACGTGGTCGGCAAGGTTCAGCATCATCAGCGCGATGAGCCCCTGGCCGTTGGGCGGGCACTCGTACACGTCGAGGTCGCGGAAGCGGGTCCGGATCGGCTCGACCCAGTTCGATCGCTGGGCGGCGAAGTCGCCTTCCGCGTGATGCCCGCCGAGATGCCGGAGCTTTGCCACGATCTCGGCTGCGACCTCGCCCTCGTAGAAGGCGGCTCGACCCTCCTTGGCGATGCGGCGGAGCGTCTGCGCCAGCGCGGGGAGGCGCATCAGGTCCCCGATCTCCGGGGCCTTGCCGCCGACCAGGAAGGCCGCCTTGGCGTCCGGATCGTGCGAGAGCTTCGGGACGTTGCGTTCCCAGTCGAACGCGACCCTCGGCGCGACTCGGTAGCCCTCCTCGGCATAGCGGATAGCCGGCGCGAAGAGCTCGTCGAGGCCCTTCGTCCCGTGTTCCGCATTCAAGGTACACCAGGCGTCGACCGCGCCGGGGACGGTGACGGAATGCGGCGAAGTCGCATCGATCTCCATCAGGCCCTGGTCGGAGAACCATTCCGCCCGCGCGCCGTCCGGGGCGCGGCCGGATCCGTTCAGCGCGACCGGAACGCCACCCTTTTTCGAATAGAGCACGAAGCAATCCCCGCCGATGCCCGTCATCGCGGGCTCGACGACGCACTGGACGGCAACCGCCGCGATCGCGGCATCCATGGCATTGCCGCCCGACTTGAGGACTTCCACGGCGGCCAGCGTCGAGAGCGGGTGCGAGGTCGCTGCCATGCCTCCGCTTCCGACGGCAAGGGAGCGGCCTGGGGAGAAGAAATCGCGCACGGCAATCCTCAGCTTTATTTCAGCCGTAATGCGCCGATGCGAAGGGTCGCCGCAAGGCCGAACTTGCACCCAAGGGGAACCGGCCGGGCCTTCCGCGCTTCGCCACCTCGGATCACGAGCCTGTGACCTTGCCCGAGGCGCGACGGGGCGGCGCAGCCGCCCTTCGTGCACTATTTTGGCTGGCGAAGGCTGGGGAGGGGCAGGGAGTTCATGGTAGGCGCGAGATCGGAGGAGGCCCTGTCGCGTTGAGTTCTGAACCAGCCACGGTCGAGCTGGATCTGTCCGCGTGCGATCGCGAGCCGATCCACCTGCTCGGCAGCATCCAGCCGCACGGCGTGCTGCTCTCCCTTCGCGAGGACGATTTCCGCATCCTCCAGGCGAGCAGTAACGCGCCCGACATGCTCGGCATCCGGGTCCTGGGTACCTCCCTGCCGGACGCGCTCCCGGCCGTCGCGGAGAAGCTGGGCTCGGATTGGCAGGGCCGGGTTGCGGAAGGTGCGGCGGGCTATCTCAAGAGCGTCGAGCTCTCGACGCCGGCTGGCATCCGTTCCTTCGACATCGCCGCGCACCGAGCGGGCCGCCGCATTATCGTCGAGCTCGAGGAAAGGCTCGAACCGAGCGGTTCGGAGGACGGGTATGCGCGGCTTCGTGCGCTGGCAACCAGTTTTCAGGGCGCGAGTTCGCTGCAGGAGCTCTGCGCGGTCTTCGCCCGGCAGATCCGCGCGCTCACCGGTTTCGATCGCGCGCTTGTCTATCGGTTCGACGAGGATTGGCATGGCACCGTCCTCGCCGAGGATCGGAACGACAGCCTGCCTTCCTACCTCGACCTCCGCTTCCCGGGTTCCGATATCCCTGCCCAGGCCAGGGAACTCTACAGGCGCAACCGGCTCCGGATCATCCCGGATGCCGGCTATCAGCCGGTGCCGATCGAGCCTCTGCTCGATCCCGAAGCCGGCGTTCCACTCGATCTCAGCTACTCGGTTCTGCGCAGCGTCTCTCCCGTTCATGTCGAGTACATGCGAAACATGGGGACGGGCGCCTCCATGTCCGTCTCGATCGTCATCGAGGGTCGCCTGTGGGGCCTGCTCTCATGCCACAACCGGGCGCCGCGGCGGGTCTCCCTCGCAGCTCGGGACCTCTGCGACCTGCTCACACAGATGCTGGCCGTGCACCTCGATGCCCGGGAGCGGACGGTTGCGACGACCCAGCGAGCGAGGCTCGCCGGCATTCAGTCGCGCCTTCTGGGCTACATGGCCGAGGGGGAGCGGTTCCTGGATGGCCTGATCAGACATCCGGAAGAGTTTCTGGAGCTCGCAGGGGCGAGCGGAGCCGCGATCGTGTCCGCCGAGGCTTGCTGGCTGGTCGGCTCGACACCGCCCGAGGCCGCCGTGAAGGACCTGTTCGAGTGGCTATCACGAGAGCATCGAGAGGACGTGTTCTCGACGGACGTTCTGTCCAGCGTGCTCCCGGAGGCCAAGAGCTATGCCCGTGAAGCGAGCGGGCTCCTCGCCATCAGCGTCGCGAAGCGGCAGCCCGCCTATGTTCTCTGGTTCAGGCCGGAGCTCGTCGAAGCGGTTCGGTGGGGTGGCGACCCGCGGAAGCCGGCGGCATCGGTCGAGACGGGGCGGATCCACCCTCGCCAGTCATTCGAGGTCTGGAAGGAGACGGTCCGCGGCCGTTCGGCTCCCTGGAGCGCAGCCGAACTCGAGACGGCCAGGGAACTGCGCAACGCCATCATCGGCATCGTGCTTCGGCAGGCCGAGGAACTCGCCTCCGTCTCGGAGGAGTTGCAGAAGGCCAACAAGGAACTGGAGGCCTTCTCGTATTCCGTGAGCCACGACCTGCGCGCGCCCTTCCGGCACATCGTGGGCTATTCGGAGCTCCTGAAGGCAGAGGAAGGGGAGCGGCTGAGCAGCAACGGCCGCCGCTATATCGACGTAATCATCGAGTCAGCTTTTTCGGCCGGAACGCTCGTGGACAATCTGTTGTCCTTCTCCCAGATGGGTCGCGCGTCTCTGAAGCGAGTGAATGTCGACCTGAAGCTTCTTGTAGAGGACGTACGCCGGCAGCTCATGCGGGATGAAGGGGCAGGCCGGATGGTCCGGTGGGATGTCGGCCAGCTAGGCCGCGTTCATGCCGATCCGGTCATGCTCCGGCTTGTCGTGCAGAACCTGCTGTCCAACGCCCTGAAATACACCCGGGGGCGGCACGAGGCGCTGATCGAGATCGGTCGCAGCGTGGATGCGGTCGGGGAGGCGGCCTACTTCGTGCGCGACAACGGCGTCGGGTTCGACATGGCGTATGTCGGCAAGCTGTTCGGCGTGTTCCAGCGCCTGCACCGCGTGGAGGAGTTCGAGGGTACCGGGATCGGGCTTGCGAATGTCCGACGGATCATCGAACGCCATGGCGGGCGGACCTGGGCCGAAGGGGAACCGGGCCGCGGAGCGACCTTCTTTTTCACTGTCCCGCCGGAGCAGCCCGCGGAGCCCCATGCCTGATCTGAAACCCATCCTCCTCGTCGAGGACAGCCCGAAAGACATCGAGCTGACCCTCGCTGCCCTCGCCAAGAGCCAGCTCGCGAACGAAATCGTGATCTGCCGGGATGGAGCCGAGGCGCTCGACTATCTTTATCAGCGCGGCGCCTATGAAGGACGGCCGGGGGAGGATCCCGCGGTGGTCCTCCTGGACCTGAAGCTCCCGAAAGTCGATGGACTTGAGGTCTTGGCGAAGGTCAAGGGCGACCCGGCGCTGCGGTCCATGCCCGTGGTCATGCTGACTTCTTCCCGCGAGGAAAGCGATCTTGTTCGCTCCTACCAGCTGGGGGTGAATGCGTTCGTCGTGAAGCCGGTCGGGTTCAAGGAGTTCTTCGAGGCCATCCAGGATCTGGGTGTCTTCTGGGCCGTGCTGAACGAGCCGCCACCTCACCGGGGCTGGCCGTCGAACGTGTGACGGAACGAAGCTGTTGACCGAACGATTGCCCGGAGGCGTCGAGGACGCCGAGCCTGTCCGCCTTCTCCTCCTGGAGGACAGCGACCTCGATGCCGAACTGGCGGAGGCGCATCTCAGGCGTGCCGGCTTTCGCTACGCGATCGAGCGCGTGATGACGCAGGCGGATTTCGAGGTCGCCGCGCGGGCGGGATGCCATGACCTCATCCTCGCCGACTTCCGGCTGCCGACCTTCGACGGATTGCGGGCGCTGGAACTCGCCCGAGAACTCTGCCCGGAGATACCCTTCGTCTTCCTCTCGGGGATGCTTGGGGAGGACATCGCGGTCGAGGCCCTCAAGGGCGGCGCGACGGACTACGTCACCAAGCAACGCCTGGACCGGCTGCCCGCGGTCATTCTTCGCGCGCTCGCGGAGGCGCGGACGGTGGCGGAGCGTCGCCGGGTCGAGCAGGCCCTGCGCGACCTCAACGAGACGCTTGAGGAGCGGGTCGCCGAACGCACGCGGGAGCTTGGTGCCGCCAATGCCGAGCTTCAGCGCCAGATCGAGGAGCGGGAGCGGGTGGAACTCGTCCTGCGGAAGTCTCAGCGCCTCGAGGCCATTGGCCAGCTCACCTCGGGCGTGGCCCACGACTTCAACAACCTGCTCACGGTGATTCTCGGCAACATCGCCTTCCTGGAGCGAAGCGCGAGCGATCCCGCGGTGCAGCGGCGGCTCGGCCTCATGCGCAGTGCAGCCGAGCG
Source organism: Pseudomonadota bacterium (assembly GCA_023423995.1). GTDB lineage: Bacteria > Pseudomonadota > Alphaproteobacteria > Rhizobiales > Beijerinckiaceae > Enterovirga. Next base: position 2,972 of record JAFAEL010000259.1, on the reverse strand, counting down.
TGGCGCCACGCTCACGGCCCAGCTCCTCGCCTTCTCCCGCCGTCAGAAGCTCGAGCCGAAGCCCATCGACCTGAACGAGACGGTCGCGTCCATGCGCGACCTGTTGCAGAGTTCCATGGGCGGCTCCATCCGCATCCATACGGCGCTGCAGGACGGGTTGTGGCCGGCCCTCGTCGACCCGACCCAGATCGAGCTCGTGATCCTGAACCTCGCCATCAATGCGCGCGATGCCATGGAGGTCGGAGGGACGCTGTCCGTCGAGACGGCGAACGTCCAGCTCGGTTCTCCCCGGACGTCCGAGGAGCCGCCGCCAGGCGATTACGTCATGATCGCTGTGACCGACACGGGGACCGGCATGAGCGAGGAGGTGCTCGCCCGCGCCTTCGAGCCGTTCTTCACCACCAAGGATATCGGGAAGGGTTCGGGCCTGGGTCTCGCCCAGGTATACGGCTTTGCCAGCCAGTCCGGCGGCGGGGTCCGGATAGACACAAGGGTCGGGGAGGGGACTTCGGTCCAGATCTTCCTGCCGAAGGCCGTCCAGGCGGTCGCGGGAGCCGGGCCGCTCGATGGAGCTTCGGCCTCGGTGCTGGGCGATTGCGTCGATGGCCGGCCACGCGTGCTCGTGGTGGACGATGACCGTGATGTCCGCGAGATTACGGCCGGACTTCTGTCCGGCCTGGGCTGCCAGGTGGTCGAAGCCGGATCCGGGCGCGCCGCGCTCGCGGCGCTCGATGACGATCACGGCCGCTCGATCGAGCTTCTCGTCCTCGATTTCGCGATGCCGGGCATGAACGGCGCTGAGGCAGCCCGGGAGGCGAAGCGGCGGCGTCCCGACCTGCCCATTCTGTTCGTGACCGGGTTCGCCGACATGGCGGGGCTGCTGGCGGCGAGCGACGCCGTCGAGGAAGCCGTCGTCCAGAAGCCGTTCCGTCGGGAGGAATTGGAGAAGAAAGTGCGCGCCGTTCTCCGGCGTTCCAATCAGGCTCTTCAGCCGTCGGCTTCAGCGCCGTAGCGGCTGTTGGTGTCGGTCGAGGAGCGTTCCGGTGGCGCCGCTCACGCCGCGTTGATCCAGGAATCGAGCAGGCGGAAGGTCTTCCGTGCCCCGGAGAGCGCCTCGTCCACCTCGTTCGGAGAGGTGACGGCCTCCGCAAGGATGGCCAGGAAAGAGGACCACATCGCGCCCGTTTCGGCACCGTATCCGGCGAAGAAGCTCGCGCCGGTCGCCGGGGCGAGCCCGAGCTGTGTCTGGACGTCCCGCAAGATCAGCCGGCCACCGAGCGTCGCCCCCTCGAGCACATAGAGGCAGCCGAACGCTTCCGCGCGCGATCCCTGGATAAAGGGCTCCTGGGATCGGGACGGGCCGCGCATCGCGCCATCCGGCGCGCCGAGGCTCGCGAGGTCCGCTTGGATGAGGGGACTCTTCTGCCGCTCCTCGAAGCGGAGGCGAGAAGGCCAGGAGAACCGCCCCAGGTCCCTCTCGAGCGGCTCCAGGGCGCGAAGATACCGCTCCAGGAGCGATCGGTAAGTCGAGATCGTACGGACGCGATCCGGCAGCCGCATCCGCTCCTCGATACTCGCATGCAGATCGGCTGTGCCGTCGCGAAGGGCGCGATGTACGGGTGTTCTTTTCTGCCGCACGCGGGCGGTGCCTCTCATCCAAAACGGTTCGGCGCCGGCTTATAAGGTGAAGCTCCCCGGCTAGCATCTCTTGCCGGTACACCGAAGCCGGTCTGTGAGGCAGAGCACATACCGGCGTAACGGCTGGCCTGTATGCGGGCTTCGGAAAGAGATCGACCGTGACAGAGCCTGCGCATCTTGCCCGTCTCCTGGGAGCCAACGCGTTCTTCGCCGGCCTCGGCGCCGAGGCGATCGACGACATCGCACGGCTATGCGTCTCGCGGACGCTCGACACCGACGAAGTCCTGTTCGGCAAGGGAGAACCCGCCGATGCCCTCTACGCGATCCGCCGCGGCCAGATCCGCATCGCGACCGGTACCGAGGCTGGACGTCGTCTCACCCTCAATCTTCTCGGGCCGGGCGACGTCTTCGGCGAGGTTGCTCTGCTCGACGGCCGGCCGCGCACCGCGGATGCCATCGCGGCCGAGCCCACGGAGCTCTTCGTCGTCCGGCGGCGTGACTTCCTCGATCTGCTCGAGCAACGGCCGATCGTCGCCGTGCGCATCATCGAGTTCCTGTGCGAGCGGATCCGCTGGATGAGCGAGCGCATGGAGGAAGCCGTGCTGCTCCCGGTCGGCGACCGGCTGGCCAAGCGGCTTCTCGCTCTCGCCAGGGACTACGGCGCGGAACTTGCGGTCTCGCAGGAGGACCTCGCGGTCTTCGTGGGGGCGACGCGGGAAACCGTGAACCGCCAACTCCAGGTCTGGAAAAGGATGGGCCTCGTCGAACTGGGCCGTAGCCGGATCCGGCTGCGCGACACGCGCCGATTCGAAACGCTCGTCTCGCAGGGAGAACTCGCATGAGTTTCGTGGTGACTGTCAGGAAACGAGCCGGGTGGGTCGGAGTAGGGTTGGCTGCATGTATTCTCGCCGCCGGGCCTCTCTCGGCCCAGCCGCGCGGCTGCACCGTGACGACGTACACCGACCCGCCGCGGGAGACGCTGAGCTGCCCGGACGGCCTGAGGATCACGGCGGAGGAGGGCAGCGTCTACGCCCTGCGCGACCGCAATCGCGATGGCCGCCCCGACGTCGTCGAACTCACCTCGCGAGGGGTCCTGGTGGATGTTCCGGCCGGCCGGCGCGGAGGCTTCCAGGTCCAGACGCCGCACGCGATAGCGTCGGTCCGCGGGACGACCTGGGCCGTCGACGTCACGCCGGCGCGCAGCTCCGTCTTCGTCCAGACCGGAGTGGTCGCCGTGAACCGGCCGGGTGGCCCTGCCGTGACCCTGCGGGCCGGCGACGGGGTCGATGTCGCTCCTGATGCGGCGCCGCTCGAGGTCAAACGCTGGGGCCGGG
>JAFAEL010000182.1 GCA_023423995.1 Pseudomonadota bacterium | reverse complement strand
ACCACGAACAGGATGGGCCCGAGCAACCCGGAACGCCGTCGTGCGCTCGACCGACCCGGCCGCCGCCTGCCGAGCTCGTGCGGCCGGACCCGGCCGGTCGCACCGGATGCTGGATGGACGTGCGGGCCGCGTGGCGCCTTGTCGTACGGCATCGACATCCCAGGCTGTCCGGCCGAGCGTCCGTCCCGCACGGTGCTGGATCACATGACGACAGGACGAGCTCGCTTCGAGCCTTATAGCAAAAGCCCGCGCGCGGTTGAACGTTGGCTCTTCAGTGCGGTAAGCGGGTCAGCTCTCGGCCGCGACCTCCGTGGCGTACGGTTATATTCCATGCGATCTTCGGTCCGGCTGACGGTCTCCGTCCTTTGTCTGGCGCTTGTCGCGGGCGCAGCCTCAGCGCAGCAATCCCGGCCGGGTTCGGGGAGCCCTCAGCCCCAGCCGCGTCCTCCCGCAGCCGCTCCCCAGAGTGCGCCGCAGCAGCCGCCGGCCGCACCGGCACAGCCGCAGCCGGTCCGCACGGAGATCGTCCCGTACGACAACTGGACCGTGACTTGCCGGGAGTTCGCCGACAAGCGGCGGAACTGCTCGGCCGTGCTCCAGGTCGTCCAGCAGCAGAACAGCCAGGTCCTGTTCGTCTGGGTGTTGGGAAAGAGCAACGAGGGCAAGCTGGTCAGCGTGCTCCAGACACCCACGGGCGTGACGCTCGCGCCGGGCGTAGAGGTGAAGCTTGCGCGCGGCGCGCCGCGCAAGGCGACCTATGTCAATTGCGATCCGAGCCGCTGCGAGGCGACGCTCGAGCTGGACGACGCCTTCATCCGCGATGCCTCGGCCACGGAGACCGTGGAGGCGACAATGTACAGCAATGCCGGCCAGGGCGTGAAATTCACCCTGCCCTTCAAGGGATTCGACAAGGCCGCGGCCGCGGTTCGCTGACCGGGGGGCATCACCGCCCGTGCCCGGCTTCGCCCGCTCCTTTGGGTGGAGCCAAGTCGCCGGTGGCCCGGGCCTGAACAGCCGCCGCCCTCCCCGCCCACTCTGCGGGTGTTCCACGGCGTGCGACACTCCGCGTCGCGTGAGCGCCGCGGCCCGTCATTGCCCAGAGACGGTTCAACCCGACGCGTAACCGCCGCTTCAGGGCGAGTTCGTGGTGAACTCGTCCGACGCGGGCGACGTCGCGGCCGAACTATCCCGGCATCGCCATCGTCGAAGGGCGTTCCGAGGCGGGCTGGCCTCAGAACTGGTACCGGACACCACCATTGACCGCGTAGCCCTCGAGCCTGTCGCCGAAGCGGAAGTCGCTCCGGATGTAGCCGAGGAGCGGCGTGTCGAGCAGCTGGCCCGAGACACCCACGCCGACCTGTCCGAACGTGCCCACGCGGTCGGTGATGATCGGCACGAAGGCGTTCGGATCCGCCGCGATATTCGCCGAGACGAAGCGTGAGACGGTGTTCCCGGCAAACTCGTTCCAGATGCTGCCCGTGATGAAGGGCTGCAGCGCCAGGCTCTCCGTCGCCTGGAACGCCGTGCCGAAGCGCAGCCCGAAGCGACCGAGGATCGAGTCGATGTCCCGGAACTGCAGCACGCCGCCCGTCACCGGCAGCGAGCCGACATTGGTGTGCGTGTAGCTCATCGAACCCGAGGGTTCGATGAAGAAGGGCAGATCCGATCCGAACAGGTTCTCGAAGTCGAAGCGGTAGCCCGCCGAGCCGGAGATCGAGTCTGAGCTGATCTGCTGCCGCGCGTTGTTCAGCCCAGCGAGCTGGTTGGAGATCCGCGCATTGAAGAAGTCGTGGCGGTAGGACAGGTCGGAGAAGAACGGCCCGTTCGTCAGAGCGCCATAAACCCCGATGAAGGGCACGTCGAACACGCCGCGGGTCGGCGAGCCGATCTTCTGCGTCCCGTCGGCAAAGACGGAGCCGCCCGTGATGCCGAGATGCAGGTTCCACCCCGTGTTGTCGATGTTGAACACGCCCGTGTCGATGCCGACCTGCAGGCCGGCAAACGAGTTCTCCACCTTCACGGCCTGCCCGACATTCACGGCCCCGAAGGTCGATGTCGCCGTCCCCCGTACCGTGAAGTCGCCGCCCGAGCCGCGCGCCCAGAGGCCGCTCGCGATCGTGTTCGGCGTGATCGTCGGATTCGGGGCGACCTCCGCCTGCGCGGCCGCGGCTTGGTTCAGCTGCGCCCAGGTGCGCCGGGGGTCAGTGGAAACGCTCGAGGTCGCGGTGCACCGCGGATTCAACCGCGCGCTCGCTGCGCTGCAGTCCTCCTCGCCACTCGCGCTGGGAGCCCCGATGAAGGCCGAGACCGACTGGAAGAAGCCGACATTCAGCGAAGTCAGGAGCGCAGAGATCGAGCTCGCGGCGCCAGACGCCGCGCTGGTGTTCAGGCGCGAGGCGATCTGGAAGGAGCCCGGGGCGCTCTGCTCGAGTTCGTAGGTCACGAAGCCGTTGCCCTGGATGGGCTGGGCGAGATTGACCTGCCCGGCGCCGCCGCCGGACACGACGACCGGGACGGCCTGCGAGGAGAAGAACGTCGTGGCCGCGTTGTCGAGCCGGTTCAGGACAAGGGTGGTCTGGCCATTGTTCTGCCCGTTGATCCGCACCAGGTCGGCACGACGGCTCGCAGGGCTGAGGTCGATGTCGAGCAGGATCTGTGACCCCGCCGCGCCGTTGTAGTTGCCGGTCAGGGTCAGAGAGTCGACGGGCTGGTTGTTGACGAGCGACATGACGCCGTTCGCGCCATTGTTGAAGGTCGCCGCGCCGATGACGGCGTTGCTCGGCGCCGCCCCGCTCTGCGGCACCGCCTGCAGGTAGCCATTGTTGTTGAACACACCGATTCCGGAGAGGGTCCGGCCCTCCAGGAATACGCCGTTACCGGCTCCTTGCGAGCCCGTGTTCGTGAAGGTCGCGATCGAGCCGGACAGGTCAGCCGCGGTGAGGATTGTGCGGCCGCTGTTGTTGAAGCTCTCCAGCCCGTTGAGCGCGCTTCCGCCCGCCACGACGTTGAAGGCGCCGGCATTGTTGAGCGTCTCGGCCCCGGCGAGCGTGGAGGCGCCCTGGTAATTCCAGGTGCCGCTATTGTTGGCGGTCGTCGTCGTGCCGGCGGCACCCGCAAAGGCCCCGTTGAAGACGCCCGTGTTGCCGGCCGTCAGGGTGCCGGCCGCGTTCGCGAAGATTAGCCCGCCGGTGCCGGCCGTCCCAGCATTTGCGAATGTAGCACCGCCGGGTGCGGCCGCGATGCTGATCCCATCCCGGATCAGGCCGGATGCCGTGTTCGTGGCCGTCGTATTCCCGGTCAAGGTGAGAAGGCCGTTCACGATCCCCGTATTGGTAAAGCTCGGTGTGCCGATCGACGAGGTGACCGCGAGGGTGCCGTTGTTCGTGAACGAGGTGGTGGCCGTGTTCGCGCCGGCCGCCGTGTAGGTGCCATCATTGACCACGGTCGCGCTAGCCAGGGTACCTGCGGCAGCCTGGTTGTAGGTCCCGCCCGCGGCGTTGGTGAAGCTCGTCGCGGCGAGTGTCCCGCCCGTGTGGCTGAACGTGCCGGCATTGGTGGCCGCAGGCGTCGCCACGGTGCCGCCGGAAAAGTTGAACGAGGCCCCGGCGGCGTTCGCAACCGACGTCGTCCCGTTCAGGGTCCCGCCGCTTACGTTGAATGCACCGGCATTCGCCACTGTCGCGGCCGCGCTCGTCCCACCGGCGACGTTGAAGGCGGCACCGGCAGCGTTCGCGATGGAACCGGCACTGAGCGTTCCAGCCGTCGTGAAGGTCGCGCCGGCATTGTTGGTGACCGCGCCGGCCGTCGCGACCGTGCCGCCCGCATTCAGCGCGAAGGTCGCGTTGTTCGTGAGCGCGCTCGTGCCCGTGATCGAACCGCCCGCCAGCACGACCAGCGTGCCGGAATCCACACTCGTCAGCCCCGGATAGGTGCTCGCGCCGCCGAGTTGCAGGGTGCCGCCGCCGATCTTTCGCAGCCCGATTCCGGCATCGCCAGTGATCGCCGCGTTGACCGTGGTCGTGACGCCCCCGTCGATGTTGACGAAGCTCTGGCCGGGCGTCGAGAGCGGGTCGCCGGTCAGGTTCAGCGCGTTGGCGCCGGATAGCGCCAGCGTATAGCCGTCGGTCGTGAACTGCACGCCCTGGACGTTCACCGTCGAGCCGAGCGTCACGGTGCCTGCCGTCCCGCCGAACACGGCGACCTGGCTCTGCCAGGAATCGTTCACGGTCGAGGCGAGCGGGTCGTAGACCCAGTTCGTATTCGCATTGCTCCACGTGCCGTTGCCGCCCTGCGCGCCGGCCGTGGCGCCCGACAGGTCGGCGCCGTCCCAGAACTGCACGGCCTGGCCGCCGAGCGAGATGCGGGCGTTGACCTGGGTGGTCGGGCCCGGAACGGGCGACACGTAGACGAAGGCGGTTCCGTTCGTCGCAGTGACCGTCGTGAAGCCCAGGTTTGCGCCCGCCCCCGGCGTGAAGGCGCCGCCAACGTTGTAGAGGCGGTAAGCGCCGCTTACCGCGGCGTTCTGCAGCGCCAGCGTGCCGCCGTTGATCGTCAGGTTGTTGGTGACGTTCACGAGGTCGTTGCTGGCGCCACCCGCGACGTTGATCTGCCCGAGTTCGAACACGTTGTTCGAGCCGGCATTCACGACCAGGTTGGACACCGTGATCGTACCCGGGCTGTTACCGGCCGCGAAGGTGCCGCCGTTGTTCACGTTGACCGTGCCGGCGATGGTGCCGACCCCGTCGACGGCACCACCCGCATTCACGTTCACGGTGGCCGCGCTCCCAGCGGTGCCACCGAAGGTGCCGTTCACCCGAACCGTGCCGCCATTGACGTTCGCCGTGCCGGTGAACTGGGCGCCGGCTCCGTTCGCGCCCGTAAGCGTCAGCAGATCCGCGCCGGCCTTGTTGAGGGTACCTCCTCCCGCGAAACGACCCGCATAGGTCTGGTCGCCGAACCCGCCGGCGATGTTGAGAGTCCCGCCTGCCCCGACCGACGTCACCGAAGCTGCCGTGGTGCCCGCGATCGCGCCGATCGAGAACGCCTGCCCTGCCCCGACCGCGACGCCGGCGGCGGCCGTCGAATCGTTCGTGAGCAGCGTCACGCCCGTAAAGGGTCCGCCATTGACGTTGAGCGTGCCCGCGCCCGTGTTCGAGAAGGTGCTGTTTCCGGTCAGCGGCCCGGTTACGTTGAGCGTGCCGGCATTCGCGATCGCGCCCGAGATCGTTCCCTGCGCATTCACGATGCCCGGCGCGGTGTTGCTGACGCCCCCGTTCAGTGTCCCGGTTGTAGCGAGGGTGCCGCCCGTGACGACCGCGCCGCCATTGATCGTGCCGGCATTCGTCGTCGTGCCGGCTGTGTTCGACAGACCGCCGTTCAATACGCCGCCCGCGTTGTTGTTCAGCGTCCCGGCATTGGTGATCGCGGCCGCCGATGTCACCGTCCCGGCATTCGTGAGCGTGCCGCCGGCGTTGTTGGCGAAGGAGGCAACGCCCAGCGTGCCGCCAGCCCCGACCGTCACGGCGTTCGTGTTCGTCAGAGCGCCGACGCCCGTGAACGCGTTCGCGCCGACCGCCAACGTTCCGGCATTGCCGAAAACGCCGCCATCGTTCGTCAGGGCGCCCGCGACCGTGAACGTCCCGCCCGCATTGTTCGCGATCGCGCCATTCACCTGCCCCGCCGCGTTCACGGTCGCCGAGTTCGTCAGCCCTCCATTGATCACACTCGTCGCGGTGTTGGTATCGAGCGTCCCGCCGCTGACATTCACGCCGCCATTGATCGTGCCGGCGTTCGTGGCCGTACCGGCCGTGTTCGACAGCCCCCCGTTCAGCACGCCGCCCGCGTTGTTGTTCAGCGTCCCGGCATTGGTGATCGCGGCCGCCGATGTCACCGTCCCGGCATTGGTGAGCGTGCCGCCCGCGTTGTTGGCGAAGGAGGCAACGCCCAGCGTGCCGCCAGCCCCGACCGTGACGGCGTTCGTGTTCGTCAGAGCGCCGACGCCCGTGAACGCGTTCGCGCCGACCGCCAACGTTCCGGCATTGCCGAAGGTGCTGCCGTCGTTGGTCAGAGCGCCCGCGACCGTGAACGTCCCGCCCGCATTGTTCGCGATCGCGCCATTCACCTGCCCCGCGGCGTTCACGGCGGCCGTGTTGGTGAGGCCGCCATTGATCACGCTCGTCGCGGTGTTCGTGTCGAGCGTCCCGCCGCTCACATTCACGCCGCCATTGATCGTGCCGGCATTCGTCGTCGTGCCGGCCGTGTTCGACAGGCCCCCGTTCAGTACGCCGCCCGCGTTGTTGTTCAGCGTCCCGCTATTCGTCACGAGGCCGCCGACAGTGCCCGAATTCGTGAAGGCGGCGCTGTTCGTGACCGCCCCGGCAAGGGAGCCGCTGAGATTGAGCGTTCCGCCCGAAACGGTGGTCAGCCCCGTGAACGTGTTGGTCCCTGATAGCGTCAGGGTCTGGGCACCAGTCTTGTTGAGCGTGCCCGCCCCCGTGATCGCACCCGCATAGGTCGCATCCGCCAAGCCCGTCACGTTGAGGACGCTGTTGGCCGCCGCGAGGTTCAGGACGGAGGCACCCGTCGCGCCGGCGAGCCCGCCGACGGTCAGGGTTCCTCCGGCCCCAACCGTAACGCCCGACGCCGCCGTCGAATCATTCGTGAGGGTTGCGATCCCGTTGAGCGTGCCGCCGGCCGCGATGGTGACCGTGCCGGCACCCTGATTGAGTAGGTTGTCTCCGCCGACCGTAACGGTTGTGCCTACCCCGCCATTGACGTTGATCTGGCCGGCATTGGTGATCGGCTCGCCTCCGACATTGTCGGAATCCGAGTTCAGCGTGCCGTTGCCAGCGAAATTGTAGACGCCGGTAGCCAGATTGTTGATCGCCCCGGCATCCGCGACGATGCCGCCATTCGCGACGTTCGTGGTTCCGGCGTTGTTGATCGTGTTGCCGGTGCCCTGCAGCGTGCTGCCAGCCCCGACATTGATGACCGTGCCGGCGCCCGTCGAGATCGTCCCAGCCGAAAGCGTGGCCCCCGCGGCGATGTCGAGCGTGGACACGAAGGCGCCGGTGCGCGTCAGCGACAGCGCGCCCGCCCCAAGTGCCTCGCTGCCGTTGACCGTAAAGGTCGCGTTGCCGCTCGTCGCCGTCAGCGAAACGTTGGTGGCAGCCGCCTGCAGAGCGCCGCCATCCGTCAGGAACGTTCCCTCGTTGATCGTCACGCCCGGCGACAGGATCGTTCCCGCGCCCGTCACGTTGAGGCTCCCGCCCGCGACGATCGTCGCGCCCGTATAGGTATTCGCGCCCGTCAGATTGAGAGTGCCTGTACCGGACTTCGCCAACCCGCCGGCTCCCGAGACGATGCCGGATTGGGTAGCCGTCCCGCCGGCATCGTTCTGGGTGAAGCCGACTGTCCCCGCGATCGAAACAGTCTGCGCGTTCGTGATGCCATTCGCGTAGTCGACGGTGGTACCGGAGGCCGCGTTGAGGCCGCTCGTGCCGAGCGCATTGTTGTTTGCGAGTCGAAGCGTGCCGGCGCCAAGCTGGGTCGTTCCGCCATAGGTATTCGCCGCTGCCAGCGAGAGCGTGCCGGCACCGCTCTTCACCAGCGCGTCCGCCCCCCCGCCGCCGGAGATGACTCCGTTCAGGGTCAAAGTCTCCCCGTTCGAATCGACGGTATTGGTTCCCCCGGACAGGGTGATCGCGTTGGAGAGCGTCGCGCCTCCTGTTGCCGCCTGAAGGGTGGTGCCCGCGGCCATCGCCAGGGCGCCGGTCCCGAGCGCACTGCTCCCTCCCACGGCGAGCGTACCCGCAGTCAGTGTCGTTCCGCCCGTGTAGGTATTCGCGCCCGTCAGCACCAGCGTGCCCGAATTGGTCTTCGCGAGCGCGCCGGCATCGATGATGCTGCCGGAGTAGGTATTCGTCGTGCCGTTCAGATCGATCGTGAGCGTCCGCCCGGCGTTGATCCG
>JAFAEL010000078.1 GCA_023423995.1 Pseudomonadota bacterium | reverse complement strand
AGGGGCTTGCCGTCCGGGCCGCGATGCACGCTGCCGCGGCTCGAGGGCCGCAGGTTGCACACGCTCGCCGTGAAGGCCCCGAACGGGTGCAGGCCCTCGCCCCACTTGTCGAGCGAGAGTGGCTGGAAGTGGAATTCCAGGTTGGCGGTCGCGTAATTGGGCGAGGATTTCGCAAAGGCGCCGACCTGGGAGGGCGCCATGGTCAGCGGCCCGGTGCGGAGGAGGGCGTATTCGACCCCCATCCAGGCGCGGCGGAGGAGGTTGGCATAGTCGGTGTTGAGCGAGCGCACGCCCGTGACCTTGTAGACCGGGCGGATCTGCAGGTGGTCCTGCAGGTTCTCGCCGACCCCGGGCAGGTGCCGGACGGTATCGATGCCGTGGCCCGAGAGGCGCTCGCCATCGCCGATGCCGGAGGCCTCGAGCAGGACCGGCGAGCCGACCGCGCCGGCCGACAGCACCACCTCGCCGGCCACCGCGGCCCGGTACTGCTCGCCTCCGCGCGAGAAGATCACGGCGCTGGCGCGGCCCTCCGTGAACTCGACCCGGTCCACGTGCACGCCGGTCTCCAGGCGGAGATTGGGCCGGTTCAGGACGGGTTTGAGGAAGCCCCGGAAGGCGCTCCAGCGCCGGCCGCGCCTCTGGTTGACCTGGAAATAGGACGAGCCCTCGTTGTCGCCGGTGTTGAAATCCGGGATCTTGGGGATGCCGGCCTCGGCGGCGGCCTCCCGGATCGCGTCCAGGATGTCCCAACGCAGGCGCGGATGCTCGACGCGCCACTCGCCGCCCGAGCGGTGGAACTCGTTCGGCGGCGCGATGTGGTCCTCGTGGCGGAGGAAGAAGGGCAGGACGTCGTCCCAGCCCCAGCCGGCGAGCCCGAGCTGGCGCCAGCCGTCGTAATCGGCCGCCTGGCCGCGCATGTAGATCATGGCGTTGATGGCGGAGGAGCCGCCGACCACCTTGCCGCGCGGATAGGCGATAATGCGCCCGCCGAGCCCGGCCTCCGGGGCGGTGGCGAACATCCAGTCGGCGCGCGGATTGCCGATCGCGAACAGGTAGCCGACCGGGATGTGGAACCAGACCCAGTTGTCCCGCCCGCCGGCCTCCAGCACCAGAACCCGGTTCCGCCCATCCGCCGAGAGCCGGTTGGCCAGCACGCACCCCGCCGAGCCCGCCCCGACGACGACGTAGTCGTATGTCCCGAATTCCTGCATGGACCTGCGGTTCTCGGAGGCGGTCGGGCGCCGGACAGCTATTGCCCCTGCTTCAGCAGGGGGCAGGCGCTCTCCGCTTCCGGCGCGAAGGCATCCGCGCCGGAGAGGCGGGTAACGGGCTTGTAGTAGTCCCAGGGATATTTCGACTCGGCGGGCGCTTTCACCTCGTATAGGGTGAGGTCGTAGATCGCCCTGCCGTCCTTCCGGATGCGGGCCTGCTGCCCGAAGAACTCCATCGGCAGCTCCTTCATCTTCGCGACCACCGCCTTCGCCTCGGCATCGCCCGACGCCTTGATGGCGTTCAGGTAGTGCATCACGGTCGCGTAGGTCGTGGCCTGCTCGCGGGTCGGCTTGCGGCCGAATTCCTTCTCGAACCGGGCGGACCATGATCGGCTGGCCTCGTTCATGTCCCAGTAGAAGCTCTCCGTCAGGAGGAGACCTCGCGCGGCTTCGAGCCCCAGCGCATGGATGTGGGACAGGAACATGATCTGGCCCACGAGCTTCTGCCCGCCCTGGGGCAGCCCGAACTCGACGGCCTGCTTGATCGTATTGGTCGTATCGTCGCCCGCATTGGCGAGGCCGATGGCCTGGGCGCCGGAGGATTGGGCGGCAAGAAGAAACGACGAGAAATCGGTCGTGCCCTGCGGATGACGGATCCGTCCGACCACCTCGCCACCATTCGCGGCGAGCACGCGTGCGCTCGCCTGCTCCATGACGTGGCCGAATGTATAATCGGCCGTGATGAAGAACCACTTCTTGGCGCCGCTATCGATCACGGCCTTCGTGGTGCCGGCCGACAGAGCGCGCGTGTCGTCCGCCGTCTGGACGCTGAAGGGCGAGCAATCCTTGCCCGTGAGGTCCTCCGAGGCGGCGCCGGAGATAAGGAAGACCCGCTGCTTGTCGCGCGTGATCGCCTGGACGGCGAGTGCCACCGATGACGTGTTCACGTCCGCGATCGCGGACACATCCTGCTCGTCGATCCACTTGCGCACGATCTGCGCGCCGATATCCGGCTTGTTCTGGTGGTCGGCCGTCAGCACCTCGACAGGCCGTCCCAGCACTGTGCCGCCGAAATCCTTCACGGCCATCCTGGCGGCGACAGCCGAGCCCGGGCCCGAGGTGTCGGCATAGGGGCCCGACATGTCGTTCATCACTCCGATGCGGAGCGGTGCAGGGGTCTGAGCTTGCGCGCCGGCGCTTGCCGCCATGCCGACCGCCAGAGCAGCCGCGAGCCGGGCCCACCTCATCATTCCCTCCCTGTTTCGTCGCTGGTAATCCCGAAGGACCCGCTCGATTGGCCTCGTCGCATGAGGACGAGTTGCGCGCCTTCAGGCGCCCGGCGATTGGTAGTCGGAAGCGCGGAGGGCGGTCAAGATAGTTCCATCCGGGACCATCTCGGCGACAAGGAAAGAGCGAGGGCTGATCACGTATGCCGAGTCTCAGGCACATCGAGATCCTGGAGCAGAGCCGGGTCCGGCACGGCTACCGGATGGCCGTGCTGACGAACTGGTACAAGGGCCAGCCCTACCGCCATTTCGAGCGCGAATACCTGCTGAACGAATCGGAGGGCGCCGCGCTGTTCTGCCTGGGGCAGTCGGCTGGCCTGACCGCGTCGGACATCTGCGAGATCACCGGGCGGACGAAAAACAGCATCAGCCGCGGGGTGAACGTGCTTCTCTCCCGCGGCCTCGCCGTGCGTCGCGAAGACGTCCGTGATCGCAGGCGCAAGATCCTCGACCTGACGCCCGAGGGCTACAAGATCTTCAAGGATACCGAGCGCGTCTTCGTCGAGAGCGAGCGAAAGATGCTAGCGGCGCTCACGCCGGAAGAGCTCGCGACATTCGATTCGTTGCTGTCGAAGCTCATCCACCAGACCGTGAAATGGGCGCGTGCCCAGTGATCGTCTTCCGATGGGCCTGCCGAATCAGCCGTAATACGTGCCTCCGTTCACGTCCAGGATGGCGCCTGCGATGTAGCCGGCAGCCGGCGAGCACAGGAACGCGATCGGTCCCGCGATCTCCTCCGGGGTCGCAAAGCGGCGCATAGGAACGACGGAGGGATCATAATCGCCCTCGGCTGCCATTCGGGTGGCGGTGGTCCCGGGCGCAATACCGTTCACCAGCACGTTGTGAGGGGTGGCGCGCTGCGCGAGCCATCGAACCAGCGCGTGAACGGCGCCCTTCGAGGCCGCATAATGAGCCTTGGCCTTGAGCCCTCCCATATGGCCGGCGAGAGACCCTGTGAGGACGATCCGGCCCGATCGGCGCTGGATCATCGCCGGCATGAAGGCGCGGGCGAGGTTCATGGGCCCCCTCACATTCGCGTCGATCACCCTGTCGAACTCGGAGTCCCACTCCGGTGATTCCCAATCGCCGAAGGGGCAGAGCCCGACGGTGTCGACGAGCGCGTCGACGTCGCCGAGCATCGCTTGCAGGGCGGCTACCGCATCGCGGTCTGCGACATCGCAGATGTGACCGCTGACGGCCGAACCCCTTTGCCGCAACCGACCGACCACCGGTGCCGGATCGACGATGTCGCAGGCCAGCACCTCCGCTCCCAAGGAGGCGCAGAGCTCCGCGGTCGCACTCCCGATGCCGCCGGACGCTCCAGTGACCAGGATGCGCTTTCCAGTCAGGTCGAACGTCCGTACTCCCGACATCGTCGTCTCCGTCCCGATCCGGCTTGATCGCCGGAAACCGTCCACGTATAGTTCCACATGGAACTAGTTTGCACGAGTCGAATGCGCGAAGCGCGATCGTGCAGGTGCCGCCGAGAGGCGGGCCACATCCGGGAGAAGCGCGTGGATTTCGGCATCTTCAATCTGATGGGTTACCGCACGCGCGGAACCACCACGCGCGAGGTCCTGGAGGACGCGGCGGCGCTGACCCGGCTCGCCGACGACGGCGGCATCGCCATATCCTGGTTCGCCGAGCATCATTTCTCGAATTACGGGATCTGCCCGTCCCCGCTCACCATGGCGGCGTATTGCGCGCCTCAGACGAAGCGCATCAAGCTCGCGACGGGGATCGTGGTGCTGCCGCTCTATTCTCCGGTCAGGCTCGCGGCCGAGATCGCGATGGTGGACACGCTCTCGCAAGGGCGCCTGATCGTCGGGATCGGAACGGGCTACCAGCCCTACGAGTTCGAACGCTTCGGCGCCGACCTCGCCGGCTCGAAGGACACTTTCGAGCAGTACATGCACGTGCTGGAGAAGGGCCTGACCGAAGAGTTCGTCGAGCATGACGGGCTCGGGCTTCCGGCGACCCACATCGCCGCCCGTACGCATGATGGCAAGCTGCCGGAGTTCTGGGTTGCCGGTCACGCGCCGCAGGTACACCGCTACGCGGCGGAGCGCGGCTATCCGATGATCGTGAACGGCCGCTTCTACTCGATCCCGGAGGTCGCGGCCCAGCGGCCGATGCTCGAGGGCGTGCTCCGCAATGCGGGCCGGGATCCGCGCGAACTGAAGTGGGGCGTGCTGCGCTATTGCTGCGTCACGGACGATCCTGCCGAGGCTCTGGAATATGCAGAGAACGCGCGCTGGCAGCTCCGCGTCGCGAGCTCGCTCCGTCGCCGCGAGGAAGTGCAGGCTGGCATCATGATGCTGGGCGACAGCCCGTTCCCGCAGGAGCAGACCCTGGAGCAGATCGTCGCCAGTCAAATGATCGGCAATGTCGAGACCTGCATCCAGCGGGGCGTCGAGGAGATCCGCCGCACGGGCGTGAACCATATCTCCCTCTACTTCCAGCTCGGCGACTACCCTCACAAGAAAGCGATGCGCTCGCTTGAGCGGTTCATCGGCGAAGTCATTCCAGGGATCGAGAAAGAGCTCGGGCCGCTCTCGGCCTACCCGCCTGCGAACTGGCAGCCGCTGCCGGAGGATCGACCGCAGAGCCTGAACTCGGCCGCGGCATAACAAGACGAACGAGAGGGGCCGCACGGAACAAGTGCGGCGCTGGGAGGAAACGATGCGAGGTCTGGTGGAACGCGCCTTCGTCGTGACGGGGGCGGGCTCGGGAATCGGGCGCGCCTGCGCGTTGCGGCTCGCCGCCGAGGGAGCGCTTGTCCTCGCCGTCGACCGATCGGCGGACGCCTGTGCCGAGACGGTGGACCTCGGAGCGGATCACCCCGGTCGTATCGTACCCTTCGTGCAGGATGTGCTGACGGTGGACGCGCCCGCGAAGGTCGTTGCGGCGGCACGGGAGGCGTTCGGCCGGCTCGATGGGCTCGTGAACAATGCGGGCCTCGGCAACCCGAGCTCGGTCGCGGTGACGAGCGACGCCGATCTCGACCACTACATGGACATGAATTTCCGCGCGACGTTCCGGTTCTCGCGGGAATTCGTGAACGCCCGGACGGAAGACGGCGGCGCGATCGTCAACATGTCCTCCGTCCTCGGCCTCGTCGGCTTCCGGCAGAGCGCGACCTACTCGGCCGCGAAGGCGGCGCTCATCGGCCTGACCCGGCAGATGGCCGCCGAATTCGGCCAGCGGGGCCTGCGCGTGAATGCCGTCGCGCCAGGCCTGATCATGACGCCGGCGCACACGCCGGAGCGGCAGACTCGGAATACCTGGTTCTACCACACCTTCATCGACGGGACTCCGATGGCACGTGCCGGGCAGCCCGCCGAGGTCGGCTCCGTGGTCGCATTCCTCTGCTCGGAGGATGCGAGCTTCGTCACCGGGCAGGTGATCGCGATCGACGGCGGCTGGAGCACCGCCAAGGTCGCCCTCTCGGCCCACGCGTGAGGTCCGCCATGCTTTCAGGGAAGGTCGCCCTCGTCACAGGGGCCGGATCGGGCTTCGGCCGCGCCATCGCAATGGCGCTCGCCGCCAATGGCGCCGAAATCGTCGTCGCGGACCTCGACGGCGCCAAGGCAGACGCGGTCGCCGGCGAGATCGGCGGAAAGAGTGTCGGCGTGCAGGGCGATGTCGCCTCGCTCGGGGATGTCGCGCGCATGGTCGGCACGGCGCTCGAGGGTTTCGGACGGCTCGACATCGTCGTGAACAACGCCGGCATCCTGAACCGGAAGGAGCCGCTGGAGGAGGTCGACGAGGCGGTGTTCGACCGGCTCGTGGCCGTCAACGTGAAGTCGCTCTTCTGCATGAGCCATGCGGCCGTCCCGGCCCTGCGCCGGCAGCCGGAGGGCGGCGTCATCATCAATATCGGCAGCACGGGCGCCATTCGTCCCCGCCCTGGCCTTGCCTGGTACAACGGCACGAAGGGCGCCGTTCACGCCATCTCGAAATCCATGGCGGCCGAACTCGCGCCGCACCGGATTCGCGTGAACTGCGTTGCGCCCGTGATGTCGCCGACCGGGATGCTGGAAGCGGCGCTCGGCGGCGCGGACACGCCGGAAGGCCGGCAGGCCGTCATCAACTCCATTCCGCTCGGCCGCATGTGCGAACCCGAGGATGTCGCCCAGGCCTGCCTCTGGCTCGCCAGCGATGCCGCGGCCTTCGTGACGGGGGTCGTCCTGCCCGTCGATGGCGGGCGAACTATCTGACGCAACACCCAAGAACAAAACCAGCAACGGCGAGATCAGGGGGGAAGATCACGATGAAGACGTTTTATGGTGCGGCGCTTGCCGTGTCTCTGGTTGCCACTCCCGCAACGGCCGAGATGGCCGTGAAGATCGGCGTCATGAATGACCGGGGCGGGACCTTCTCCGACATGGCGGGAGAGGGATCTGTCATCGCGGCCCGCATGGCTGTTGAGGATTACCGCGCGGCCGAGAAGGGCTTGAAGGTCGAGATCATCTCCGGCGACCACCAGAACAAGCCGGATATCGGCTCCAGCATGGCGCGGCAATGGTACGATCGCGACGGCGTGGACGTGATCGTCGACGTGCCGACCTCCTCCGTTGCGCTCGCGGTCCACGACGTCACGCGCGAGAAAAACAAGGTGCTGCTTGCCTCGGGTGCCGCCGTGCAGGACCTGACCGGCGCCCGCTGCTCGGCCAATACCATCCACTGGGTCTACGACACCTGGTCGCTCGCGAACGGCACCTCGCGCGAGGTGGTGCGACGTGGTGGTAAGGAGTGGTTCTTCCTCACGGCCGACTACACGTTCGGGCACATGCTCGAGGCGGAGGCCACCAAGGTCGTCCAGGCGGGCGGCGGCAAGGTGATCGGCTCCGCCCGGCACCCCTTTGTGACGGCCGACTTCTCGTCCTACCTCCTCCAGGCGCAGGGCTCGAAGGCGAAGATCGTCGGGCTGGCGAATTCCGGCGCGGACGCTACGAACAGCATCAAGCAGGCCGCGGAATTCGGCATCACCCAGGGCGGGCAGACCCTGGCGGCGATGCTCCTCATGATCACGGACGTGAAGGCCCTCGGTGCAGACAAGGCGCAGGGGCTGGTGCTCACGGGCGCGTATTACTGGAACCTCGACGAAGGCACCCGCGCCTGGTCGCGGCGCTTCGCCGAGAAAAACAACGGCCGCATGCCGACGCAGATCCAGGCCGGCGTCTATTCCAGCGTGATCCATTACCTGAAGACCGTGGAGAAGCTGAAGGACACCAAGGACGGCGCCAAGATCGTCGCCGACATGAAGGCCGTCCCGACGGAGGATCCGCTCTTCGGCAAGGGCTCCATCCGGCCGGACGGCCGCAAGCTGCACCCGCATTACCTGTTCGAGGTGAAGAAGCCGGCAGACATGAAGGAGCCCTGGGACCTCTACAACGTCCTCTCCACCATCCCGGCCGGGGAGGCTTTCCGGCCGATGAGCGAAGGCGGCTGTCCGCTGGTGAAGAGCTGACACAGAGCAATCGAGGCGCGAAGGCAATGACGGCACGCTCGTGGCACCATACCAGGCCGATGATCGTCGGCCTGGGCGGCACGACTCGGCCTCAATCCTCCTCGGAGCGGGCGGTCCGTCACGTGCTGGCGACCGCCGCCCGCCGCGGGGCGGACACCGAGATGTTCGACGGGCCGATGCTCGCGGGCCTTCCGATGTACGCTCCGGAGGTTCCGTTCCGTACGCCGGAGGCCCTGCGCCTCGTCGAGGCGATGCGCCGGGCGGATGCCATCGTCGTGGCCTCGCCCGGCTATCATGGCTCGATCTCCGGCATGCTGAAGAACGCGCTCGACTACACCGAGGACATGCGCGAGGACGGCCGGCCCTACTTCGAGGAGCGGGCCGTCGGGTGCATCGTTTGCGCGGCGGGATGGCAGGCCGTCGGGACCACACTCACCGCCTTTCGCTCCATCGTCCATGCCCTGCGGGGTTGGCCGACGCCGCTCGGCGTCGGGATCAACACGGCGGCCGGGCGGGTTTTCGACGAGGGGGGCGCCTGCGTGGACGAGCGCGTCGCGGCGCAGCTCGACACGGTGGCGGAGCAGGTTCTGTCCTTCGTCGGCCGCGACGCCGTGGGCCGCCAGGCGATCGCGATGGCATCATGACGAGCATCCCTGAACCCGCCACCGGTGACAAAGGCATGTACATGCGCATCGCGTGGGGTCGCTTGAAGCCCGGCCATTGGGGCGCCTACCAGGACGCGTTCGAGGCCGCGTATCGCGACGCGGCGCTTCCCGGGCTGAAAGCGCGCTACCTCATCCAGGACGTCACGCAGCCGGATTCCGGATTCTCGATTTCGATCTGGGAAACAGAGGCGGACCTTGCCGCCTATGATCGCTCGGAATTCCTGGCACGCCATACCGAGCTGATGAAGGAGCACTTCACGGGCGTCTTCAACGTCCAGCGATGCAGGATCGCTGCCGCGCACCAGTTTGGCAGTGCCTCCCCCGGCGATCTGTAGACCCTCGAGCTGGTCCGCGCGGGCAAGCAAGCCGTTGCGAAGCCGGGGATTCGAGCGCGCCCCTTTCTGAAATCCGTGTCTGTCCTGGCGACTGCTTGATGCTGCCCGCGTTTCGGAGATCCCGAAGCTTCGGCTGCTGCGTGTGGATGCAATTCAGCTCTTTCAAACAGGTTGACAGGGCATGGTCCGGCGGTATTGCATCCAATCAAGAAATATAGGTGCTTGGGTGGAAACGACGGCTGGCCTCACGGCAGATGTCTTTGCGAGCGGTTCATCCGCGTCGCGATCGGCCGCAACGCTCGTCAGGCGAGCTGCCGCCAGTACCGTCGGGTCGCTGTTTCAGAACGCGGTTCGCCTCCACTCTCGCCGGCCTGCATTGGAGGACGGCGACAAGCGTTGGACTTTCGCCGAGCTCGGCGAGCGGGTGAACCGAACCTCCGCGCTCTTGGCGAGCCTCGGCGTCTCCCGCGGCGACCGCATCGCGGTGCTTTCCGAGAACCGGTCCGAGTACATCGAGGTGCAACTCGCGGGCGCCTGCCTCGGCGCGATCATCGCCTGCCAGAACTGGCGGCTTACGCCCGGCGAACTCACGCATTGCGTCGGGCTCGTATCGCCGCGCGTTGCGATTGCCTCGCCGCGCTTCGCGGAGACGCTGTCGGCTGTCGCCGGTGGTTCGGAGGTCCTGACCTTCGGATCGGACTGGGAACGCCGTCTCGCCCGCGCTGCAGCCGATGAGCCGCCGGAGGTCGCCGAGCCGGAGGATCCCTTCCTGATCCTCTACACCAGTGGCACGACCGGACTGCCGAAGGGCGCCGTCCTCAGCCATCGCTGTGAGGTCGCCCGCATGCTGGTCGTGCCCTTCGATCTCGGGGTGCGGCCGGGGAACACCAATCTCGCCTGGCCGCCGTTCTATCACATGGGCGGGACGGAGCCGGCGCTGCATGCGCTGCTCACCGGCGGGCGCGTGATCGTCATAGACGGGTTCGATCCCGATCTGATCGCGCAGAAGATCGAGACCGAGCGCTTCGAGTGGGTTTCGATCATGCCGGGCGCGATCGGCCGGATGATCGAGGCGCTGGAGCGGCGTGGGACGAAGCCGCTCGGCATCAAGACCTGCGGCGTGATGGCGGATCTCTCGCCCCCGCACGAGGTCGAGCGCGTTGCAAAGCTCCTCGGCTGCGATTTCCTCAACTGCTTCGGCGCGACGGAAACCGGTACGCCGCCGCTCTCCGGTCGCCAACTCCCGAAGGGGGACGCATCCGATCTGGGCAAGGCGCCGAGCCAGGGCGCGGAGATCCGCCTCGTCGATGCCGATGACCGCGATGTCCCCGATGGCGAGCCGGGCGAACTCGCCATGCGCGGGCCCACCTTGTTCAGCGGCTACTGGAACAACGACAAGGCCACCGCCGAGGATTTCCGGAACGGCTGGTTCCACATGGGAGACCTCTTCCGGCGCCGGCCAGACGGGCTCTACGATTTCGTCGATCGCGCGAAGTACATGATCAAGTCGGGGGGCGAGAACATCTATCCCGCCGAAATCGAGCGCGTGCTCGTCGGTCATCCGGACGTGCTGGACGCCGTCGTGGTCCGGCGGAAGGACGCGCGCTGGGGCGAGGTGCCGGTCGCGCTCGTCGTATCGAGCAATCCCGGCCTCGAGCTCGCCGTCCTGCGCGAGCGGTGCCGCAAGGAACTGGCCGGCTACAAGCAGCCGAAAGGCATCCGGCTCGTCCCGGCGGATCGCATCACACGCTCCACGACAGGCAAGATCCAGCGGCACGCGATCGAAGCCTGGGTCGCCACCGAAACGATGGACAGCTTCTCGTGACCTCCATGGCCGACGTGTCTCCTCGCGAGACGGAGGAGGAGCTCGAACTCCTCGTGCGCACCGTCCGCAGCTTCGTCGACCGGTCCCTCGCGCCGCACGAAGCGGCGGTGGACGAGGCAGACGAGATCGAGCCCGCCCTGATGGCGAGGCTGCGCCAGGAAGCGCTCTCGCTCGGGCTCTACGGGTACAACATGCCGGCCGAAATCGGAGGGCCGGGCCTGAGCCGGGTTGCGATCGCCGCCATCGACGAAGCCATGGGCCACACGAGCATGGCGCTCGGCGAGGCGATCGGGCACCTTCCGGGCTCGATCCGCTTCGCGAACGAGGCGCAGCGCGAGTGGTTCGTCGGCCCCTTGATGCGGGCCGAGACCACCGTCGCCTATGCGCTGACGGAGCCGGATGCCGGCTCGGACCTGAACGCGCTGCGGACGCGTGCCACGCGGGTCGAGGGTGGCTGGCGAATCGACGGTGCGAAGCACTTCATCTCGCATGCCGAGACCGCCGACCATACGATCGTCCTCGCCGTCACGGACAAGGACGCTTCGCTCAAGCAACGTCTCGGCACCTTCATTGTGAAGCGCGGATCACCCGGCTTCACGATCGAGCGCCGGTTCAAGAAGCTCGGCTGGCGCGGCTACCCGCTCTCCGCTCTCTCGTTCGACGGATGCTTCGTGCCGGACAGTCACGTGCTCGGCGAGCCGCGCAATGGCTTCGCCATCATGATGGCAACGATCAACAACGACCGGCTCTTCGTCGCCTGCCGCTGTGTCGGCATGGCCCAGCATCTGATGGATCTGGTCCTCCCTTATGTGCGCGAACGCAAAACCTTCGGGAAGCGGCTCGGCGAGCATCAGGCGATCCAGTTCATGCTGGCCGACAGCGACGTCGAGCTCCAGGCCGGTCGCCTGCTGTGCAGGCAGGCGGCCGAACTCGCCGATGCGGGGCACCCGGATACGCGTATCGCGGCATCTCGCGCCAAGCTCTACTGCAGCGAGATGGCCGGCCGCGTCGCGGACCGGGTCCTGCAGATCTTTGGCGGGGCCGGCTTCATGACCGACCTGCCGGTCGAGCGCATCTTCCGCGATGTGCGCGGCCTCCGGATCGGCGAGGGCACATCCGAGATGCAGCGCCTGCAAATCGCGCGCAATCTGGTCGGTTGAGCAGCGGCATGGATCCCGTCGTCCTCTCCCAGACGCTGCTTCTCGCGATCACGGTCGCGGGGCTCTACGCGGCGATCGCCTCCGGGCTCACGCTCGAATTCGGCGTCACGGGCATCATCAACTTCGCCCATGGCGAGTTCGTGATGCTCGGCGCGTTCATCACCTACTTCCTCTATGTCGGGCTCGGCCTCACGCCGATCCTCGGCATGCTGGTTGCGGGCGTGGCGATCGCGGCCCTGTCCTGGCTGGTCTTCGACAGCTTCCTTGCGCGGGTGCTGCGGCAGGACGAGCACAACCAGATCCTCGCCACGATCGGTCTGTCGATCCTGGTCATCAACCTCGCGATGATCGCCTGGACCCCGGATTCCCGTGTCATGCACGCGCCGGAGCTCCTGCCGCCTCTGCGACTTGGGCCCGTCACGGTCCCCGGGAACAATCTCGTCGTCCTGATCGTCGGGGCCATCCTGTACGGGGCGCTAATCTGGTTCATGCGGCGCACCCGCTACGGGCTGCTCCTGCGCTTCGCGAGCGAGAACCACGAACTGGCGATCTTCTCGGGCGTGAACGTGTGGAGCATGTTCCGCCTGTCCTTTGTGATCGGCGGCTTCACGGCCGGCATCGGCGGCGGCCTCGTCGCGCTGATCCTCTATGTCCACCCACTCGTCGGCGTGGACCTCGTGATGCGCGCCTTCGCGATCGTGGCGCTCGGCGGGCTCGGCAGCATCGGCGGCGCGCTCGTCGGCGCCGCAATCCTGTCCATCGCGGAGAGCGTCACGGCGACCTTCGTGCCCGGCGGAGGAAGCTGGGGCTACGGTATCGCCTTCCTCCTGATCGTGATCGTCCTCGTGGTGCGGCCGACGGGCCTGTTCGGGTCGGAGCAGCGCGCATGACCAGCTGGACAGGCCGCGTCCTGACCTACCTCGCGATCATCGCGGTCGCGGGCGGCATCGCCTACGCGAACAAGCCGTTCTGGATCCAGCTCGCCATCGGCGTGGCGATCAGCGCGATCCTCGCCCTGGCTTGGGACATCCTCTCCCGGACGGGGCAGGTCTCGCTGGGCTCCGCAGCCTTCTTCGGGCTCGGCGCCTACTCGACGGCGCTGATCGAGCCGCTTCTTGGCATCACGCTCGCCTGGGTCGGTGTGGTCGTCGTGTGCGCGCTCGCCGCGACGTTGCTCGGCCTCATTACCCTCCGCCTGCGGCGGATGTACTTCGCCATCGCGACGCTCGGCTTCATGCTGTCTCTGCAGGTGGCCGTCCTCGTCTTCGGTGACTGGACGGGCGGGGCAGGCGGGATCGCGCCGCCGGTCGTGGCTGGCGGGGAGCCGCGCTGGCAGCTCCTCATCATCGCGGGGCTTCTGCTCGCGGCGGTGATCACCTCCGACCTCTTTCTCACCCTGCGCTTCCGGCCTGCCTTCTTCATGATCCGCACCAACCCGGAGCTCGCCGCTGCGAGTGGCGTGCCCGTCGTGAAGACGAAGCTCCTCGCCTTCATCGTCTCGGGCGTTTTCGCGGGTCTCGCCGGCGCCTGCTATGGCGGGCTCTACGGCTATGTCGTCCCAACGGACGTTTTCACGCCGAACTGGAGCGTCCTCCCGCTCGCCATTGCGATCCTTGGAGGCATGGACACGACGCTCGGGCCGCTGCTCGGCGCAATCCTGCTGAAGGCTCTGGAGGAGGGCGCTCGGACCTTCATCGGCGGCACCGGCTACCAGGTCGTCTACGGCGCCGTGATCATCATCTTCGTCATGGCGTTGCCGCAGGGCGTCGTCGGCTTGCTCTCGAAGCTCGTACGGGCGGTGCGGAAGCGCGAGACGAAAACGTCGAGCGTGAACCCCGTCGCCGGACTCAGGACGGAGCCATGAGCATCTCGTCCCAGGAGCTCGCCACGGAAGGGCTCGTGGTCGCCTTCGGCGGTCTGCGCGCCCTGGACGGCGTCACGACGGCGTTCCCGGCCGGGCAGATCACCGGCCTGATCGGCCCGAACGGCTCGGGAAAAAGCACGCTCGTGAATGCCGTCTCCGGCCAGATCAAGCCGCGCGAGGGGGCCGTCCGGCTCGGCTCTCGCGCCATTACGGCGGAGCGCTCGGACCGCATCGTCCAGCACGGGCTCGCCCGCACCTACCAGATCCCGAAGGTTCCCCCGCAGCTCACGGTGGAAGAGGTGATCGCCGTTCCGCTCATCTACGGGCGCGGATCGCACCATCTGATCCCGGGCCTGACGGACGCGGCTTCCGTCGCCTCGTTCTGCGGATTGGGCCCGCTCCTGAAGCGCGCGTGCGGGCACCTCTCGGTCACCGACCTCCGCCGCCTCGAAATCGCGCGCGCCCTGGCCTGCGGTCCCTCCGTGCTCATGCTGGACGAGGTAATGGCCGGCCTCTCGCACGAGGATTCCGTCGGCGTGATGGCGCTCGTACGTCAGATCCACAAGGCGGGCCTGAGCATCGTCATCATCGAGCACGTGATGCGGGTCATCACTACCCTTTGCGAAAGCGTGATCGTTCTCAACAACGGGAAGCTGCTCGCTTCCGGTTCGCCAGCAAGCGTGCTCGCCGATCCGGCGGTGCGCGAGGCCTATCTCGGCAAGGGGTTCAAGGGATGAGCCGCTTCCAGGCAGCGCTCGGCGGCGCATCCTACGGCCGCCTTCAGGTGCTCGGCGGGATCGATCTCGCGGTGAACGAGGGCGACCTCCTGGTGGTGCTCGGCTCGAACGGCGCGGGAAAGACCACCGCGCTGCGGGCCATCATCGGCACGGTCGCAAGCAGCGGCCGCCGCATCATGCTCGACGGGCAGGACCTCTCCGGCCTGCAGCCCTTCATGCTGCCCGGGCGCGGCGTCTCGCTCGTTCCCGACGGGGCGCGCTGCTTCCCCAACCTCACGGTGCTCGACAATCTGCGTGGCGCCTACGTAGCCGCCTCCGGCCATCGCACGCTGCCCGAGATGAACGGCCTGCTCGAGCAGGTCTACGGCTACTTCCCGATTCTTCGCGAACGCCGCTCGCAGGCCGCCGGAACCATGAGCGGCGGCCAGCGGCAGATGCTCGCCGTCGGTCGCGCCTTGATGACGGCGCCGCGCGCCCTCCTGCTCGACGAGCCCTCGGCCGGGCTTGCGCCGAAGATCGTCGAGGAGCTTTTCGGGACTCTCGCCGAGATCAAGCGGAATAGCGGCTGCGCGATCGTCATGGCAGAGCAGAACGTCGGCTACGCGACGCAGATCGCGGACCATTGCATCGTCCTCGAAGAGGGCCGCGTCGCCCTGTCGGGACCCATGGCGGAGGTCGTTGAAAGCGACGAACTCCGCAGCGCCTATCTAGGATTGTGAGACCCATGTCCGCCGAAGGGATTGCACCATCATGCCCGCGGTGAGCACCGAGGCGGTCATCGTCGGAATCGGCGAGACGCCGGTCGGCAAGCTGCCCGGCATGTCGTCCGTCGAGATCCAGGCCCTTGCCGTCCTCGACGCCCTCAAGGATGCCGGCTGCGCGCTGTCCGAGCTCGACGGCGTCATCAACCTCGACCCGTACCAGTCGCCGAACAGCATGTTCTCGACGACCCTCTCCGAATACCTCGGCGTGAAGCCACGCTTTAGCGCGACCGTCGATGTCGGCGGCACCGTCACGGGCATGACGATGCTCCAGCAGGCGATCTGGGCCGTCGAGGCCGGGCATTGCGAACTTGCCGTCTGCGTCTATGGCGAGAACGGCCTCACCGGACGCGCCGAGGGAACGCACGGGTTTCACCTCAAGAACCTGCTCGGCGGAGAAGAGTGGGAGGAGCCGTTCGGCCTGCAGGGGATGGTGATCCCTTATGCTCTCGTCGCGCAGCGCTACGTCGATCTCTATGGCGCGACGATTGCCGATTTCGGCGCGGTGGCGGTGAGCGCGCGGCAGCATGCGCTGCTGAACGACAACGCCATGATGAAGAAGCCGATCACCCTTGAGGCGCATGCCGCCAGCCGGATGATCAGCTCGCCCATCCGGCTGCTCGATTGCTCGCTCGTCGCGGATGGCGGCGGTGCCCTGCTGGTCGCGAGCCGCGACCGGGCAAAGCGCTTCGGCGACCGCGCCGTCCAGATGCGGTCCCTGGGCATGAAGACGACGCACAACTCGGTCGTCGACATGCCCGACATCCCGGATTTCGGCATGGCCGAAGCGGGCCGCGCCGCCTACGAGGCTGCCGGCATCGGGCCCGCGGACGTGCAGGTCGTCAATCTGCACGACGCCTTCACGATCTCCGTCCTCGTCACGCTGGAAGCGCTCGGCTTCTGCGAGCCGGGGCAAGCGGGAGCCCTCGTCCGCTCAGGCGCGACCACGCTGGGCGGGCGCTGGCCCGTGAACCCGCATGGCGGCCTCCTCTCTCAGGCGCATATCGGCGGCATGCTGCATCTCGTGGACGCCGTGCGGCAGCTGCGGGGCGAGGCCGGTCGACGCCAGGTCGACGGGGCCCGGCGTGCCCTCGTCAGCGGCAACGGAGGCGTATTCTCCGTCTGCGGTGTCGCCATCCTCGAGAAGGTTTGAACGATGTCGGAGCTGCGCGCCGTCCTGCCCCAGCCGACCGCCGCGAGCGCACCCTTCTGGGATGCTTGCGACCGTGAGGAACTCGTCCTCCCGGTGTGCGACGATTGCGGCGAAACCTTCTTCTACCCGCGCATCCACTGCCCGAAATGCGCGAGCCCGAGCCTCGGCTGGAAGCGCGCCTCCGGGCGCGGCAAGGTCTTTTCCTTCTCGCACGTCGCCGTTTCGTTCCACGGCGAGGAATGGGCGAGCCAGCTGCCCTACACGGTCGTCCTCGTCGATCTCGAAGATGGGCCGCGCATGGCGAGCCGCCTGATCGGCGAAGGCCGCGACGCGGTGCGTTCGGGTGATTCCGTCACCGTCACCTTCCCGGAGATCGACGGGCGACGGCTGCCATTCTTCCAGCGTGACGAAGGTCGCTGAGATCAACCACAAAAGCCAGGGAGGTCACCATGAGTTCCTCAAGACGCCAGTTTCTCCAGGTCACGGCTGCGACCGCCGCCGCCATGGCCGCCCGTCCCGCCTTCGCGCAATCGGGCGAACCGCTTCTCATCGGCGTGCCGCTGCCGCTGACGGGGGTGCTGGCAGTCGGCGGACAGGTGATCCTCGGAGGCATCAAGTACGCGGCGGAGGAGCTGAACAAGAGCGGCGGCGTGCTGGGCCGGCAGGTCAAGCTCCTGATCGAGGACACCAAGAGCGAGCCGAACACGGCTGCGACCATCGCGTCCAAGATGGCCACCGAAGACAAGGTCTACGCCTTTGTCGGAGGCTACGGCAGCACGGCCGACTTCGCGTTGCTGTCGAGCGTGCGCCGATACAAGCCGCTCTTCATCCACACGGGATCGTCATCCGTGAGGCTGGAGACGACCTTCGGCAAGGAGGATTGGTACTACCACGTCTATATCTGGGATTATCACCGGCAGAAGGCGGCAGCGCGCTTCATCGCGTCGATCGAACCGAAGCCGAAGACGGTCGCGCTCGCATTCGAGGACGGGCTCTACGGCGCCGACGCCGCGAAATACGCCGAGCAATACATGAAGGCCGAGGGGCTACAGCTAGTCATGAAGGAGCCCTTCAAGACCGGCTCGCCCGATTTCTCGCCTATCCTCACGCGCGTCAAGTCGCTGAACCCCGACGTGTTCTTCTCCGTCGGCTACTCGGGCGACAACCTGCAGCTCGTGCGGCAGCAGAACAGCCTGGGGGTGAAGCCGAAGCTCACCATGGTGGTCTCTGCCGGCGACAAGCGCGCCGATTACGGCGACCTCAGCGAAGGCACTGCCATGATCGCCGAGTGGTCGGCACATGAGACAACGCCCGGCGTGGCCGAATTCGTAAAGAACGCTCAAGCGGCAACAGGTCAGACGATCATCTCGCCCTTCCTGCAGGGCTATGTCGGCCTGAAGTCGCTGACCGATTCCATCAAGGCAGCGGGCAGCACCGACGTCGCGAAAGTGCAGGAGAAGCTGTCGAGCCTCACCTTCGACACGCCCTATGGGAAGATCGGCTACAAAGCCTCCGATGCCGCCAAGCACCAGCTGCTCAGCGATGAGACGATGGTCGTTACCCAGCACCGCAAAGAGGGCGAAGAGGTCGTGTTCCCGGCCGCCAAGGCGGGCGGGAAGCTTGTCTACCCGGTGAAGTGATGGGTGCCCGCTTCGAGCTCCGCGGCACCGTCGGGCTTCTCACCCTGGCGGAGCCCGAGCGCCGGAACGCGCTTTCGACGAGCCTCGTCGAGGGTGCGCTCGCCGCGCTCGCATCGCCGGAGGCGCGCAGGGCGCGGGCGCTGGTGGTCGCGGGCGAGGGGAGGGCGTTCTGCGCCGGCGCGAATATCGGCGACCTCCTCGGCGCCGGGTGGATGACGGGCGCTCCGACCGGGCCGACGCCGATGGATCTGTTCCAGGCAATCGACGCGGACAGGCGCGTCACGATCGCCGCCACGCACGGGCTGGTGCTGGGCGGAGGTTGCGAGCTGACGCTCTGCTGCGACCTCGTGGTCGCGGCGGAGGATACGAGCTTCGCGCTACCCGAGCTCGGCCTCGGCGTGATGCCGAATACCGGCCTCGCGCGCCTCGTCCAGCTCGTGGGACGGCGGCGCGCAATGGATGTGATCCTGACCCGGCGGCGGGTCGAGGCGCCGGAGGCTTCGACCCTGGGGCTGGTCAGCCGCATTGTCCCGGTCGGCGAACAGGTCGAG
The DNA here is from genome assembly GCA_023423995.1 of Pseudomonadota bacterium. GTDB lineage: Bacteria > Pseudomonadota > Alphaproteobacteria > Rhizobiales > Beijerinckiaceae > Enterovirga. The sequence continues at coordinate 17,231 of JAFAEL010000078.1, read as the reverse complement.
TCCGCCATGGCGCTCGCCCGGAACGTCACGGACGAGGTGCCGCCGGGTGCGCTCGCGGCCGTCAAGGCAGCGGCCCGGCGGGCAGCTCCGCTCGACTGGGATTTCGTCCGTGCGATCCTTGGCGACATCCCCGAAGCCGAGTGGCGCGAGGGCCTCGGCTCCTTTGCCGAGCGCCGAAAGCCCGATTTCTCCCGCTTCTGGAATGCCGATGCGTAAGCCCCAGGATTTCCGGGTCTTCGACCTGCACCACCATGTCGGCTCGCTCGAGATCGTGTCGCACGGCGCTGCCGGCGCCGGCACGATGGAGGACGACGCTGCCAAGCGCATCGCCTTCATGGACGCCAATGGTATCGAGCAGGCGCTGCTCATGCCGTCCAACGGGTATCCGGCGCCGAACGGTATTGCCGACACCCGCCGGGTCAACGACCAGGTCGCCATCTATCGCGATCGCTGGCCAGATCGCTTCCCTGCTGCGGTCGGCACCGTCTCCCCCCTCGAAGGCGAGGGCTCGCTCGACGAGATCGACCGCTGCGTCACCCAGCTCGGCATGCGCGGGATCATCTGGCATCACCGCTTCCAGGGATGTGCGATCGACCATCCGCGGATGGACGCGCTCCTCGAGCGCGTGCAGGAACACAATGTTCCGGCCTTCATCCACATCATCGGAGACTCGAAGCTCGAAGCGCCCTGGAAGCTCGAGATTCTGGCTGACAAGTTCCCCGATCTCACCTTCGTGGCGCTCGATGCCTTCTCGTCACCCGACTTGGCCCATTGGATGCCTTATCTGGCGAGCAAGCATCCCAACATCGTCTTCGACACGGGCGTCATGATCCCAGTCTCGCACATGATGGAGACCTTCGTCGCAAAGAACGGGGCGGAGCGGCTCCTGCTTGGCACCGACTTCTACTCGTCTCCGAAGCTCTTCAGCCATCCGTTCCCGCTCTACGAGATCCTTGCGTCCGATCTCTCGGACCAGGATTGCGAGCTGGTTCTGGGCGGCAACGCTCGTCGCCTTCTTGGCATCCGCTAGCCGCTGGAGCATCGGTGGCCGCCGCGATACAGCAGGCATACGAAGCGATCCGGGGCGCAATCGCGTCCGGGACCTATGGGCCTGGGCAGCATCTGCGTGCCGCGGAGGTCGCCGACCGCCTTGGGATCAGCCGCACGCCTGTCCGGGAGGCTTTACGGCGGCTCTCGGCCGAGGGGTTGGTGGAGTTCTTCGCGAACCGCGGCGCCTACGTTACGCACTGGTCCCAATCGGACGTCGAAGAGGTCTTCGCTCTGAGGACGGTGCTCGAGGCGCATGCTGCCGAGGTCGCCGCTGCTCGACTGACGCCTGCCGCGCTCGAAGAACTCGAGCGCTATGCGACAGAGATGGAGGGCGTGGTCGGATCGGGACCCGATCGCGACCTTGCCGAGCTTGCGCGGCGAAACGGCGAGTTCCATCGCATCATCATCACGGCCGCCGCAAATCAGAGGCTGTCGGCCATGATCTCGAGCGTCGTCGAGATGGCGCTCGTGACGCGGACGTTCCACGTCTATTCCGACGAAGACCTCGCCCGCAGCATGACGCACCATCGCGAGCTGATCGCGGCCTTCCGCGGCCGGGACAGCGTATGGGCTGGCTCCGTCATGCGCAGCCATATCCGTGCGGCCCATCACGTCTTCATCTCGTCGTTGAGGCGCTCGGCACCGCCGAACATATCGACGCCGACGGTCGCCAACGGCCCAGGTCGGTCAACGACCTGATCTGCGGGACGTCGCTGCGGAGCGCCACTACAATGACGGCGCGCGATCGTATTTGAAGTACCAAACCAAGTTTAACCCGCACCTTCCTCCAGCAACATCGGAAACAAACGCCATTTCGGCTGTTGAGAGACGATCAGCGTTGTGGCCACGCCCGGCTGACGGTGGCCCGGTCTCTCGGAGCTGACGAGGGCGGATCTGATGACGATGTACGGGCGGCTGAAGGCGGCGTTCCTCTATTTCGAAGAGGCGGTGCCGTTCAGGCTGAAGCCCGCACTGATCGCCACGGTCGTGCTCGCGATCCTGCTGCTGGTCCCGGCGCCGGCGGGACTGACGGCCAAGGCCTGGGCGCTCCTTGCGATCTTCCTGACAACCATTCTCGCCATCATCCTCAACGTGATGCCGATCGGCGTCATCGCGATGATGGCGATCGTCGTCGTGGCGCTGTCGCAGGTTACGACTACGTCCTCGCGCGAGGCCATAGCCGACGCGCTGAGTAGTTTTTCCAGTTCTCTCATATGGCTGATCGTCGTGGCCGTCCTGATCTCGCGCGGCTTGAGGAAGACAGGTCTCGGCAGGCGGATAGGCCTGATGTTCATCGAGCTCATGGGCCGCCACACGATCGGTATCGGTTACGGCCTGGCCGCTTGCGAGCTGTTGCTGGCGCCATTCACTCCCAGCAACACGGCCCGCGGCGGCGGGATCGTGCACCCGATCATGAGGTCCATCGCCACCTCCTTCGATTCCGACCCGGCCAAGGGGACGGAGGGCAAGATGGGCACCTACCTCGCGCTGGTGAACATGCATGCGAACACGATCACGTCCGGCATGTTCGTCACGGCGACGGCGCCCAATCCGCTGGTTGTCGACTACATCGCCCGCGCGACGGACCAGAGCCTCCAACTGAGCTGGACCACGTGGGCGATATGCATGGCGGTTCCAGGATTGGTCTGCCTGGGCCTCATGCCGCTCGCGATAGCCGTTCTTTCACCACCCGCTGTAAGGGCGACACCTCACGCGGTGGAATACGCGCGGGCCGAACTGACGAAGATGGGCCCGCTCTCCGGGCCCGAGAGAGTGATGATCGGCACCTTCGGCCTGCTGCTGGTCCTTTGGGCGAACGTGCCTGCGCTGGTACTCGGGGAGGCGGCGCTTCTCGACCCGACCGTCGTCGCCTTCGTCGGGCTGTTCGTGTTGATCATCACGGGCACGCTCGATTGGGACGACGTGCTCTCCGAGAAGAGCGCGTGGGACACGCTGATCTGGTTCGGCGCCCTGGTGATGATGGCCGAGCAGCTCAACGAGGCCGGTGTGATCGCCTGGCTGTCGGCGCGCCTTCAGGACGGCATCCTGGCCTCAGGGTCGGCTGGCAGGCTGCCGCCGCGATCCTCGTGCTGCTCTTTGTGTTCAGCCACTACCTCTTTGCCAGCACCACGGCGCATATCAGCGCCATGATGCTGGCCTTCCTGACGGTCGGCTTCGCGCTCGTGCCCCCCGACTATGTCGCTCCCTTCGCCTTGATGATGGCGGCGGGGTCCACGATCATGATGACGCTGACGCATTACGCCACCGGGACCTCGCCGATTATCTTCGGCAGCGGCTACGTGACCATGGCCACATGGTGGAGGGTCGGCCTCGTCATGTGCATCGGCGAGCTTTTGATCTACGCCCTGCTGGGGAGCGCCTGGTGGAAGCTCCTGGGCCTCTGGTGATCTGGCCATCGTCAAGCTTACGACGCAACCCGGTCTCACCGAAACGGGCGGATGCGTGAGCCCAGCTCGCTCCGGGCGCTCTCCCGCTAATCCGGCTTGTCCGCCTTGAATGGGGAAGCGGGTTGCTCGGCAGCTTTCTGCTCCTCGACCACTTCGAGGAGAAGCTTGGCGGCCGCCATCGAGCCCGGCCAGCCTGAATAGAACGCTAAGTGAGTGATCATCTCACTGAGCTCGTCGACGGTCACGCCGTTCGAGAGGGCGCGGACGAAGTGGCCCTTGAGCTGGTCGGGCCGGTAGGCGGTCAGGAGCGCCGCGCATGTGATCAGGCTTCGGTCGCGCTTAGAGAGCCCCTCCCGCTCCCAGACATCCCCGAAGAGGACCGTCTCGGTCAGCTCGATCATGTGGGGCACGATCGCGGAGAGCTTCGCTCGGACGGGCGTGGATGGCGTAGCGGCCATGGCGGGATGCTCCGAAATATGATGCAGAGACCCGGAGCGCCGAAAAGAGGACATCCCGGTGGGCACAGCTTTCATATGCACCGCGTGCGGGCAGCAATACCCCGAGGCAGATGCTCCACCGGAAGGTTGCAAGATCTGCCTGGACGGACGCCAATATGTTCCGGCGTCGGGCCAGGGCTGGACGAGCTCCCCGGCGCTTTCGGCACGTCATTTCGGCACCTGGCGAATGCACGAGCCGGGGCTATACGGGTTCGGCATCTCGCCGAAATTCGCAATCGGGCAGCGAGCGCTCTTCGTCTCGACCGGCGACGGGTTGATCTTATGGGATCTAGTCCCTTTCCTCGACGAGGCGACTCGGGAGATCGTCGCTTCGCTCGGGGGCATCAAGGCAATCGCGATCAGCCACCCACATTACTATTCCAATCTGGTGGAATGGAGCCGCGCATTCGGTGACGTGCCCGTCTACCTGCACGAGAACGACAGACCCTGGGTCACGCGGCCGGATCCATGCATCGTGCACTGGTCGGGCGACAGCCGCGAGCTCGCGCCCGGGGTGAGGATCGTCCGGACAGGCGGGCATTTCGAAGGGGCTTCCGTCCTTCACTGGGCCGCCGGCGCCAAGGGTGCCGGCGTGCTGCTGACAGGCGACACCGTCCAGGTCGGGCCCGACCGGCGCGTGAGCTTCATGCGCAGCTACCCGAACATGGTGCCGCTCAACGAGGCGAGCGTCGCCTCCATCTCGGAGACGCTCGAGCCGCTCGCGTTCGAGCGGATCTATGGCGCCTTCTTCGAAAGCGTTGTCCCTCGGGATGCCAAGGTCGTTTTCCGCGAGAGCGTGAGGCGTTACCTGGCGGCCCTCAAGGGCGATTACCGACTGCCCGGGAACGGCTGAAGCCGCCCCAGCATTTCGCCCTCAGGCGGGCACGAGCGGACAGCCGCCCTTGTTCGCGGCCCGGAACGCTCGCTCGGGCGGCGTCGATTCGATGAGCTTGTAGTAGTCGTATGGGCCACGGCTCTCGGCCGGGGTCTTCACCTGGAAGAGGTGCATCGGGTGCAGCTTGCGGCCGTCCAGCCGGATCGAACCCGGGCCGAAGAGCGGATCGTCGGTCGGGATGGCCTTCATCCGCTCGACCGTCGCCCGGCCGCTCGCCTTGGCGGCTCCGACACCAAGCGCGGAGACCGCCTTGAGATAGTGGAGGACGGCGCTGTAGGCGCCCGCATGCGCGATGCTCGGCATCTGGCCGTTCATCTGGGCCCCGAAGCGCTGCGAGAAGGCCCGGGTCCCGTCGGTCAGGTCCCAGTAGAACGGTTCGCTGAGGAGGAGCCCGCCTGCTACGGCGAGGCCCATGCCGTGCACGTCCCCGAGCTGGATCACGAGGCCCGCCACGCGCTGCTTGCCTGACATCATGCCGAACTCGGCGGCCTGCTTGATGCAGGTCACCACATCCTGCCCGCCCTGGGCCAGGCCGACCACCTTCGCGCCGCTCGTCTGCGCCTGCAGCAGGAAGGACGAGAAGTCGTTCGACGGCGAGGGTGTCAGCACATTGCCGATCACCTTCCCACCCTGCTCCGTCACCGCGGTCGCGGCGTCGCGCTGGAGCGCCTTCCCAAACGCGTAGTCGGCCGTGAGAAAGAACCAGGTGTCGCCACCACCTGCCATGATGCCCTGCACGGTTCCCTGATTCAGAGCCCAGGAATCGTAGGTCCAGTGGATGCTGTTCGGCGTGCAGGCGGAGCCGGTCAGGTCGCTGCTCGCCGGCGCGGTGAAAAGCGCTACCCTGTCGCGCTCCTTGACCAAGTTGGCGACCCCAAGCGCAGCCGAGGAGATCGGCACGTCGATGATGCAGTCGACCCCGGCGCGGTCGATCCACTCGCGGCTGAGGGTGAGGGCGACGTCCGGCTTGTTCTGCTGGTCGGCGCTGACGAGTTCGACCCTGAGGCCCGGGTCGATCTTCCTGTAATCCTCGATCGCCATCGTGGCGCCGAGGACCGAGCCGCGTCCGGTATTCGTTGCGTAGATCCCCGACATGTCCGTCAGGACCCCGATCTTGACCGAGCTGGCCTGGGCCCGCGCGATCGCAGGACAGCCGAAACTCGCCCCGAGCGCGGCGGCGGAGCCCAGTACGCGACGTCGTGACAGCATTGTTGTCCCCCTTGGCTGATGAGTTGTTGTCGGCCGCCCTTTCCGAGCGCCCTTATCGAAGCTCGCTCGTAACCTCTTCGATGCTCGCCACGCGGCAGACGGGCCGAAGCGCCGCGAGCGCCGTCTCATGCGTCTCGAGCGAGAAGGCGGCGCATCCGTCACTGAGCACCGTCACGTCGAGGTCGCGCACATGCGCCTCCCGGGCCGTCGAGGCGACCCCGCCATTGGTGACGATGCCGCAGACGAAGAGGCGCTGGATGCCGCACTTGCGAAGCACCCATTCGAGGCGTGTCTGGTAGAAGGCCGAATAGGCGAGTTTCTCGACCGAGAGATCGGCCGGCTGCAACTCGTCCACGAGAGCGTGCCCCCAGGAGTTGGGAGCGAAATCGCCCTTGGCGAGGAAAGGCCGCAGCTGCTTGAGATGAGGCGAGATGATGGGCTCGCCGCCCTTTCCGGGAACGAGCGTGAACTGGGTGGAAACAATCCAGCCGCCGCGGCTGCGCATCATGTCGGCCAGAGGCCTCACCCGGGCGGGAAGCGCCGCAATGGCCTCGTGCCCTTGGCCTGCCCGGCCATAGGCTCCGGCCGGATGCACGAAATCGTTCTGAAGATCGACGATCAATAGTGCGGTGTCAGAAAGTTGTTCGGGCCGGGACATCATCTTTTCTAGGATGCTGGAGCTGCCCGCGTCCATCTGCGCGCGCCGCCGGGTAGGTCAAATTGCGGCTATCAAGCCTCCCATCGACGGTGGCGATCCGCTCCTAGTCACTCCGGAGGCGGTCATGCTCGTGGTCTTCCGGCCGCCAAGCTGAACGCAGATACTTCGTCCCTTGATCAAAGGCCGAGATAGGCCCGCCGGACGCGGTCGTCGTTTGCGAGCTCGGCCGCCGGTCCTTCGATCGCGATCTGGGCATGTTCGAGCACATAGGCATGGCTCGCCTGCTTGAGGGCGAGGGCCACGTTCTGCTCCACCAGCAGGATCCCGATTCCTCGGCTCGCGATGGTGCCGATCACGCGCATCACCTGCTTCACGACGATGGGCGCGAGCCCGAGCGACGGCTCGTCGAGAAGGAGATAGCGCGGCTGCGACATCAGCCCCCGCGCGATTGCGCACATCTGCTGTTCACCGCCGGACAGGGAGCCGGCCGCTTGGCCGAGCCGCTCCTTGACCCGCGGAAAGATCTCGAACAGCCAATCCAGCGTCCCGGCCTCGCGCTTGCGGCCGCGGGGCGTATAGGCCCCGAGCTCGAGGTTCTCGCGCACGCTCATGAAGGGGAAGAGCTGCCGCCCCTGCGGGACATGGGCGATGCCGGCCTCGACCCGCTCGTGAGGCGACATGCGATCGAGGTCCACGCCGTCCAGTCGGATGGTCCCGGACCGCACCTGCGTGACGAGGCCGGAGATCGCGTTGAGGGTCGTAGTCTTGCCATTGCCGTTGGCGCCGAGCAGGGCCACGACCTTGCTCTCCGGCACCTCGAGACTGACGCCGCGCAGGACTGTCACGTCGCCATAGCCCGCGACCAGATCGCGAATCTCGAGGCTCATAGCTCATCGCTCCCGAGATAGGCCGCGACGACCGCCGGGTCGCGGACGACCTCGGCCGGCACGCCATCGGCGATCTTGCGGCCGTAATCGAGGACCACCACGCGCTCGGCCAGCGACATCACCGCGTGCAGGTTGTGCTCGATCATGATCACGGCGAGGCCATCCGCCTCGGCAAAGCTGCGGATCAGATGGAGGCTGTCGTTGACCTCCGACGGGTTCAGTCCTGCCAGGATCTCGTCCAGCAGCAGGATCCTTGGCTTGATGGACAGCGCACGCGCGAGTTCGAGGCGCTTGCGCGCTTCGAGGGTCAGGCTGCCGGCAGGCCGGCTGGCGAGGGACCCCATTCCCACACGCTCGATGATCGCCGCGGCTCGCCGGCGCGCTTCGGCAATCGGATGGTGGAGGAGAGCGCCCACGGTGACGTTCTCGAGCACGGTGAGCGTCGTCAGGGGTTTCACGATCTGGAAGGTGCGCCCGATCCCGGCTCGCGCGCAGGCGGTTGCGGAGGCCTTCGTCACGGGCGTCCCGGCGAAAACGACGCGGCCGGAATCGGCCCGTATGTGCCCGCTGATGATGTTGAACAACGTCGTCTTGCCGGCGCCGTTCGGGCCGATGAGGCCGACGATCTGCCCGGGCCGGACGTCGAAAGAAACATCGTCGACCGCGACGAGCCCCCCGAACCGGCGCGTCACGCCCTCGATCCGCATCAAGGCGGAGGAGTTCGCGCTCATCGCGCCCGCCTCCTGGCCTGGATGGCGCCGACTACGCCCTGCGGGGCGAGGAGGACGACGGCGAGGAGTACGCTCCCATAGATCAGGAGACGGGGCCCGCCGCCGACGAACTGGCTCAGAGCGCCGTCTAGCGGCGTCATAATCATCGCGCCGACGATGGGGCCGGCGGGCGTGCCGAGGCCACCGATGATCGCGAGCAGCGCCACCTGGACGGAATTGTTGATCGAGAACACGCTCGGCGGGTCGATGAAGAGAATGTACTGGGCGTAGAAGAACCCGCCCATCGCCGTCAGCGCGGCACTGATGAGCGTGATGAGCAGCTTCACCCGAAGCGGATCGACGCCCATGCTGGCCGCCGTCGCCTGGTCGTCCCGTACGGCGACCAGGTACAGCCCGAGCCGGCCGCGATGCATCCAGCGGGCGATGCCGTAGACGAGCAGCATGAACAGCGCCGCCGCGATCAGGTAGGCGAGACGCGAGGAGAACATGAAGTTCTCCAGCCCCGGCCGGAACGGGATCGCAATGCCGCTCGACCCGCGAGTCATGTCGGACCAGTTGTTGGCGACGATCTCCATCGCGATCGGGAAGACGAGCGTGGCGAGCGAGAAGAAGGCGCCGCGCAGCCGGAAGCACGGCCAGCTGATGAGCGCCGCCACGGCCGACGTGATGACGATGCTGGCGACGAGGCCGATCCAGGGCGACAGGCCGAACTTCGTGTAAGCGATGGCTGTGACGTAGGCGCCGATACCGAGGAACGCCGCGTGGCCGAGCGAGACGAGGCCGCCATAGCCCGCCATCAGATTCCAGGCGCCCGCCAGACCCGCCCAGAGGCAGGTCATCACCAGGATGTTGAGGTAATAATCGTTGAAGAGGCTCATTTCGTCCCGACCTCTTCCATGCCGACGCGGCCGAAGAGCCCCTGTGGCCGAACGAGCAGGATGAGGAGAAACAGCCCGAGCGCGATCAGGTCCTTGAGTTCGACGGAGATGAAAAACCCGGTCAGCGTCTGCGTGATGCCGATGATCAGGCCGCCGACCACCGCTCCCGTGACGCTCCCAAGCCCCCCGAGCACCACGACCACGAAGGCCGTGATGATGAGATCCACGCCCGCTCCGGGGAACGTGTAGTAGATCGGCGTCAGGATGCAGCCGGCGACGGCCGCGCAAGCGACACCGACGCCGAATGCGACGCGATTGAGACGCTCGGTGTCGATTCCCATCAGGCTCGCCGCGTAGCGGTTCTGCACCATCGCCCGCAGCGCGCGGCCTTCGCGCGTGAAGTTCAGGAAGGCGACGAGCAGCGCCGCCATCGCGAGCGCGGTGAGGAAGGCGTAGAGCGAGGTCGCGGCGATGGAGACCTGGCCGACCACGAAGGAAGTGGTCGAGTAGGAGGTCTGAACCGATCGGTAATCCGGGCCCCAGAGCGTCAGGGCGAGGTTCTGGAGGATCACGGACACCGCGAAGGTCGCGAAGATCTGCATCGCGTGGGGCGCGTGCAGGATCGGCCGCACGACGATCCGTTCGGTCAGGAGGCCGAGTACATAGATCGCCGGCGCGACGATCAGGATCGACAGGTAAGGGTCGATCCCGAACAGCAGGTTCAGCCAGAACGCGCCGAACATCGCCAGCATGATGAATTCGCCCTGCGCGAAATTGACGATGCGCAGGACGCCGAAGATCAGCGTGAGGCCGATCGACAGCAATCCGTAGACGCCGCCGATCAGGATCCCCGACACGATCAGCTGGGGCAGGATGTCGAGCATGATTCTGGCCTGGCCAGTCTATGGAAGCTAGCGGTTGCTCCAGGCCGGGAGAGGAATGTTCGTCGCGTCGGTCGTCTTCACCTTGTCCGGCGAGATCACGACGAGCTTGCCGTCCTGCCACTGCTGCGCCACCGGGAAGGAGCGCTGGTTCTGGCCCGGCATCGCGTCGCCTTCGGGTGCGAACTTGATGCCCCAGCCGAGGACGGTCTTGCCCTCGGGGATGTCGAGGGCGAGTGCCGCCGCGCGCACCTTGGCCGGCTCCGTGGAGCCCGCCTTGGCGATCACCTCGCTCAGGAGAACATGAGTGCCGACGAAGCCCTGGGTCCCGACATAGGAGGGCGTCTTCCCGACCTTCGCCTCGAAGCGCTTGCGGAATTCGGCGAGCAGCGCGCGCGATTCCTCCGACAAGGCGTCCGGGTTCACGTTGGCCGACCCCTCCGTGTTGAAGATGCCGTTCACGGCCTTGCCGAGCCCCTCTGCGTAGCTCGGAAGCCCATGGATGCCGCCCGTCCCGATATAGGCGCCGACATTCACGTTGAGCTGCTTCATCTGCCGCTGGATGAGGAGCGCATCGTTGGCGTAGGACGAGGCGATCACGATGTCCGCGCTGCCGGCTCGCATGCGAAGCACGAGCGGCGACAGATCCGTGGAGGACGCCTTGTAGGGGAGGCGGCCTGCTACCTTGAACCCGTCGGCCTTCGCCTTTTCTTCCGCTGCAGAAGCGACCGAGGTGCCGTAGTCCGAATCCTCGTGGATCACGAGGACCGTCAACTCGGAAGGCTTCTTCCCGAGCTTCGGCGCGATCACATCCTTTGCGACAGTCGCCGCAAGCTGTCCGTTCTGGCTGGCCGTGAACGGCACGCGAAAGAAGTTCTTGAAGCCCCGCTTGGTTAGCCCGTCCGCGATGCCCCCCGTCTCCCAGTAGATGCCGCCTCGGCGCTCGACCACCTGGCTCGCCGCGTAGGAAAGGCCGCTGGAATAGGTTCCGGTGATGACCTCGAGCTTCTCGAGCGAGGCGAGGCGTTCGGCCTCCGATTGCGCCTTGTCCGGCGTAGAGGCGTCGCCCGTGACGATCTCGACCTTGCGGCCGTTGATCCCGCCCTTCTCGTTGATCATCTCGACCGCGACACGGGCGCCTTCCATGTTCTCGTTGCCGAGAAGGGCGAGAGGTCCGCTCAGCGGGTACAGCGCGCCGATCCGGAGCGGCTCCTGGGCCGCTGCGCCCGTGATGCCGACCGCGAAACAGGCGGCGGCGAACAGGCTGAAACTCGCTGTCGAACGGGTCATGTCGGCTGTCCTTCTGTCTGGCGCGGGAGGTCTTGCAGCTGGCGTATGACGTCGGCGGTCGACATCACGTCCGCGAATTGCCGGTCCATGTCGAACAGGCTGATCGCGTGCGAGATCGGGAGCCGGTCAAACACGGCATCCGACGGCACGATGGTGCGGAAGTTGTAGGAGGAGGAATCGAACACGGTTGCCCGAACGCAATTGCTCGTCGCACCGCCGACCACGATCACCGTGTCGATCTTACGGTCGACCAGGTAGGCGAGAAGTGGCGTTCCGAAGAAGCCGCTCGGCTTCTTCTTCACAAAGACGATGTCGCCCGGTTCGGGGCCGACCTCCGGGAGAAGCTCGGAGCCGGGCGTGCCCTCGAGACACCAATCCGAACGATTGAGAAACGCGCGCTTGCGGCCGTACACGCCGATGTCGGCGCCCGTCGGATCGAGGGCGAAGCGAGTGAGGAAGACCGGCACGCGAACGGCCCGGGCGGCCGCGAGAAGCTGGGAGATGCGGTCGACGGCCGCCCAGCCGATCTCGCCGCAGGACGAGGGAAAGCGCTCGTCCTTCACGCCGCGCTCGCCGACCATGTAGCGCTGACAATCGATCGCCACGATCGCCGGGCGAATGCCGAAGCCCATGCGCTGGGCGAAACGTCCGCGGGCGAGGACCGCGCGATCCTCCTCCCCGAGGTATCGCGCCCAGGGCTGCTCGGCCGGAGACGTGGGTTGGCTCATCGGGCGGTCTCTCCTGCGCCTATCGGGGCGGGATGCTCCGCGATCCAGTGGCGGGCGATGTCGATGCGCCGGCAGATCCAGACGCGATCATGCTTCATGATGTGATCGAGCACGCGGGCGAGCGCATGTGCCCGGGCGGGACGGCCGGTCACCCGGCAATGCAGCCCGACCGACATGATGGCCGGGCGCTCCTCGCCCTCGGCGTAGAGCTGGTCGAAGGCCGAGATCAGGTAGTTTTCGAAGTCGGCCGGGGTGCCGAAGCCGGAGGGCGTCGCGAACTTCCCGTCATTCGCATCCATCGTGTACGGCACGACGAGATGCTGCCGCCCGCCGACCTCCGTCCAATAGGGCAGCTCGTCGTTGTAGGCGTCGGAATCGTAGAGGAACCCGCCCTCCTCGACGACGAGGCGGCGCGTATTCTCGCTCGGCCCGAAGCGGCAGTACCAGCCGAGCGGCCGCTCCCCGGTGGTCCGAGCGATGGATTCCACCGCCTTGTGGATGCGCTCGCGTTCCTCCTCCTCCGAGAGGCGGAAATGCTCCTCCCAGCGGTAGCCATGCGCGCAGACATCGTAGCCCGATGCCACGATCTCCTCGCAGACCTGCGGGTTGCGCTCCATCGCAAGCGCACAGCCGAACACCGTGAGCGGCAATCCGCGCTCCAGGAAGAGCCGGAAGAGCCGCCAGACGCCGACGCGGCTGCCGTATTCGTACATGGTCTCGAAGGCGAGATCGCGCCGGCCCGCGGGAACCCGGCCGCCCGGCGCCTCGGCGAGGCCGAGCTCGGTGCGGTTGTCGCCGTCCAGGATCGTATATTCGGACCCTTCCTCGTAGTTGACGACGAAGTTCACCGCGACACGCGCGCGGCCCGGCCAGCGCGGGTCGGGCGGCGTGCGGCCGTAACCAACAAGATCACGGCCTCGGGGCGCGTTCATGCCGGCTCTCCCTTCCGGGCGCGCAGCCGCTCGGCGAGTTCGGCGAGGATGTCGTCGCGGTGCTGATCAATTCGCCCGCCCGGGAAGCGGATGCTGCCCGGGGTCCGCGACAGGCGCGGGAACACGTTCTGCATCTTCAGCGGCCCGAGATCCTCGTCCTCGACGGTGGTGATCGACTCGCGTGCCGCAAATTGCGGATCCTCGAAGATCTGCCCGACATCGTAGATCGGCGCGATGGCGGCCTCGGCCTTCTCGAAGGTCTCGATGACTTCCTTCAGGTCATGCCGCGCGATCCAGCCGCCGACAATCAGGTCGATCGCATCCACGTGCTTCACGCGGTCGAGATTGGTCTGGAAGCGCGGGTCGTCCGCCGTCCCCTCGCCACCGGTGAGGTTCAGAACGCGGCGCACGATGCTGGGCGCCGCAGCCGAGAGCGCGACCCATCGCCCGTCCCGCGTTTTGTAGGCATTCCGCGGCGCATTGTTGACGGAGCGATTGCCCGTCCGGTTCTGGATGATGCCGAGCTGATCGTAGACGGTCGGCTGCGCCCCCAGGAGGGCGAAGATCGGCTCGTAGATGGCGAGGTCGATGAACTGGCCCTTGCCGCTGCCCCGCACGTCGCGGTCGTAGATCGCGAACATGGATGCGAAGCAGCCGAAATAGGCCGCGATGCCGTCCGCAAGGCCGAAGGGCGGTAGGGTCGGCGGGCCGTCGGGCTCGCCCGTGATATGGGCGAAGCCGGACATGGCCTCGGCGAGCGTGCCGAAGCCCGCGCGGCGTCGGAAAGGGCCCGTCTGGCCGAAGCCGGTGACCCGGACCATGATCAGGCGTGGGTTCAGCTCGGACAGGACCTCCCAGCCGAGGCCCCAGCTCTCCAGAGTGGCAGTGCGGAAATTCTCGACCAGGATATCGGCATCCGCGACCAGCGACTTAAAGATTTCGGCATCCGGTCCCGCTTTCAGGTCGAGCGCGATGCAGCGCTTGTTGCGCCCCGCGACCTTCCACCAGAGCCCGTGCCCGTCCTTCTTGTAGCCCATGTTCCGGATGGGATCCCCGGACGGGTGCTCGATCTTGATGACGTCTGCGCCGAAATCGCCGAGCAGCGTCGAGACGATCGGGCCCGCGAACAGGGTCGCGCAATCGATGACCCGAAGGCCTTCAAGGGGCCCCTTCGCGGGAGCGCTCGTCTGACCCTCGCTCATCGAGAGGTCTCCCCGGCTGCCGTGAGGATCGCGCGGGCCCGGGCGATGAAGGGCTCGTCGACCATGTCGCCGTCCAAGGTGAAGGCGCCGACGCCGGCGCCGAGCTTCTCCTCCGCTGCGGCAAGCACCCGGCGGGCACGTTCGATCTCCAGCGCGCTCGGGCCGAAGACCTCGTTGGCGATCGCGATCTGGCGAGGATGAATGCAGCTCTTGCCCGCGAAGCCGAAGCGCCGCGCCGTCTCGCATTCGCGCCTGTAGCCATCCTGGTCTTCGACACCCACGAAGGCGCCGTCGTAGGCAGGTATGCCCGCTTCCGCAGCCGCCATCCGCACGGCGAAGCGCACAGCGGCGAGCGCGTTCTCCTGAGCGCGGTCGATCCCGAAGGGCTCGAACAGATCACCAAAGCCGATCTGGAGGGCTATCACGCGGGGATGCGCGGTGGCGATGTCCGCCGCGAGACGCAAGCCACGCGGGGTCTCGACATTGGCCAGGATGGTGACCGGATTCGTCCGGCCGTGCTCGCGTTCGAGGCGCTCGAGCCGCTCGACGACCTCACGGACCTCGTCTGCGCTTTCGAGCTTGGGGACATTCACGACGGCAAGGCCGGCCGGGACCAGCGCAGCGAGGTCGCCGCCGAAATGATCACTGTCGATCGCGTTCACGCGGACGATGATGAGGGGGGCGCCGGCAGGGCGGGTCTGCTTCAGCCACTCGGCAACAGTTTCGCGCCCCTCGGCCTTGCGCTCCCGCGCCACCGCATCTTCCAGGTCGAAGGAGAGGGCATCGGCGCCAGAGGCCAGCGCCTTGCCGAAGAGCTCCGGCCGCGTTCCGGGCACGAAGAGCTTGCTCCGCATCGTCAAGTTATGCCCTTGAAGCATGTTGCTCTTGGAACCCGACCGGCTCCCTCCCGGATAGCCGGCGGATTAGAGAGGCTCGACCGAGCTCGATCAAATAGTATGTTCCTCTAGCGATATTCCGCCAAGGAATGGGATTGTGCGATGGACGTGCGCAAGCTTCGCTATTTCGCGCAGGTCGTGGAGGCGCGCAGCCTCTCGCGTGCGGCCGAACAGCTCAATGTGGCGCAGCCGGCGCTCAGCAAGAGCATCCAGGCTCTGGAGCGCGACCTCGACCTGCAGCTCCTGCGCCGCTCCGCCCAGGGCGTCACGCCGACCGAGGCGGGCGTGCGGCTCTACGAGCATAGCCAGATCATCTTCCAGCAGCTCGACCGTGCGCGCCTCGAGGTCCGGAAAACCGGAAACCGGCCCTCTGGGCGGGTGGTGGTCGGGATGCCGCACAGCATCGCCGCCGTGCTCGGACTGCCGCTCCTCGTTGCCGCCGCGGAGCGGCTCCCGGACATCCGGCTGGAGCTCGTCCAGGATCATAGCCACCAGC
Source organism: Pseudomonadota bacterium (assembly GCA_023423995.1). Taxonomy (GTDB): domain Bacteria; phylum Pseudomonadota; class Alphaproteobacteria; order Rhizobiales; family Beijerinckiaceae; genus Enterovirga. The sequence continues at coordinate 1,593 of JAFAEL010000078.1, read as the reverse complement.
TGACCGGCGGCCTTCGGGCTGACCGGGTGAACCTCGCCATCATGGCGAACCCGCGGTCGCGCGCCGATCTCGTGGTGGAGCCGATCCTCTCGGAGCAGCTGTTCTTCGTGTCGCGCCTTCAGGAACCAGAGCCGGCGGGCCCGATCTCGTTCGCCGAGGCCGCCACCTACCGATACGTGCTACCCGGCTCGAGCAACGGATTGCGGGCGACAGTGGAAAGCTATTTCCGCACGCGCGGCCTGTCGCTCGTGGTCGAAACCGAGGTGGATGCGATCGGGCTGATCCCGCGTTGCGTCGAGGCTGGGCTCGGCGCAACCGTTCTGCCCGGCGGCAGCCTTTCCGACCCTCGAGGAGCGGAAATGCTTCAGGTCCGGCCGTTCGAAACCAGCTTCGAACGCGTCGTAGTCCTCGCACGCAGCGCGCAAACGCCGCTGACGCCGGCTCCGGAGGCCGTCATCGAGTTGGCGACGACGCTGTGTCGTGAGCTGGCAATGTCAGGCAAGTGGCGGGGCGGATCCGTCCTCGCTCTTGATGACCACTAGCGCTTCTCGAGCCCTGAACGGTCATTTTCCTGGCTGCCGATCGAGGTCGCCCGGGCGGGGGCACCTGGACCCGCCGGTCGAGGAAGCGGGCGGCCGTCCTCGGCACGTCGCTACCGTGCAATGGACCAGATGAGGCGGGTCGGCTGGAAGGGGTCGGGGTTGCCGTAGCGGCGGGGGCAGTCGCCCGGGATCGCGAAGGAATCGCCCTCCCGCAGCAGCAGCCTTCTGCCGTCCAGCCAGAGTGCGAGGCGTCCGGACAGGACGTATCCATTGACTTCGCCTGGATAGGAATAGGGCTCCTCGCCCGTCCCGCCTCCTGGCTCGACCGTGATGAGAAAGGTCTGCAGCGGTCGTGTACGGTCCGGACTGAGCAACTCCTTGGTCATGCTCGTCGTGTGCATGGCGATCCGCGGCCGAGCCTCGCGGCGCACGACGAGGCTGTCTTCGCCGTCATCGGCGGCTACGGCTTCGTCGAAGAACCAGGCCATCGGGACATCGAAGGCGTTGCTGAGGGCGACAAGGTTCCTGACCGACGGCGAGGACAGGCCGCGCTCGATCTGGCTGAGAAGGCCGATCGACAGGCCTGTCATGCCGGCCACCGCCTGCAGCGACAGCTCGCGCGAGCGACGAAGGAGCCTCAGCTTGCGGCCTACCGCGGCCTCCGCCGCTTGCGCCGGGCTGTCCCCCGGCGAAGCCGCGGCCTTGGCGTTCATCGCCGGGTTTCCGCCTCGACGAACAGCTCCAGCCCGACGAAGCGCTGGAGGAGCACGACCAGCACGATCGTGACGAGCACGAGGAAGCTCGAGATCGCGGCGACGACGGGGCTCGCGCTCTCCTGGATATGGGCGAAGATCCGCGTAGGCAGCGTGATCACCTCCGGGCCGATCAGGAAGATCGTGACCGTGACTTCGTCAAACGAGATGATGAAGCTGAAGAGGAGCGCGGTTACTAGGCCTGGCCGGAGGAGCGGCAGCGTCACCGTCCGGAACACGTAGGTGGGCCGCGCAACGGCATGCTGTCCACGCAGATCTACCAGGACGTCTTCCAGCTC
>JAFAEL010000065.1 GCA_023423995.1 Pseudomonadota bacterium | reverse complement strand
GCCATGGGCCGTGAGGATGCCCGGCGTTCCGAAATCGCAAAATCCGCGAAGGTGCTGCAGGTGGCGGTGGTCGGCGGCGGACCCGCCGGGCTCGCCTGCGCGGCGCAGGCTGCCGCATCCGGTCACCGCGTAACCTTGTTCGAGAAGAGCGCTGAACTCGGCGGGAGACTCCGTCCACTGGCCCGCCTCCCGCTCCGGGAGCGGTGGGGGAGGGGGATCGAAAACCTGGTCTCGCCGTTGCGAGCGGCTGGCGCGGAGATCGTCCTCAACTTGGCCGCCGACATCCGCATGCTGGCTACCGTCAGGCCGGACGTGATCGTCCTCGCAACGGGCTCGGAATGGGACCTGACCGGCTACACGCCGTACCGGCCCGACCGCGCCTCCATTCCCGGCCTTCGCAATGCCCGGACGATGGGCCTGGACGAGGCGGTTCTGACCGGTGCTGCGACATCCGGCTCCCGCATCGTGATCGTGGACGAGTCCGGCGAGAGCGCGGCCGCCGCCTTCGCGATCGAAGCCGCGGAGGCGGGCGCGCATTGCACCGTCGTCACGCCGCTGGCCGCCTATTCCGATGTCTTCAACAAGACCTACGAACTCCCGTATTTCTTCGGCCGCATGGAACGGGCCGGAGTGAGCCTCCGCCAGAGCTCCGCCCTGGAGGAGATCGGCCCGGACGGTGCGGTCGCCGTGAAGTCACTGATGTCCGGGCGGATCGAGGCCGTGGGCGGCGCCGACCTGCTCGTCTTCGCGTCCGGGAGACTGCCGCGCGTCGAACTCGTCCAGCCTCTGCGTCAGGCCGGATATGATGTACGGGTCGTCGGGGACGCGCGAGCGCCCCGGAGCATCGAGGCCGTGATCGCCGAAGGGGATGCCGCCGGCAGAGGCCTTCTACAGAGTTCATAGGACAGGAAAGCGTGGCACTTTTTCCAAGCGTCGAGACGCCCATTTCGCTCAACGGGGTCCGGCTGAAGAACCGCATCGTCGTCCCGGCGCACACCACCAATTTCGGCGAGCACCACCTCCCGTCGCAGCGGCACGTCGAATATCACCGGCAACGGGCCCGGGGCGGCGTTGGCGCCATCATCTTCGAGGCCGTCCGCGTGTCCGACAACACGCTCGGCCGTCCCCAGGGCGTCGCCGGCTATCTTCCTGGTTCCGTCGAGGCTTTCCGCCGCGTGGCCGACGCCGTCCACGAAGAGGGCGTGCCGCTCATCGGCCAGGTCTGCCATATGGGCCGGCAGATCGAGGGCGAGTTTGAGCGCACCTGCTCGCTCGGCGCTTCTCCCATCCGCTGGTCCACGACGGCCTTTCCGCCGCGGGAGATGACCCGCCGCGATATGATCGCAGTCCGAGACGGCTTCGTGCGCACAAGCCTGAACCTGCTCGAGGCAGGGCTCGACGGCCTCGAACTGCATTGGGGCCACGGCCACCTGCTCCAGCAGTTCCTGTCCCCGTCCTCGAACCAGCGTACCGACGAATATGGCGGGTCGGTCGAGAACCGGATGCGCTTTCCGCTGGAGGTGCTCAAGGCCGTGCGGACCGAGATCGGGCCGGAGCGCTGCATGGGGATCCGCTTCACGGTCGAGGAATACCTGCCGGACGGGATCACGCCCGACATGGCGAGGGAGATCATCACGAAGGCCGCGAAGGAGGTCGCGCTGGACTTCGTCCACGTGAGCCACTCAGCTTACAACATGTCCTACTCGGTCGGCACGCAGATGGCCGACATGACGTTCGACGAGGCGCCCTTCCGCGAGTTCCCGGGCCCCGTTCGGCGCGCCCTGAGCGAGCAGGGCACGCCGATCCCGATCATCACGGTCTGCAAGTACCGCGACCTCGCCGAGGCGGAGCGGATGATCGCCGCCGGCGAGGCGGACCTCGTCGGCATAGCGCGCGGCCACATCGCCGACCCGGCCATCGTCCGGAAGTCGCTAGCGGGGCGCGCGGACGAGGTTCGCACCTGCATCAGCTGCAACCAGGGCTGCGCGCAGCACCTCGAAAAGAACATAGCTATCACCTGCCTGGTCAACCCGATCGCGGGGCGCGAGGAAGTATGGGCGGAGCCCGAGGACGACCGGGCCGGCGCGCCGAAATCCGTACTGGTCGTTGGCGGCGGACCTGCCGGCGCCGAGGCGGCCTATGTGGCGGCGGCCCGCGGCCACCGGGTCACCCTCTGGGAGGCGGGCGCGCGCCTCGGCGGCCAGCTCGCGCTGGCGGCCTCGATGCGCAAGCGCGAAGACTTCGGAAAATTCCTGGCGCTCCAGCAGCGCCGCCTCGAGCTGAACGGCGTCCGCGTCGAGTTCGGGCGCACGGCGGACGCGGCCGCCATCAGGGAGTTCGGGGCCGACACCGTCATCCTGGCAACGGGATCGCGGCCGAGTCCGGTCAGGCTCCCGAGCGGGGCCGTGGCGCTGACGCTGACGGAGGCGGTCGATCCCGCGACGCCGCTCGGACGCCGAATTGCCGTCTACGACGAGACGGGCGACTGGGGCGCGTTCTCGCTCCTGGAACACCTCGCCCTCGGTGGGCACGAGGTGACGGCCCTCAGCCCGTTCGCGGGCCTCGGCTGGCGCACGACGATCTACAGCACGACCGCGACCCGGAAGCGGCTGCGCGAACTGCGCGTCCGCATCGTGCCCCTGCGCCGGCTGGTCGACTTCCGGGAGGGCAGCCTCGAGGTGGAGGATGTCTCCACGGGGGACATGGAGACCCTGGCGATCGACACCCTGGTCGCAATCCGGCCGAACATGGCCGACAACGAGCTCGAACGGGCTCTGTCCTTCGATAGTGACCTCCCCCTCGGGGCCGGCGACTGCCTCGCGCCCCGCACTGCCGTGGAGGCCGTGTTCGAGGGTCACGCGGCTGGCCGCAGCATCGAGCGCCGGTCGTGAAGGTCGCGGTCACCGGCGCGGCCGGCTTCGTCGGCCTGAACATCCTCGATGCCCTGCTCGGAAGGGGGCATGAGGTCCTGGCGCTCGACCTCGGCCCGCTCCGAGCGGATGCCGTCGCCGAGCTCCCGAGGCAGGACGCGCTCACCGTCGAACGCCTCAATGTGCTCGATGGAGTGCAGCTCGAGGCGCGGTTGCGCGATTTCGGCTGCGAGGCCCTGTTCCACGGCGCCAGCGTGACGGCGAGCGTCGAGACGGAGCGGAGCGATTTCGGCCGCGTTCTGGAGGTGAACGTCGTCGGGACCGCGCGCGTCCTGGAGGCGTGCCGTCGGGCCGGAATTCGGCGAATCGTGGCCGCGAGTTCGAGCGCCGTCTATGGCGGGCTTCCGTTCGGACGTGAGCCGGTGGTGGAGGATGCTCCCCTACGTCCGCTCTCGGTCTACGGCATCAGCAAGCTCGCCGCCGAACAGAGCGTGCTCCGCTTCGGCGAGCTGCACGACCTGGATGTGGTGGTCCCGCGGATCGCGGCCGTCTTCGGCCGGTGGGAATGGGAGACCGGGCAGCGGGACGTGATGAGCCCGCTCTTCCAGATCGCCCGCGACGCGGTCCGGGGATGCGAGGTGATCATCCCGCACGGCGGGGCACGGGACTGGATCGATGCGCGCCGCGTCGCAAATGCCGTCGCGCTGCTCATCGAGGCGCCTTCCCTTGCCCACCGGGTGTACAATCTCGCGGCGATCCGGACCTGGTCGCCAGAACTCCTGTGCCGCGAACTCGAAAAGAAGATGCCCGGCTTCCGCTGGCGCTTTGGCGAGGATCGGGACGCCAGCATCGACTATCGGGACGACGTGACCCGCGAGCGGCAGGCCGTCACGGCAAGGCGCGTGGCGGAGGAGTTCGGCCCGGACATTCTCGGCGCGCCAGAGGCCGACGCCGCCGCGTTCGCCGAGTGGGTGGCGTCGCATCCGTCATGGTTCGCGAGGACGCTTGCGAGCTGAACGCTCGCAGGCACAGAACCTGCTTGACGCAAACTGTCGACAGTGTGCAATTAGCAGAACTGGAGGGGATCGTCAGAATGTCTGCCACTCTAAGCAGTCCAGCGAACGTTCGGCAGGGGACCGTAAGCAAAGCCGCCGCAGGCAGCACGCCCGAGCAGCGCCGCCGCGCAGTCTATGCAGGCGGCATCGGGTCCCTCGTCGAGTATTACGATTTCGGTGTCTACGGCTATGTCGCGACCACGATCGCGATACAGTTCTTCCCGACCTCCTCGCCGACCGCGGGCCTTCTCTCGACCCTGGCCGTGTTCGCCATCGCCTTCGTGGCGCGTCCGCTGGGAAGCATCCTGTTCGGCCATATCGGCGACCGGCACGGGCGCAAGCCGGCCTTAGCCATCTCCGTCATCATGATGGCCATCGCGACCTTCGGGATCGGCTGCCTGCCCACATACGAGACGATAGGCGTCGCGGCGCCGCTCCTGCTCGTGATCATGCGCCTCGCCCAGGGCCTGTCGGCCGGCGGCGAGGTCAGCGGATCCGCCGCGATCCTCGCCGAGACCGCGCTTCCGAACCGCCGCGGCTTCCTGACGAGCGCGACCCAGGTCGGCTCCCTTTCAGGCCTGCTGCTTGCCTCCGCGGTCGTCGGCATCATCAACTGGGTGCTGACCCCGGAGCAGTTCACCGCCTGGGGCTGGCGAGTTCCGTTCCTGCTCGGGATCCTGACCGGCTTCGTCGGGCTCTGGGTCCGTATCCGGCTGCAGGAGGCTGAGGCATTCAAGCGCGTCGAGCAGACCGGCAAGGTTGCCGAACTGCCGGTCGTCGAGGTCTTCCGGACGAACTCGGTCAACATCGCCAAGGCGTTCGGCCTCACGGCGATCAACTTCGCGGCCTACTACACCGTCTTCGTCTATCTCTCGATCTATCTGCAGACGGTCGGCACGCTGACCAAGGCGCAGGCGACGTTCTCGACCACGACCACCATCGCGATCGCTGCCGTCGCTCTCGTGTTCTTCGGCCTGCTCTCGGACATCATTGGCCGCAAGCTCGTGATCGGCGGCTCCGCCCTCGGCTTCCTCGTCCTGACCATCCCGGCGTTCAAGATCATGCAGGGAGACAACCTGCCCCTGATCTTCGGGGCCCAGGTCGTGCTCGGGTTGCTCGAGGCGGCCATCATGGGGGCCATCTGGGCGGCGCTGGCCGAGCTCTTCCCGACCCGCGTGCGCTACAGCGGCATCGGCCTCGGGTTCAACCTGGCGGGCGTCTTCGTCGGCGGCAGCGCTCCCTACATCTCGACATGGCTGATCCAGGCCACGGGCGACAAGATCTCGCCGGCCTACTTCCTGATGGCGGTCTCGGTCATCACGCTCGCAACCCTCATGACGGTTCCCGAGACCGCGAAGAAGGCGATGCCTGAATGAGCGCGACCCTCGAGGCGGATGCGGTGCCGGCCCCGACGGGCACCGCGGAGGATCCCTCGCTGTTCGGAAAGCCCTATCTGGGCGATCCGCGCATCGACCGGCTGATGGGCATCATCATCGCGCTTGCGGGTGAGGTGGCGGTCCTCAAGGCCCAGGTGATGCGTGCCGGGATCGGACCCGGCACGAGCGAGGAGGCGATCCATGCCGAACTCGACGCCTTCGCGCGGGAGGTCTTCAAGCCGATCGCCGATCCCGACTTCGATCTGGACTGAGTGCTGAGACGGAGAAGCGCAATGGAACTCTCCCCGGACGGACGCGCCTACCAGGCCTTCCTCGCAGGCGCGAAGTCCTACCTCATGGACACGGTCTACCCCCGTGCCCGCGAAGAGGTCGTGCGTGCCAGCGAAGCCACGGGCGGCGACAAGCACGCCACCGCCGAGCGGCTGCGCGGAAATCCCTTCTACGAATATTTCGCGTTCCTCGAGCACTATGTGCAGCATCACAAATACACCTCTCGGCACGGCCTCGCCGTGGAGGCGGAGCGGCAGCGAGGTCAGCTGACCTCGCGCCTGATGGCGGTCGCGGAGAAGCATTACACGCACGCCGACGTCGAAGTGCCGGCCTATTACAGTGCAGTCGATGTTCATCAGCATCCTGGCAACCTTCACGGCGACGTGCTTGCGGGCGACATCTACAAGGCGAGCGCCGCGACGACGCAGCCGGGCAGCACGGATGCGTATGGCCTCCACCACAAGTTCGCGGCCGCAATCGCCAAGTATGCGCCCGCGCCGAGGAAGGTGCTCGATCTTGCCTGTGGCTTCGGCAAGAGCGCGCTTCCGATCGCGCAGCGCTGGCCCTCCGCGAAGGTCGAGGGCGTGGACCTGTCGGAGGGTTGCCTACGGCTCGCCGCTGTCGAGGCCGCCGATGCCGGGGCCGAGAACCTGCATTACCGGCTGGCGGACGTGGCCAGCACCGGGGAACCGGACGAGGCCTATGATCTCGTCACCTCCACGATGCTGCTGCACGAACTCGACAACGGTGCCGTCCGGGCTGCCATGAAGGAGGCCTTCCGGGTGCTCGCGCCGGGCGGGCACCTCGTCCAGCTCGATTTCCGGGCACGGGACGAGGTGGAGCGTTTCTTCCTGCACGGCCACGGCCAGCGGAACAACGAGCCCTACATGGCCGATTTCGACATGTTCGACTTTCGGGCATACCTGGAGGCGCTCGGGTTCAGGGATGTCGTCATAGAACCGTTCGAGGAATCGCCGGGCGCGACAGCTCCCAACTTCCCGAAATGGCGGCTTCCATGGACGGTGATCGCCGCCCGGAAGCCGAACTAGTTGACAACCGCCCCGAAGCGGCGTCGTCGCGGGTAAGATGAAATCGCCCGCGACGGCTCGGGACAGTCGATATGACCCCGCCGGCGTCCGCAACGGAGAAGTCGATCATGTCGGCCATCGCGCCAATCGCGACCAACTCGCTTGCCGAGGAAGCATTGGGCAAGATCATCCAGGCGATCACGTCTGGCGAGTTCCAGCCCGGCGAGCGCCTGTCCGAGGCGCATCTCGCGCGGCAACTCGGGATCAGCCGCGGGCCGCTGCGGGAGGCGCTCGGCCGCCTCGAGGGGCGGCTCGTCATGCGTACGCCGCGGATCGGCGTGAGCGTGATCGCGCTGTCCACGGCCGATCTCGCGCAGCTTTTCGAGATTCGCGAGGCGCTCGAGGGAATGGCCTGCCGACTTGCGGCTGAGCGCATCACGCGGTCCGAGCTCACGTCCCTCCAGGAGCTCCTGGCCGAGCACGGGAAGGACGACAAGGTTCTGCGCAACGATGGCTATTTTCAGCGCAAGCCCGACGAAGATTTCCACCTCTCGATCATGACCTGCGCCAGGAACCCGCGGCTGCAGGAGCTCCTGATGGAGGATCTCTATTATCAGCTCCGGCTTTACCGCTTCAAAGCGAGCACGGAGCCGGGCCGGGCGAAGGCTGCCTTCCGCGAGCACCAGGCCATCCTGGATGCCCTGAGCGCGCGCGACCCCGACGCCGCCGAAGCCGCCATGCGGCAGCACATCCGCAACGCGGCCCGGAGCCTCGCATCGGCGCGGAGCCCGGATCTTCGGGCCGTAGAACCCATTTCGCAGGCGGGTGCCGAGGCGGCCCCTGCGCAACCCAGGCGGCGCCGCGCCGCTTCGTGAAACCTGGACGGAACTTTGACTGACGCAATCAACAGCAGCGAACGCGCGATCCGCGCTACCAGCCGCCTGAAATCGACCCTCGCACGGCGGGATGCCGTGCTGATGCCCGGTGCCCCAAACGCACTCTTCGCGCGCGTCATCGAGGACCTCGGCTTCGAGGCCGTCTATGTGACCGGGGCCGGCATCGCGAACATGCAGTTCGGCGTGCCCGATGTCGGGCTAACCACCCTGACCGAGGTCGCGGGCGTGGTCTCCGCCATAGCGGACGTCGTGGGTCTCCCGCTGATCGTCGACGGCGATACCGGCTTTGGAAACCCCGTGAATGTCGGTCGTACGATCCAGGTCCTGGAGCGCGCGGGTGCTGCCGGCATTCAGCTCGAGGACCAGGTGTTCCCGAAGAAATGCGGCCACTTCGCCGGCAAAGACGTGATCTCCACGGCCGAGATGGTCCAGAAGATCCGGGCCGCCGTCGACAGCCGCCGCGACGGCGATCTCCAGATCATCGCCAGAACCGATGCACGCGCCATCTATGGTCTCGACGCCGCGATCGAGCGCGCGAACGCCTTCGTCGAGGCGGGCGCCGACGTCATCTTCATCGAGGCGCCCACGGACGAGGCGGAGCTGTCGCGCATCCCGCGCGAGGTCCCGGCCCCGCACATCGCCAACATCGTCTTCGGCGGGCTGACCCCGGAGATCCCGAACGCGAAACTCAAGAAGTTCGGCTTCAGCGGCGTGCTCTATGCCAACGCTGCCCTCCAGGCCGCTTTGCGGTCGGTCCGCGGCGTCCTCTCCGAGCTGAAGGCGACCGGATCGCTCGCGGGCGTGCGGGATCAACTCGCCTCGTTCGAGGAACGCCAGGCGGCGGTCGATAAGGCCCGCTTCGATGCTCTCGAGGCGCGCTACAAGGTGAGGGCGGACTGATGAGCGCAGCGAAGCCCTGGGATGGACTGATCCCCGAAGAGGAGCAGCGCGCCTATAGGGCCGCCGGCTTCGGCCGCCCGAGCGGGCTGGGCTCGCGCCCGGCCCTGCTCATCATCGACGTCCAGTACCGGACCGTCGGCACGGCGCCGCGCCCGTTCTGGGACTCCATCAAGGAATTCCCCACCTCCTGCGGCGAGGTGGGCTGGAACGCCGTCGGCAAGATCCGGACGATCCTCGACCTGTTCCGCGAGCGCGGCTGGCCGGTGCTCTACCCGCATGTCGCTCCGAAGCAGAGCTTCGACGGAGGGCGGCTCTCAGAGAAGGTTCCGGCCATCATGACGGTCGGCGCACGTGGCTACGACTTCGTCGAGGAGGTCGCGCCGCGGCCGAACGACATCCTGCTGCCGAAGAAGCATCCAAGCGCGTTCTACGGGACGCCGCTCGCAAGCTATCTGGTCAATCTCGGCGCCGACACCCTTGTGGTCACGGGCTGCACGACGAGCGGGTGCGTGCGTGGCTCGGTCGTGGATGCGTTCTCGTACAACTTCCGCGTCTGCGTCCCGACCGACGCCGTCTATGACCGAAGCCAAGTTTCGCACGCCGTGAACCTGTTCGACATGTCGGAGAAATACGCGGACGTGATGACGACCGCCGAATGTCTCGCGGCGCTGCAGGGAATCGCGCCCGCGGCGGCCACGGCGGCGTAAGGACAGGGCCCATGAGCGACTTCGACCTGCTCGTCGCCGGCGGGCGCGTCCTGCTGGCGTCTGGCGAACTCGCGGCGGCGGATATCGGCATCACGCAGGGCCGGATCGCGGCCCTGCTGGCACCCGGCTCGTCCGCGAAGGCGCCGGAGCGGCTCGATGCGATCGGGCTGGTGGTCATGCCCGGCATCATCGACGCCCATCTGCATCTCGGCCACGGAAGCGACATCTCGCGGCCGCGCGTGCCGGCCGATGCCGCGGGCGAGACCGCCGCCGCGGCGGTTGGCGGGGTCACGACGTTGATCCCCTACCTCATGGGCACAACCGCCTACGAGGGCGGGCTCTTCGACGAGGTCGTGCGAGTCACAGAGGCGGGCGCCCGGGTCGATTTCGGCTACCATTTCATCATTGCGACCGAGGAACAGCTCGCGGGCATCCCGCTCTATGTCGGCGAATACGGCGTCTCCAGCTTCAAGATCTTCATGAACAACCGCGGCGGGGAGGGCACGCGGCTCGGCCTGCCCGACATCGACGACGGGTTCCTGTACCGGCTGGCCGAGGCTGCCGCGGCCAAGGGCGCGCTCGTCTGCCCCCACCCGGAGAATATCGAGGTCTCCTGGGTGCTGCGGGACCGCGCGAAGGCGGGCGATCCGGAGGGGAGGGGCGGTCTCGCGGCCTGGAACGCGACACGCCCGCCCTTCATCGAGGCGGATGCCGTGCAGCGCGCCGCCATGCTCTCCGAAGCGGCTGGAGCTGCGCTCTACGTCGTCCATACGTCCTCCGCCCATGCCCTCAGGGTTGGGCTTGCGGCGCGACAGCAGGGCGGGCGCGTGCTCATCGAGACCTGCCCGCACTACCTGACGCACGACGTCACCTGGTCGGGCGGCGATCTCGGCAAGATCAACCCGCCGCTGCGGGAGCCGGCCGATCGGGAGGCCCTCTGGGCCGCGGTCGCGGACGGGTCCGTGGACACGGTGGCGACGGACCATGTCCACCGGACCGCCGAGGGGAAGAAGGGCGGCATCTGGGCCGCCTCGCCGGGATGCCCCGGCCTTGAGACGCTACTCCCCGTCATGCTGACCGAAGGCCATCACAAGCGCGGCATCCCCCTGGCCCGGATCTCGGACCTCCTCAGCCGCAATCCGGCCCGCATCATGGGGTTGGAGAACAAGGGCGCGATCGAGATCGGCAAGGATGCGGATCTTGCCATCGTGGATCTCGCGGCGGAATGGACCCTAGGGCCGTCCGACATCCGGTCGAGCGCCGGCTACTCCATCTACGAAGGCTGGCGCTTCCGCGGACAAGTCAGGCACACGCTCGTGCGGGGCGCCTTCGCGCTCCGCGACGGGGCTTTGCAGGACGGTCAGGTCGGGCAGGGACAGTTCGTCCGCCGCCGCGCAGCTCACTGAAGGCCGGGCACGACGCCCGGGTAAACAAGGACCAGGCTTTTGCTTACGAAGACCGTATTCACCTCGACCGCGACCACGACTGGCGGCCGCGCCGGCCGCACCGAGGCCGCGAGCGGCAGGGTGAGCCATGCGCTCTCGCGCCCCACCGAGATGGGCGGGGATGGGGTCGGGACGAATCCCGAGGAGCTGTTCGCCTGCGGCTACTCGGCCTGTTTCGGCGGCACGCTGGAATTCCTGGCAAAGCAGAAGGGGATCGATATCGGGCAGTCGGTCGTGACAGCACATATCGCCTTCGGGCCGGACGCCGCCGGCGGCTTCGGGATCGGATGCAAGCTTGAGGTTAGCCTGCCGGGCATCGAGCGGAGCGTCGCCGAGGAGTTGCTCCACGCGGCGCATCAGAACTGCCCCTATTCCAAGGCGATCCGCGGCAACGTCGAGGTCGAGATCGTCCTGCGCTGATGCGCACCGCGGCCCCGGACGTTCCGGGGCCTCACGCCTCTTCGGAGGTCGCGGCTGCGGCGCCCGCCGCAGCCGGGGACCGGAGGGCAGCTTCCGCCTCCTTCGTGTCCATCACCGCCTGCCACCGGCCGGGGCGTCCAATGTCCCGAGGTGAAGCGAGCGTCGCCAGATAGGCGCTGCGCGGAATGTTGCGGAAGCCCATTCGCTCCACGGTCGGCGTCATGAGCTTGTTGTCCAGAAGCACGAACCCCCATTCGGCGAGGTGGCAGCTGAGCACCGCGAAGCCGATCTGGGAGGCACCGGGCTCCCAGGCGAATTGCGACTCGATGACGAAGACGCCGCCCGCCGCGACGCCGTAGCCGCCGCCGACGAGGTCGCCTCCCTCCGTCCGGACCTCGAAGGAATGGGCGATGCCGGCATCGAACAGCTCGGCATAGGCCCGCATGATCCGCGGCGTGATCCAGGTGAGCGGCACCTTGCCTTCGCGCGGGCGTGCGCAGGCCCGGATGACCGCCTCGAAATCGGCGTCGAAGGTGACCTTGAGCCGGTTTTGGCGCATGCGGCTGCGGATGCGGCGCGAGACATGGAGGTCGCGTACGGGCACGACAGCCCTCTCGGGCGGCGACCACCATTTCAGCGGGCCGAGATGCGCGAAGGGGTACAGCCCCGAGCCATAGGCCGCGATGAGCGTCGGCACAGAGAGGTCCTTGACGAACCCCGCAAAGCCATGCGGTCGGGCGAGCGCGCGTTCGGGATCGGGGAGCTTCGCCCGCCCGAGGGAGGTGAGCCACCTGCCCCAGAGCACCGGCAAGCCTGGCGCCCGCTCGGGCTTCAAGGCCCAGGCGAGCCCCAATACGTGTCGCCGAATCTTCTCGGCTGCGCTCTCCCGGAAGAGGAGCGCACGACGGGCGCTATCCGCGGGCAAGGGAAGCCTCTCCAACGACGGCGACGCTCGCCCCGGCGGGAGCGGGTCGGCATGCGGGAGAGATACGATGCGACGGTTAAGCAACCCTCAGAGCGGTCCCGCAAAGCCGGCGCGACTTGACGGTTGGAAATCGCAGGTGTCGGAACGACCCGTCGCATTGCCGGTTCATCCCGGACGGAAAGCTAGGAGGCTCGCGTGAGGCTTGGATTGAGCGGGATTGCCCTCGTGGTCGGGCTCGCCGCGGGCACAGGCGCGGTGCAGGCGCAGGCTTACGGAGATTACGGCTACGGCCCGCGCGTGGTGGAGGCGTCGGGATGGCGGAGCCGCGCCCCGTGGCAGCCCTCCTGGCAATACGACACGGACGGGGACAACGATAAGCGTCCGGAACTGAAGCCGTGGCAGCAGAGCGGCGGCGCGCAGACGGGCGGGCCCGCCCGCAACCTGCTGCCGAAGGACAGCTTCCACATCGTTCCGCGCTGAGGGCCGCCGGAATGGCTCCTGCCCGACTCTTCGGATAAGCCGTCCCGGCAATCACACGGGCGGCCGCATGAGCCACGTCAACCAGAGCACCTTCACAACCCGGCCTGAGATCGACGGCACGTTCGGCGTCGTCGCCTCGACGCACTGGATCGCCACTGCGGTCGGGATGGGCATTCTCGAACGGGGCGGCAACGCCTTCGATGCCGCCGTCGCGACGGCCTTCACGCTGCAGGTCGTCGAGCCGCACCTGAACGGCCCGGGCGGCGACGCCCCGATCATCGTCTACGACGTCCGCAAGGGCCGCCCGGAGGTCATCTGCGGGCAGGGGCCCGCGCCCGCAGGCGCTACCATCGAGCATTATCGCGCGCTCGGCCTCGACCTCGTGCCCGGCACGGGGCTCCTCGCGGCCTGCATCCCCGGGCCGTTCGACGCCTTCATGCTGATGCTGCGGGATTACGGCACGATGCGGCTGCGCGACGTGCTCGAGCCTGCGATCTCCTACGCCCGCGACGGCTACCCGCTCGTCGAGCGTATCCCTGCCACGATCGCGACCGTCGAGGAACTGTTCCGCGAGCACTGGACGACCTCGGCCGACCTGTACTTGCCGGGTGGCAGGGTGCCCGAGCCCGGATCGATCTTCACCAACCCCCGCCTCGCGGCCACCTACGAGCGCATTCTCGCCGAGGCGGAGAGCGGGGGAAGCGGCCGCGAGGCCGAGATCGAGCGCGCCCGCATGGCATGGTCGCAGGGCTTCGTGGCTGATGCGATCGACCGCTTCTGCCGGACCGAAGAGATGATGGACACCTCCGGCCGCCGCCACCGCGGCCTGCTGACCGGGCAGGACATGGCCGGCTGGGAGGCGAGCATAGAGGCGCCGGTCTCCTACGATTACGGCCGCTACACCGTGCTGAAATGCGGGCCCTGGACGCAGGGGCTCACGACGCTCCAGCAGCTCGCGCTCCTCTCCGGCTTCGACCTCGACGGGCTCGACCCGACCGGGCCGGACTTCATCCACCTCCAGGTGGAGGCCGCGAAGCTCGCCTTCGCCGATCGCGACACCTTCTATGGGGATCCGGCCTTCGTCGACGTGCCGGTCGAACAGCTCCTGGGCAAGGCGTACAACGACGAGCGGCGCATGCTGATCGGGGACCGCGCCTCGCTCGAGCTCAGGCCGGGCACCATCGCCGGCTACGGCAAGGCGATCGGGGCGCGGGAAGGCGGCGAGCGCGTCGCCGTGGGCGCGACGGGCGCGGGCGAGCCGACGGTCGGCCGTATCCAGCGCGCGACTACCCCGGCCGAGGATGCGCGAAGGCTCGAGAAGCAGGGCGCCGTGCGCGGCGACACTGTCCACTTCGACATCATCGACCGCTGGGGCAACATGGTCTCAGGTACGCCCTCGGGCGGGTGGCTGCAATCCTCGCCCGTCATCCCGGAACTCGGCTTCTGCCTCGGTACCCGGGCCCAGATGTTTTGGCTGGACGAGGAGCATCCGGCATCGCTCAGGCCTGGCAAGCGGCCGCGCTCGACGCTTTCGCCCACGATGGCGCTGCGTGACGGCGAGCCCTACCTCGCCTGGGGCTCGCCCGGCGGCGACCAGCAGGACCAATGGATCCCGCAATTCTTCCTGCGCCATGTCCATGCGGGGATGAACCTGCAGGAAGCGATCGATGCGCCGGCCTGGCACACCGAGCATTTCCCCTCGTCGTTCTGGCCGCGAACTTCGCGGCCGGGCGTCGTGGTGGTCGAGGGCAGGGTGCCCAAGGCGACGATCGACGAGCTGGGGCGCCGCGGCCATATCGTCGAGATCGGGGAGGACTGGTCCGAGGGGCGGCTCACCGCAGCCTCGCGCGACGGCGTCCGCCGGAAGGCGGCGGCCAACCCGCGCGGCATGCAGGGCTACGCGGCGGGCCGATAGCTCGGCCCGGCGGTCAGATCCGCGTGCGGCCGAGGACGACTAGGCCGTCCGTCCCCGGTGCGACCACCACCACCTCGCCCTCGGCGGGCACGAGCCCGGTTAGGGCCGTGATGTTCACCTGATGGGTCACCATCACGAGCACGCCTGGCCGCCCGCGCCAGGCCTGGATGGCGGCCTTGGCCCGTTCCGTCTGGGCGGGCCCGCTGCCGCGTCCGGCAAAGAACGAATCGAGCGCCGGATCCGGCTCCGTCGGGAGATCGGGGAATGCGAGACGCGCCGTGTCCGCCGCCCGGCACCACCGGCTGGACTTCACCTCGGTCACGGGGATCTTGGCGGAACGGATCCGGCGCCCGAGATCCGCAGCCTGCTGCCGGCCTGCCTCCGAGAGGTTGCGCTGCGTCGCGCATTCTCCCAGCCGGAAGCCCGGCGGATCGCCCGTGCCCGGTGCTGCAGCATGGCGGATGAGCGCGACGGTGCCGCCCGCCGAAAGCGCCGCCAGGGCAGGATCGGGAGGCCGAGAGGGCTGCGCCGCGACGGATGCAGCCGCGAGCGCGGCCGCGGCGGTGAGGAATGTCCGGCGTAGTCTCGCTTGCATTTCGGGGCCTTGCCGTCCCGCCTGCTGCTCCGGCAAAGATTATCGCGCGGACGTATGCCGTTCCACGGCTGCGTGGCGTGAGCACGCCATCGTGAAGAACTCACGCGAATGCTGCGGGGAAGAGCTGCATGACCTGGTCTATCGTCGCTCGGGATCCCGGAACGGGGCAGGTCGGCATTGCGGTCTCCACCTGTGCATTTGCGGTCGGAGCGCGCGTGCCCTTCGTTGAGACCGGGATCGGGGCGGTCGCGACGCAGGCCATGGTCAATCCGCTCTACGGCTCACGCGGGCTGGCGCTTCTCAGGGCGGGCGCCGGGCCGGAGGACGCGATCTGGGTCCTGACCGCGGCGGATGAGGGCAGGGGAGACCGGCAGGTTCACCTGATGGCGGCCGACGGCCGGAACGCGGCCTATACGGGCGCCGGATGCGTTCCCTGGTGCGGGCACGAGCTGCGCGAGAACTTCTCCGTCGCCGGCAACATGCTGGCCGGGCCCGAAGTGGTCCGCGACACGGTCGCGTCCTTCGAGCAATCGGCAGGGCGGCCGCTCTTCGAGCGCTTCCTCCTCTCGCTCCGGGCCGGCGAGGCGGCCGGGGGCGACAAGCGCGGCCGGCAATCGGCCGCGATCCTGATCCACGACGCGGAGGAATACCCTCTCGTCGACATCCGCGTGGATGATCACCAGGACCCGCTGGCGGAGCTCGGCCGCCTGCTCGATGTCTGGAAGGGACGGCCGCAATTCTACCGGCAGGCGCTGCCGTCCCGAGCCCGCCCGTCCGGCATCGTCGGGCGCGAGGCCATCGAGCGCTTCATAGCCGAGCAGCTGGAAGCGGAAAGTCGCACTGGACCCGGCGCGGCTGTTGCATAAGCTCGCGCCGTCCGGAGGTTTCGATGCCGTCTCGTTTCTCGACCCTTTGCGCTGCACTTCTCTGCGGTGCCCTGAGTTTCCCGACCCTTGCAGCCGCGCAGACGAACCTGCGCATCGGCCTCGCCGAGGATCCGGACGTGCTCGATCCGAGCTTCGGCCGCACCTATGTCGGCCGCATCGTCTTTGCCTCTCTCTGCGACAAGCTCTTCGACACGGACAACAAGCTCAACATCGTCCCGCAACTCGCGCTCGCGCACGACACTTCCGCTGACGGAAAGACGGTCACGATCAAGCTTCGCCCGGGCGTCAAATTCCATGACGGCGAGCCGATGGACGCGGAGGCTGTGAAGTTTTCGCTCGAGCGGCATCTGACCATGCAGGGCTCGTTCCGCCGGCCCGAGATCTCGGCCATCGACAAGATCGAGGTGGTGGATCCGACGACCGTCAGGCTGCTGCTGAAGAATGCCTATTCGCCGCTGCTGGCCCAACTGACCGACCGGGCCGGCATGATGGTCTCGCCCAAGGCCGCGAAGGAGGCAGGCGACAAGTTCGGTCAGAAGCCGGTCTGCGCCGGGCCCTACAAGTTCGTCGAACGCATCCAGCAGGACCGCATCGTGGTCGAGCGCTTCCCGGATTACTGGGACAAGGACCGGGTCAGGATCGACCGCATCACCTACCTGCCCATCCCGGATTCGACCGTCAGGCTCGCGAACCTAAAGTCGGGGCAGTTCGACATGATCGAGCGGGCGCTCGCCACCGACATCAAGGAGATCCAGGCGGACAAGCGCCTCAAGCTCGCGAGCGGCATCGACCTCGGCTACATGGGGATGACGATCAACGTCGCGAACAGCGAGGCGGCCAAGAACCCGCTCGGCCAGGATCCCCGCATCCGGCAAGCGTTGAGCCTCGCGATCGACCGCGACGCCCTCAACCAGGTCGTGTTCAACGGCGCCGCGATGCCCGGTAACCAGTGGGTCAACCCGGACAATCCCTGGTACCAGAAGAAGCATCCGGTTCCGAAGCGCGATGTCGCCAAGGC
>JAFAEL010000055.1 GCA_023423995.1 Pseudomonadota bacterium | reverse complement strand
CCCCACCACCGCGCTTCGCGCGGTCCCCCTCCCCCGCCGCGCGGGGGAGGATCCTGACGTCCCGCGTGATCATCACGCCTTGTGGCCGAGCTCTTCGCAGGTGCGGAGCACCTTCTCGTCCGGGCCTTCGGTCGCGAGGATCGTGAACACGTCGTCCGGCGTCTTCTGGTCCTTGTGCTTCGACTCGACGATCAGCACCGACTGGACGAGCTGGTGGTCGCACTTCCGGAAGCTCTGCGGCCCCTTGTAGAAATCCGCCTTGAGCCCCTCCATGGCGGCGATGACCTTGTCGGTCTCGAGCGATTTCGCCGCCTTCACGCCCTCTAGGACCGAGCGGACGCCCGCATAGCCGAGCGCGCCGTAATCGGAGGGAACCGCGCCGTTATAGGCGGCCCGGAACTTGTCGTTGAAAGCCTTCGCCGAGGGAACGCTGTCCTCCAGCCGCCAGTAATAGGATGTTCCGCCGACTACTCCTTCGAATGCGTCTCCCCCCGCCTTGCGGGCTGTAAAGAGCAGCACGGGCGCGACGAGCTTGGTGGTGCGCTTGAGGCCGAACTCGGTGGCCTGCTGGATCGAGACCACCTGGTCGCGGCCGAAATTGCAGAGGCAGAGGACGTCCGGCTTCAGCGCGGCGATACGGGGCAGGAAGGCGGAGTAGTCGGAGGCACCGATCGGGTGGCGGATATCGGCCACGACCTCGATCCCGCTGGCCTCGCCGGCCTTGCGGAATCCGCGCACCATCTCGTGGCCATAGGCGTAATCGGCGGTGAGGAAGGCCACCTTCTTTCCCGACGCCTTCGGGAAGACGTAGCGGCCAACCGCGCCGGCGGTCATGTGCGGGTTCAGCGCCTCGTGGAAGGTGGTGCGGCCGAAATCCTTGGCCTCGTTGATGGCATCGGACTGGCTGATCGAATTGTAGATCACGCCGCGCTCACGAGCGACGTTGTTGATCGACAGCGTAACGGCCGCCGAGAGTGCGCCGACGATGAAGTTGACCTTGTCCTTCTCGATCAACTCGAGCGTGCGGGTGGCGGCCTCGCCAGGATTGAGCTTGTCGTCCCGCACGAGGAGCTCGGCCATCCGGCCCTCGAACCCTCCGGTCTCGTTGAATTCCTTGACGGCGATCTGCGCAGCGCGAACCTGATCGTTCGCCTCGGCGCCGAACGCACCCGTGAGCGGCACCGGGAAGCCGATCTTGATCGGCCCGGAGCCCTGGGCCCAGGCGCTCCGCAGGAGGGCCGGCGCAGCCAGCGCCAGGGTGGTGCCGGCGAGCAGGCGGCGCCTGTCGATGCCTCTGGTCATTATGTCCTCCCTTTATGGCTCGTTGTCATGGCCGGGCTTGTCCCGGCCATCGCGGCACGGAGTGCAAGCCTTCTCGAATGTGTGGTGCCTCTTCCCATCGAGGCGACCGGGTCGAGCCCGGCCATGACCTCGGGAGAGGGATCGCTATGCCCGGACCCATCACACCACGCCCATCGCCTCGAGGATCACCTCGGGCGTCACCGGCTGGCGGGCGACCCGGGCGTTGAACGGCCGGAGGGCGTCGTTGATGGCGTTCACCACCGCGGCCGGTGCGCCCGCCGTCCCGGCCTCGCCGGCACCCTTCGCGCCGATCTCCGAGGACGCTGTCGGCGAGACCACGTGCGCGACCTCGATGTCCGGCATCTCGCCCGCCATGGGTACGAGGTAATCGGCCATCGAGCCGTTCAGCAGCTGCCCCTCGCTGTCATAGATGCAGTGCTCGAATAGCGCCCCGCCGATCCCCTGCACGATGCCGCCGCGGATCTGCTCGTCGACGAGGAGCGGGTTCAGGACCGTGCCGCAATCCTCCACGCACCAGTGGCGCAGGAGCTTCACGAAACCGGTCTCGACATCGACCTCGACATAGGAGCCCTGGACGCCGTTGGTGAAGGCGAAGGGATAATCCTTCGGCACGTAGTGCCGGGTGACCATGAATTCCGGCTGCACGCCGGGGGGCAGGGTGTCTGGCCGAAAATAGACGATGCGGCCGAGTTCCGAGAGCGGCATGCGCTCCGTCCCGGTCGCGGCATCCACGATGGCGCCCTCGCGGATGTCGAGCGTCTCCGGCTTCGCCTGAAGGATCGCCCCGGCCGTGGCGACGATGTTGGCGCGGAGCGCCTTGCCGGCCTGCCACGCGGCCTCGCCGCCGATGCCGGCGCCGCGCGAAGCCCAGGTGCCGCCACCATAGGGCGTCGCCTGCGTGTCGCCGGAGACGACCTTCACCTTCTCCATCGGCACGCCCGTCGCTGTGGCGACGATCTGCGCGATGATGCCTTCCGTTCCCTGGCCCTGCTCGGTGACGCTGACGGAGGCGACGACACCGCCCTGCGGATCGAGCCGGATCGTGCAGCCGTCCTGGGACGAAATGCGGGCGCCGCCGACGCCGTAGAATGCGGCGGACGGATTGGTGATCTCGATGAAGGTCGCGAGCCCGATGCCGCGATGAATGCCCTTCTCGCGCAAGGCAGCCTGCTCGGACCGGAGCGCGTCGTAATCCATCATGCTCTTGAGCTTCGCGAGCGCGGCCTGATGGGAGAGCTTCTCGAGCTTGATCCCCGAGACGCCGGAGCACGGATAGGCATCGTCCGGGATGACGTTCCGCTCGCGCACGGCCAGGGGATCGAGCCCGAGGCGCGCCGCCCCGAGGTCGACGAGTCCCTCGGCCACCATGGTGGCGATCGGATGCCCCACCGCCCGGTACTGGCAGGTCGGCGCCTTGTTCTGCAGGACCACACGGGCGCGCGCCCGGTAGTGCTGGTGGCGGTAGGGGCCGCCGGTCAGGTTCACGACCTGGTTCGCCTCGACCGCGCTGGTGCGGGGATAGACCGAATAGGGGCCGATCCCAGTCAGGTCGTCCATGTCCAGCGCGAGGATGTCGCCCTCGGCCGAGAACGCCATGCGGGCCGTCACCCGATGGTCGCGGGCATGGATGTCGCTCGTGAAGCTCTCTAGCCGGTCGGCCACGAACTTCACGGGCCGCTTCAGCATGACGGAGAGGGCACAGGTGGCCATCTCGTCCGGGTAGATATGCACCTTGATGCCGAAGGAGCCGCCGACATCCTTGCAGATCACCCTGACCGAGCCCTCCGGCAGCGAGAGGTGCTTGCACAGGATGTCCTGCATCATGTGCGGAGCCTGGAACGAGTGATGCACGGTCAGGGTCGCGTCGGGTGCCGACCAGTCTGCCAGGATCGCGCGCGGCTCCAGGCACACGCCCGTATGCCGGCCGAATTGGAACGTCTCCTCGACCACCACGGCCGCATCCCGGAACGCGGCCTCGATGTCGCCGACATCGAGCGTGCGGTCGAAGGCGAGATTGTCGCCGAGCTCGGCGTGAATCAGCGGCGTCGCTGGATCGAGCGCCGTCTCCATGTCGACGACGGCCGGCAGCGGGTCGAACTCGACCGCAATGGCGGACAAGGCGTCCTCCGCCTCCGCCCGGCTGCGAGCCACGATTGCGCAGAAGGGCTCGCCCACCCAGGTGACGCGATCCACGGCGAGCGCATGCTGCGGGGCAGATTTCAGGCCCTTGAAATGGCCCAGCACCCCGACCCAGGGCGAGCAGATGCTGGCGAGCTCCGCCCCGGTGACGACCGCGACGACGCCAGGCATGGCCCTCGCCGCCTCCGTGTCGAGCGAGGTGATGCGGGCATGGGCAAGCGGGCTGCGCAGGAACGCGACATGCGCCAGCCGCCCTGCCGCGACGTCGTCGACATAGACGCCCTTGCCCTCGAGGAGGCGCCGCGCATTCGGGCGCGGGACGGAGCGGCCGATATAGCTGTTCGGCCGGTCGAGGAAGGTCAGCGCGGTGTCGCTCACGTGGCGGCCTCCCAGCCGGCATCGCCCTTCCGGCGAGCCTCAGCCGTCGTGGCGATCGCGTCCACGATCGCGTGGTACCCCGTGCAGCGGCAGTAATTGCCGGAGATCGCCTCCCGGATCGCCTCGCGGGAGGGCGCCTCGTTCTCCGCCAGCAACTCGGAGGCGGTCGCCAGCATGCCCGGCGTGCAGTAGCCGCACTGGAGGGCGTTCCGGGCGTGGAAGGCCTCCTGGAGGTCGGCGATGCGGCCGCTATCGGTCATTCCCTCAACCGTTTCGACGACGGCCCCGTCGGCCTGGACCGCAAGCATCAGGCAGGAGCGGATTGCCCGGCCGTCCACCAGGATCGTGCAGGCGCCGCAAACCCCGTGCTCGCAGCCGATATGGACGCCCGTGAAGCCGAACTCCGTCCGCAGCAGGTCGCCGAGGTGGGTCCGGGCCGCGGCGCGGCAGCTGACAGGATGCCCGTTCAGCCGAAAGGAGATCTCGCGTTCACGCTCCACCGGCGGCCTCCATCATGCGGCCGGCAACGCGGCCGAGGAGCACGCGGGCGAGGTGCAGCCGCGTCGCGCCCTTCACGGCGATGTCGTCGGGCGGGTTGATCTCGTCGCCGAGCGCGGCCTGCGCGGCCTTGATGTCCCCGGCCTGAAGGGCCGCCGCTGCCGCGCTCCCGAGAACCGGACGGTCTGCGACGCCGAAGAAGGCGAGCCTGACATCGGCCAGCCTCCCGCCTTCGCTCCGCGCGGTGGCCGCAAGCCCGGCGAGCGCGTAGTCGCCGCACCGCCGCGCGAGTTCGTCGAAGCCCCAGACCGCGCCGGAGGACGGGACGGGGATCTCGATCGCGACGAGGATTTCGTCGGGCCCGACCGCGGTCGCATAGAGCCCCTGGAAGAACTCGGCCGCCGGAACGCGTCTCTCCCCGCCCTGGGCGCGGACCACCATTGTGGCGTCGAGGGCCAGGCAGCAGGCCGGCCATTCGGTCGCCGGGTCGCCCAGCGCGACCGAGCCGCCGATCGTTCCGCGGTTCCGGATCGCCGGGTGGGCGATGTGGGGCATCGCCGCCGCGAGCAGCGGCAAGCGCTCCCGGACCAGCGGCGACTCGCCGACCTCGCGGTGGCGCGCCATCGCCCCGATA
>JAFAEL010000248.1 GCA_023423995.1 Pseudomonadota bacterium | reverse complement strand
ATCCTACGCGGTCCTGGACGCCCTGGACGATGCCGATCTCCTGGCGCTCGGCGCGGCCTGCGCCGACCTTCCCCTGGTCACGGCGGGTTCGGGCCTCGCGCTCGGCCTCGGCCCGAATGTCTCGGGCGTGGCGGCGGGAGCGGCCGCGGATGCGCTGCCCGCCACGGGCGGGCGGCGGGCCGTCATCGCCGGGAGCTGCTCGGCCGCCACCCGCCGGCAGGTCGCCCTCATGCGGGAGCGGCATCCGAGCTTCCGGATCGAGGCGGCGGACCTCGCATCCGGGGAGGACATCCCCGGCCGGGTGCTGGCCTGGGCGGCGGAGCAGCACGATCCGATCCTCGTCTACGCCACGGCGGACCCGGAGGAAGTCCGGGCCGCCCAGGCCGCCTATGGAGTGGCCGGGGCAGGCGAGATGATCGAGGCCGCGCTCGCCCGCATCGCGCAGGGGCTCGTCGCGAACGGGTTCGGCCAGCTCATCGTCGCCGGCGGCGAGACCTCGGGCGCCGTCGTGCGGGCGCTCGGCGTCTCCGGGCTCCAGATCGGCCCGGAGATCGATCCGGGCGTGCCCTGGACCGCCACCCTGGAGGGGGCCGGACGCCGGCCCCTCGCGCTGGCGCTGAAATCCGGCAATTTCGGCACGGACGATTTCTTCCTGAAGGCCTGGGAGCGTCTCGGATGACAGACGGCGTGGGGATGGGCGGCGGGGCTCCGGCCCGCGCGGCCGTGATCGGGCTCGGCTCGATGGGGCTCGGGATGGCGCAGTCGCTGCTGCGGGCGGGCTTCGAGGTCCATGGCTGCGACGTGGTGCCGGCCAACCTGGAGGCCTTCGCGAAGGCCGGCGGCTCGGGCGCGGCGACGCCTGTCGCGGCCGCGGAGGGGGCCGACGTGGTCGTCTGCGTGGTCGTGAACGCGGCCCAGACGGAAGCGGTGCTGTTCGGCCCCGAGGGCGCGGTCGCGGCCATGAAGCCGGGCGCGGTCGTGATCTCCTGCGCCACCATGGACCCGGAGGTGGTGCGCGGGCTCGCCGCGCGCGTCGAGGCGGCCGGCTGCCTCTATCTCGACGCCCCGATGAGCGGCGGCGCGAAGCGGGCTGCAGAAGGCGCGCTCACTTTCCTGGCCTCGGGCAGCCAGGCGGCCTTCGCGGCCGCCCGTCCGGCCCTGAACGCGATGGCCGCGAAGATCTACGAGCTCGGCTCGGAGCCGGGCCAGGGCGCCGCCTTCAAGATGGTCAACCAGCTCCTGGCCGGCGTGCATATCGCGGCCGCCTGCGAGGCGATCGCCTTTGCGGCCAGGCAGGGGCTCGACATCGCCCGCGTCTACGAGGTGATTTCCGCCTCGGCGGGCACGTCCTGGATGTTCGAGAACCGCATCCCGCATGTCCTTGCGGGCGACTACACGCCGCTCAGCTCCGTCGAGATCTTCGTGAAGGACCTCGGCATCGTGCACGACATGGCGCACGGGGCGAAGTTCCCGGTCCCGATGGCGGCGGCCGCGCTGCAGATGTTCCTGATGACGGCCGCCTCCGGCATGGGCCGGGACGACGATTCCTCCGTCGCCCGGCTCTATGCGCAGGTCAGCGGGACGAAGCTGCCGGGGCCGCCCCGGAACTCGTGACCGCGCCCTCGGCCTCGAAGGCCGCGATCTCCGCATCCGAGAAGCCGTACTGGCTCAGCACGGCGCGCGTGTCCTCGCCGAGGAGCGGCGCCGCCTTCCTGACGCCGCCCGGCGTCGAGGAGAACTTGATCGGCAGGCCGAGCGCCTTCACGGGGCCGGCGGTCGGGTGCTGCACCTCCACCACCATCTCGCGCGCGATCGTCTGGGGATCGTTGAGCGCCTGGAGCATGTCGTTGACGGGCCCGCAGGGCACGCCCGCTCCCTCCAGCAACTCGAGCCAATGCGCGGCAGGCGCCGTCCGGAACCGGGAGGACAGCTCCTCTTCCAGCACGGCGAGGTTCGCCATCCGGGCCGCGTTGCTGGCGAAGCGCGGATCGGTCGCGAGCTCCGGCGCGCCGAGCGCCTCCAGGGTGCGGACGAAGTTCTTCTGGTTCGCGCCGCCGACCACGATCCAGCCGTCGGAGGCCTGGAAGGCCTGGTAGGGCGCGTTCAGGGGGTGCGCCGAGCCCATGGCGCGCGGCGCCTCGCCGGTCGCGAGCGCGATGGCGGATTGCCAGTAGGTCTGGACGAGGGCAGCCTCGAACAGCGAGGTCTCCACCCACTGGCCCTCGCCCGTCTTCAGGCGATGCGCATAGGCGGCCGAAATCCCGAGGGCGGCCAGGATGCCGGCCGTGATGTCGGAGAGCGGCGGCCCGCATTTCGCGGGCGGGCTGTCCGGGCCGTCGCCCGTGAAGGTCATGATGCCGCTCATCGCCTGCGCGACGAGGTCGAAGCCGCGGCGGTGGCGATAGGGACCGGTCCGGCCGAAGCCCGAGAGCGAGCAATAGATAAGGGCAGGGTTCTCGGCCTTCATGGCCTCGTAGCCGAAGCCCAGGCGCTCCATCACGTCCGGCCCGAAATTCTCCACCAGCACGTCCGCGCTGCGGACGAGGCGGCGCAGCACCTCCGCGCCGCCCGGCTTCTTGAGGTCCAGCACGATGCCCCGCTTGTTGCGGTTCATCATCATGAAGGAGGCCGCCTGGTCGCCGACCTTGGGCGGCACGGAGAGGCGCGTGTCGTCGCCGGTCGGGCTCTTCTCGACCTTGATGACGTCCGCACCCATGTCGGCCAGCATCATGGTGCAGGTCGGCCCTGCCATGACGTGCGTGAGGTCGACCACTTTCAAGCCGGCAAGCGGGCCCATTCTCGTTCTCGTCCCTGACCCGTGCCGCGTTACTCGCCCTTCCAGACGGGCGGGCGCTTGTTGAGGAAGGCGTCCATGCCCTCCCGGAAATCCTGGCTCATGTAGCACATGAGGATCAGGTCCTCGCCCTCCTCGCGGGAGCCGTGGTTGCCGAGCCGGCGCACGGCCTCCTTGGTGGAGCGGAGCGTGAGCGGGGCGTGGCCCGCGATCGTGCGGGCGAGTTCCTCGGCCCGCGCCGCAAGAGCGTCGGCGTCGGGCAGGATCTCGGAAAACAGCCCGATCGCCTGCGCCTCCTCGGCGCCGACGAGGCGTGCCGTGAAGATGATCTCCTTCACGCGGGCCGGGCCGATCAGGCCGATCAGGCGGCCGATATTCGACATGGCGAGGCAATTGCCGAGCGTGCGTGCGATGGGAAAGCCGAACTTGCCGTCGGCCGTTGCGATGCGGATGTCGCAGCAGGCCGCGATGCCGGCGCCGCCGCCCGTGCAGAAGCCCGGGATCGCCGCGATCGTCGGCACCCGGCAGGCCTCGACGGCGGACAGGATGCGGTCGATGCGCGACTCGTATTCGAGCGCGTCCTCGGGCGTCTTGAAGGCGCGGAACTGGTTGATGTCCGTGCCCGACGCGAAGGCCTTGCCGCCGGCGCCCGTGATGATCAGCGCCCGCGCGGACGGGTCGTCGTTCAGCTCGCCGCAGATCTCCGCAAGGCGCTCGTACATCGCGAAGGTCAGCGCGTTGCGGGCCTGCGGCCGGTTGAACGTCACCGTGGCGATGCCGTCCTTCATCTCGAACAGGAGATCCTGGTCCGGGCTGACTGAGAGAGCTGCTGACATCGTGGTCTCGTGCTGGCGGGCCGGACGGCCGCGGGGATCGGGTTGATCGTGGTTCGGCGCGATCCTGCAGGCCCGCGCCGGAGAGGGCAATCCTCGGAAGCTCAATCGGGCATGAGCGCGATGCGCAGCTCCGCCGCCTCGTCCACCGCCTCGCGGGAATAGACGAGCGGCAGGTAGCGGCGTTCGGCCCAGAGCGGCGCGAGGTCGTCGTAATGCGGCGAGCGCGGGTCGCCGGACTGGCCGGGCGTGTTGATGAAGCGGCTGCGGTCCCAGTCGCCGACGTCCAGCACCATGCGGAAGGACGCGCCTGCGATCGCGCGGAAATCGGTCGCCCGGTAGCGCGTGTTCATCACGGTCGAGCCGGAGCCGCCCTTCGGCAACGGGCCGACATCGCGCCATTGCGTGGCGCCCGGGACGCCCGCGCTCAGCGGATGCTCGAAATAGCCGTGATGCAGGTCGCCCCAGCGCCACGCTGCCGGTTCTGCGCCGAGGCGCTTCGTGCAGGACGCAAAGGCGGCCGCGAGCGTCTCGGCGAGGAGCGATGCCCGGTCCTCCTCGTCGCGCACCCAGGGCCGCGAGCCGGGCCGCTCCAGGGCTGCGAGCAGCGTCTCGTGATCGCCCGGCGGCAGCAGCGCGCGTGTTCCCGCATCCGGCGCCGCGCGGGCGAGCAGGGCGGGCTTCAGGTGCTTCGTCCACCAGACCTCGAACAGGGCCGCGGCCGCGCTGCCCTCGTGCAGGTGTCCGTCCCAGCCGGCGAGGAGTTCGAGCCCGGTCGCCGCGCCGCCGCCGCGCGGCACGTCCCCGAGCAGGCGCAGGACGCGCAGGGCCGGCAGCGACAGGTCGTCCGTCTGGAGGCGCATGGAGGCGTCCACCGTGTGCGCCTCGTCCGCCCCCAGCACCTGCCTGATCCGGTGCGCGCGCGAATATTCGAACCACTCGTAGCCGAGCTTCACCTCCTCGGCCGGAAAACCCTCGGGAAGGTTCATCTCGTTCGCGGTCGCCACGAAGCCGGAGGCGGGATTCACGATGCGCGGCAGCTCGGACGGATCGTGGAAGCCGCTCCACTCGAAGCGGCCGTCGCCCGGCACCGGCAGCAGCCCGTCATGGGCCGGGCGCCGCGGCACCTTCGCGGAGGCGTACCAGCCGATATTGCCGGAGACGTCGGCATAGACTTGGTTCGCGGGCGGCACGCTCCAGCGCCGGATCGCGCTCTCGAAGGCCTCGGGGCTGCGGGCCTCCATGGAGCCGACGCTCGCCAGGTAGGCGGCGCTGCCGGGCTCCAGCCAAACAGTCCGGACCGCGAAGGCGCGATGCCGTGATGGCGCCTCGTGCACCACGGGGCCGTGGCGCGTAAAAGCGAGCCGCACCTCCTGGTCGGGCGCCCCCCTGACGGGGATCGTCTCCGTGATCGTCCGCATCCGCTCCCAATCCTCGCCGTAGCGGTAGCGCTCCGGATCGGCCGGGTCGGTTTCGTAGACGACCAGGTCCTCCTGGTCGGCCGGGAAGATGGTCATCGCGAAGGCGGAATGGCCGTTATGCCCGAAGGATATGCCGGGCAGCACGGGCTCGCCCGTGCCGATGAGGTCCATGCCCGGTGCGGTCAGGTGGACGACGTAGCGCAGGGACGGCAGAGCGTAGGTGCGGTGCGGGTCGCTGCCGAGGATCGGCCTCCCCGTCGCCGTGCGCGATCCAGCGACGGCCCAGTTGTTGGAGCCGTCCTCCGGGGCGGAGGGATCGAGCGTGACGGTGCCGAGCTCGTCCACCTTGCGCCAACGCGACCCCTCCGCCAGCGTCGCGCGCAGCCGCTCGGGCGAGAATGTCACGGGCGCGGTGGCGAGCTTGAAGTCGTCCAGCACCTCGGCCGTGATGTCGGCCGGATCGAGACCCTCCGGGACCTGCACGTCGTGCGGCGGATCGATGGAGCGGCGGGCGAGGTCGGTCTCGAGATCGGCACGCGCCATCACCTGCGCGCGCAGGGCCTCGGACAGCACGTTCGCGACGAGCGCGTGCGAGCGGATTCGCACGACGTCGTCGGCCGCCCAGCGGGCGGGGCGGGTGCCCATCGCGGCGAATTCCGGCGGCATCAGAGCGGAATCGGCTTCCGCGAGCGTCACGAAGGCGTTGATCCCGTCCACGAAGGCCTGGGTGATCTCCCGCAGGTCCGGCACGCCATAGGCGGCCCATTCGGCCGCCATGTCGCGCCGGTAGAGGAACAGGCGCGCCGCGCGATCCTGCTCCAGGTAGCCGGGCCCGAAATCCGCCGCCAGCAGGCCGAGGCCGCGCTTGCGCCACAGGTCGATCTGCCAGAGGCGGTCGCGCGCCGCGTTGAAGCCCTGCGCGAAGAAGAGGTCGCGCCGCGAGGCGGCCCGGATATGCGGCACGCCCCAGCGATCGACGATGATCTCGGCGGGCTCGCGCAGGCCGGCTGCTCGGTAGGATGCGGTGGGGCTCAAGCCAGCTCCTCGATCGTTCCGTGACGACCTGCGCTGCTTCCGCCATCGGAGCACGCGGCGCAAGCGGCGCAATCATCTGACCTTGGCCGGAGCGGACCTGCAGGGCGTCCCAGGTATACACCGTCCAGCGATTTATCATGATCAGGTTAGTGAAGATTGTTCATGTGACATGTTGGTAGGTTGACAAATACAGCGCTGGGCAGGTCCGTTAGACTTAGGCTAGATTTGAGCTAATGTCCCAGATCGCATCGGACGGCGCCGACCCCACCTCCGCCCGGACGGGTGGAACCGGGCGGCTCCATGACCAGGCTGCCGAGATCCTCGAATGGCGGATCAGGGCAGGGGCGATCGCGGGCGGTACGCGCCTGCTCGAATCCCGGGTCGCGGCAGAGTTCGGCATCAGCCGCGCGCCCGCGCGACAGGCGCTCGTCGCGCTGGAGCGGGCGGGCTTGCTCTCGCGGGACAACGCGCGCGGCTATCTCGTGACGGACCTGGGCGGCTCCGGCGAGGCCGTGCCCGAGGCGCCGGGCCCCATCCAGCTTTCCCCTGCCGCCGGCTGGGAGCGGATCTATGCCGATATCGAATCGAGCATCGTCTCGCGGACGGCCTACGGGAGCTGGCGCGTCGTCGAGACCGAGATCGCCAAGCATTACGGCGTGAGCCGGACGATCGCCCGGGACGTCATCGCGCGGCTGAACCAGCGCGGGCTGATCCGCAAGGACGAGCGCTCGCACTGGTATGCTCCAGCCCTGACGCGGGACCACGTCGCCGAGCTCTACGAGATGCGCTGGACGCTGGAGCCGCTGGCCCTGGAGAAGGCGGCGCCGTTCATCCCCGGTGAGCGGATCGGTGAGGCGCTGGCATCGCTGACCGGCGCGATGGAACGGGCGGAACTGACGGGCGCCGATCTCGACGGGCTCGAGAACGACCTTCATGTCGGCCTCCTCGGCTATTGCGGCCAGCAAACCCTGATGGAGGCGCTCCACTCCTACCAGTCGCTCCTCGTCGCGCACCGGTTCCTGTATCGCTGGATGCCGGCCCTCTACGTCTCCGAGCCGTTCCTGCCGGAGCACCTGGAGGTGCTGCAGGCGCTGGAATCAGGCCGGATCGCCGTCGCGGCCGAGCGGTTGCGCTGGCATCTGCAGGTATCGCTGGACCGGGCTCTTGCGCGGATCGAGGTGATCGCCGCCGAGGTGCAGCCGGAGCCGCTGCCCTACCTGTTCGTCATCCAGTAGGGCCGGGCGCGGTCGTCGGGCCGGGCCCACTTGACAATCACTGAATATTATCCTATATCGTTGTCTGTCCCGGCCCACAGAGGGGCGTGTGCGCAGCGTGGCTCATGCGGGTCGGGAACGGTGGTCCGGGGAGGTCGGCGTCACGCACCGGCACCCCGGGCGGCCCAAGTCGGCAATCCCGGCT
>JAFAEL010000231.1 GCA_023423995.1 Pseudomonadota bacterium | reverse complement strand
GCCCAGGCCTTGGCGTAATCGTGGTCGGCGCCGGCCATGCCGAGCTTTTTGCCGAACTGCTCCATCGTGACATTGGTGAAGGGCGGGATGTTGCCGGCGAAGGAAGGCGGGATGCGGAGCGTCAGCTTGTTGCCGCGCTCGGTCATCTGCGGCACGCTCGTATAGGCGCCGATGATGAAGCCGTCCTGCTCGTTGAAGGCCTGCATGGCGAAGTTGCCGCCCGAATGCGGGCAAAACACGATCGGCGCCTTGTACTGCGAGCGCAGGCGCTTGGCGTTCACGGCCGCTTCCGAGGGCGAATACTTGTCGTCCAGCGCGACGATCTCGATCTTGTACTTCTTGCCGCCGACCTCGAGGCCCCCGCCGTCGTTGATCTCCTTCGCGGCGAGTTCGAGGCCCGACAGCGTGTTCTTGCCGTAGAGGGCGGCGCCACCCGAGAGCGGGCCCGTCCAGCCGATCGTGAGGGTCTCCTGCTGGGCGAAGGCGGCGCCCGACATGGCGAGCATCGCAGCGCCGGCCGTGCCGGCAAGAATGGTGCGCCTCGTTGCGTTCATCGTTTCCTCTCCGTCGTTTATCTTCGCTCTACGGTGTCATCACCGGCTTTTCCGGTGACCCCGATCGTTTGGAGCGCCTCCGACCGGGGTGGCCGGGACAAGCCCGGCCATGACGCCCGGAGCGCACTCACGCCCCAATGTACGCCTTGCGGATACGCTCGTCGCCGAGGAGCGCATCCGGGTTCCCCTCCATGACGATCCGGCCGTTCTCGATGACATAGGCCCGGTGCGCGATCTTCAGCGCCGCGAAGGCGTTCTGCTCGGCGAGCAGCACCGTCGTTCCCGCCTCGTTGATGGCCTTCACGGCGGCGAGCACCTGCTTCACCACGAGCGGCGCGAGGCCGAGCGAGGGCTCGTCGAGGAGAAGGACCTTCGGCCGCCCCATCAGGGCCCGGCCGATCGCGACCATCTGCTGCTGTCCGCCGGAAAGCGAACCGGCAGTGTCATGCTGCTTCTCCCGCAGGATCGGAAACATCTCGAAGACGTGTTCGAGAATCGGCTTCGAACCCTCCGGGTCGCTCCGGTGCACATAGGCGCCGAGCATCAGGTTCTTGAGCACCGACATGCCCGGGAAGAGCTTCCGTCCCTCCGGGCAATGCACGAGGCCGTCGGCGACGATCTGCGACGGCTTGCGGCCGGCGAGCTCGTGCTCCCCGAGCCGGATGGAGCCCGCCTTCAGCCGGCGCAGGCCGCTGATCGCCAGGAACAGGCTCGACTTGCCGGCCCCGTTCGCGCCGAGCATGACGACGAGCTCGCCCTTGTCGACATGGATCGAGACGCCGGACAGCGCCCGGTAGCTGCCGTAATCGAGTGTCGCGCCCTCACACCGCAGCATAGTCAGCCCCGAGATAAGCCTCGATCACCTTCGGATCGCGCGACACCTCCGCCGGCGTTCCCTCCGAGATCTTCTCGCCGTGATCCAGCACCACGATGCGGTCGGCGAGCCCCATGATCATCCCCATCTTGTGCTCGATCAGCCCGACCGTGAGCCCGCTCTCCGCCATCTTGCGGATGAGGCGGGCGAGGCCTTCGGTCTCGTCGGGGTTCACGCCGCCCGCCGGCTCGTCGAGGAGGACGATGCGCGGCTCGGTCGCAAGCGCGAGCGCGAAGGCGACGCGCTTCTTCTCCTCCTGGCTGATATCGGCCACCACCCGCATGGCCGCGTGCTCGAGGCCGACGAAGTGGAGCGCCTCCTCGGCCTTCGCCCGGCACTCCCGCTCGTCGGCCTGCAGCCGCTTCGTGTTCAGCACGACGTCGAGCAAGGTCGAGCTCGTGCGGAGGCGGTGGCCGACGATCAGGTTGTCGAGGACGCTGGCATCCTCGAACAGGGTCGTCGTCTGGAACGTCCGCGCGATCCCGAGATGCGCGATCCTGTCGGGCCGCATCCCGGTGATGTCCTGGCCGTCGAGGAGCACCTGACCTTCGGTCGGCCGGTGCGTTCCGGCGCAAAGGTTGAAGAAGGTCGTCTTGCCGGCGCCGTTCGGGCCGATCACGGCGGTGATCCTGCCGCGCTCGAAGCTGGTCGACACGTCCTTCACGGCGGCGAGGCCGCCGAACCGCTTGGTGAGCCCGCGGACCTCAAGCATGCGCGGGGCTCCTGTCCGTCTCGTGCGACCGGGTCTCCACCTTTCCGAGTGCGGCGCGCTCGGCCGCCGCGTGGGCTGCCGCCTGTCGTGCCTGCCGGGCCTTGAGGGTTCCGATGATGCCCTTCGGCAGGAACATGACGAGCACGATCAGCAGCGGCCCGAACACCAGGAGGCGGTAATCCTGCAGGAATTGCAGCGATTGCGTCGCCCAGGTGAGGGCGATCGCACCCAGCACCGGGCCGGACAGGGTGCCGAGCCCGCCCACCAGGATGAAGGCGATCATGTCGAAGGCGTTCGCCTCGCTCGCGATCTGCGGGCCGATGAAGCGCACGAACCCGGCATAGAGGCCGCCCGCATAGCCCGCATAGGCGGTCGAGATGACGAAGGACGTCACCTTGGTCCGCATCAGCGGGATGCCGAGCGCCTCCGCCAGTCCCTCGCCGTTGCGGATCGCCACGAAGGCGCGCCCGAGCAGCGAGTGGACGATCCGGTCCATGACGAAGAGCGCGAGCACCAGGAAGGCGAGGACGAGGTAGTAGTTCGCCAGCGGGGTATCGAACCGGATCGGGCCGATCGGGGAGGGGGCCGGGATGCCGATGACGCCGACCACGCCATGGGTCAGCGCGTCCCACTTCTCGATGACAAGCCAGATGATGAGCCCGACGCAGAGGGTGAAGATCGCGAAGTAATCGGCGCGGAGCCGCAGCGAGACCAGCCCGGCCAGGAGACCGAAGGCAGCGGCCACGGTGCCGGACAGGAAGAGGGCGAGCCAGAACGGCACGCCGTAATCGACCGTGAGCAGGCCGAGCGTGTAGGCCCCGATCGCCATGAACCCGGCATGGGCGAGGTTGAGCTGGCCCGTATAGCCGAGGATGAGGTTCAGGCCGATCGTGGCGATCGCGAAGATGAACGCGAGCGCCATGACATAGATGAAGTAGTCGTTCGGAACGACGAGCGGATAGACGATGGCCAGTGCCAGCCCGACCAGGGCTATCACGCGGGGGGACAGCATTCGGGTCATCGTGCGGGCGCCGGGAACAGGCCCTGGGGCCGGAGCGACAGGATCGCGACGAGCAGCGCGAAGGCGATGATGTCCTTCAGGTCCGTCGAGATGTAGAAGGCCCCGAAGCTCTCGGCGAAGCCGATGATCATGCCGCCGAGGATCGCGCCGGGAACCGAGCCCATCCCGCCCAGGATGATGATCACGAAGGCCTTCAGGATCACGAGGTTGCCCATCGCGGGCGAGATCAGGTTGATCGGCGCAAAGAGCACGGCCGCGATGGCCGCCAGCGCACCCGAGATCGCGAAGGTGATGATCGACACCCGCGTGAGGTCGATACCGACCAGCGACGCCCCCTCCCGGTTCTGCGCCATCGCCACGATGGTGGATCCGGTGGTCGTGCGCTTCAGAAACAGGTGCAGCGCGATCATCAGGCCGATCGCTCCCGCGATGATGAGCGCGCGCTGGATCGGCAGCACCGTTCCGGCGATCCGCATGATCCCGGGATAGGGTGGAGCGAGGCGGCGGAAATCGGCGCCCCAGATCGCGTGCGCGACCGCCTCGATGAACAGGAGAAGGCCAATCGCCGCGATCATGTCGTGGAGCGGAGGCGAGTCCCGTAATCGGGAGAAGACCAGGCGCTCGGACAGCACCGCGATCGCGGCCGTCACGGCGGCCGCGCCGGCGAGGGCGACCCAGTAGTTAGCCCCGAGGGACCCGACGAAGAAGAACGCCGCATAGGCGCCCGCCATGAAGAGCGCGCCGTGCGAGAAGTTCGGGATGTGCAGGATGCCGTAGACCAGCGTCAGGCCGAGCGCCACGAGCGCATAGACGCTCCCGAGCGTGAGGCCGTTCAGGATCTGCTGGACGAACAGGCTCAGGTTCAAACGCCGCGACCTCGATGGGCAGGCACGCCGGATCCCGCTGCAGACGGTCGGAGTATTGACCGAGCAACGAGGCCTGGCGGACCGGTGTTTCCTCTACGATCCGGGCCGGATCATCGGGCGCAAGCGCCCGGGACGCGGCTCGTCGACCGCATCTCGTTGCTAAGGAAACTGTCCCAACATCCCCGGTCGGGTCAATCCGCTGGGGCCAAGGGCCACATCCGACGATTGTCTCGGTTGCGCGCTCACCCGCTCAGGTGAACTCGGCTCGCCCGAGCTTTGCGAGCTCGACCCTGGCGCGCAGCTCGATCTGGGCGACGATGCCGTCGAGCTGCGGGTCGCCGCTCGATCCGGCATCGGCGAGAGATCTGGCGATCCGGCCCAGTTCCGCGGCCGGCACCGATCCGGCGAGGAGGGCGGCCTTGAGCCTGTCGAGGCCGTCGAGAAGATCGTGGCCGCGGCGAGCCGAGCGTCGCCGGCGTTCGGCGGGGTCCTCTTCCGATTGCAGCTGGAGGATGGCGTCAAGCGTCGCAAGCGATGCAGCGCCGTGCGTCGCAGCGGCGTGCGCCTTCCCGCCCTCGTCGAGCTTGAACTTGGTTCCCGATGCCTGGCCCGAGCGGATCGAGGGCGTGATCGCGGAAGCCGCGAAACGCGGATCGATGCGCATGGTCGGCTTGGCTCCGGGCCCTTCTCTCAGGCCGGGAAGTTCGGGCCGCTATGGTTAATACGCTCTTAAGCGCCCGGCAGAACTTGCCGAATTGGCTAGTCATTCCCGCCCTCCGGATAGGGCTATCGGCGGGTCGTCGGCTACGCATTACGAGGTAGATCAAGGAGTTAGGTCTACCCTCGGGGCTGGCACGCGGCTCGCACGAGCGATGGCAACAAACTGGCCCGCCATGCTGCCCCGCCTCCTGAAGCGCTCCTTCCCGTCTCTTCTTCTCGTCGCGGCCGTCGTCGGTTGGGCGGCGACGAGCGCGCCCGCGGCTGCGCTGTCCCGCATCAAGGACCTCGCGCAGGTCGAGGGCGTGCGCCAGAACCAGCTCGTCGGATACGGGCTCGTCGTCGGCCTGAACGGCACCGGGGACACGCTGAACAACGCCCCCTTCACCAAGCAGTCCCTCACGGCGATGCTGGAGCGGCTGGGCGTCAACACCCGCGGCGCTACGCTGCGGACGGCGAATGTCGCCGCCGTGATGGTCACGGCGAGCCTCCCGGCCTTCGCGACCCAGGGCACCCGCCTGGACGTAACCGTCTCCGCGCTCGGGGATTCGAAGTCGCTGCAGGGCGGCACGCTCCTCGTCACGCCGCTGCTCGGCGCCGACGGCGAGGTCTATGCGGTGAGCCAGGGCTCGCTCACGATCTCCGGGTTCCAGGCAGAGGGAGACGCGGCGAAGATCACGCGCGGCGTGCCGACCGTCGGGCGGATCGCCAACGGCGCCGTCATCGAGCGCGAGGTCGAGTTCAAGCTGAACGCGCAGCGCTCGCTCCGGCTGTCCCTGCGGAACCCCGATTTCACCACGGCGAAGCGGATCGCCGCCTCGATCAACGACTTCCTCGGCGCGGATACGGCCGAGCCGACCGATCCGGCCACCATCACGCTCAACATTCCCCCGAAATACCGGGGCAACATGATCCAGCTCCTCACGGAGATCGAGCAGCTGAAGATCGAGCCCGACCAGACCGCCCGCATCGTGGTCGATGAGCGTTCGGGAATCATCGTGATGGGGCGGGACGTGCGCGTCTCCCAGGTCGCCGTGGCGCAGGGCAACCTGACGGTGACCATCTCCGAGCGGCCCGAGGTGAGCCAGCCGGAGCCGTTCTCCGACGGCGAGACCGTGGTCGTGCCCCGGACCAGCCTGAAGGTCGATACCGGCGACAAGAACAAGCTCGCCATCGTCCGGGAGGGAGTGACGCTGCGCGAACTCGTCGACGGACTCAACGCACTCGGGATCGGGCCGCGCGACCTGATCTCCATCCTGCAGGCCATCAAGGCGGCCGGCGCGCTTCAGGCCGATATCGAGGTGATGTGATGGTGGCACCGCTTGCCATGCTGGGGCTTTCTCTTGCGGCGAACGCCGTTAAGGGGATCGCCGAATCCGCTTCCGAGGCGGCGCATCTCGGCAGGACCCGCAAGACTGCCGAGGATTTCGAGACGATGTTCCTCGAGCAGACGATGGACCGGCTGACCGAAGGAGCCGGGCAGGATGGCCCTCTGGGTGACAACGGCACGGGCGGCGGCGTGTACCGCTCGATGCTCGCCAAGGAATATGCCGGCAGCATCGTGAAGACCGGTGGGCTCGGCATTGCCGACCAGATCTACCGGCAGATGCTGCAGATGCAGGAAGGAGCAGCCGATGCCGGCTCCCGCTGACACGCTCAACCGGCAGGTTGCCACGCGCGAGGATGCCGAGCGCCTCCTCGCGGCCCTCACGGCGGCGCTGGAGGAGCTCGAAGGAGCCCTAGAGGCGGAGACCGCACTGATCGGGGCCGGCCGCATCCGCGACGGGCTCGCCGAGGAGAAGCGGAAGGGAGAGCTCTCCGCCGCCTATGTGCTCCATCTCCAGCGCGCGAAGGCGAATGTCGTCGCGCTCGCCCGGCATTCGCCTGAAGGGCTACGACGGTTTCGTGAGCGCCAGGCGGCCTTCGAGCGCGTGATCAGCCGCAACCAGACGGTGATCGCAACCGCGCGCGCCGTTGCCGAAGGGCTGATCCGCGGCCTGTCCGAGGCGGTCCAGAAGGAGGCGCGGCCGAACGTCTATGCCCTGCCGAGCCGTTCCGCTCCCGCGCCGCAGGCGGCCTCGCCGCTCGTCTTCTCAGGGCGTTTTTAACCCGCGCCCTGTATAGTCATATTTGACGAACTGACCGATCCGAAAATTAACCTCACGTTTAAACCTGTGATTCAGCGCCCGGGCGTATGACGGAGGATGCAGCAGAAGGCTGCGTCAACATGGATGTTCGACCATGGAAGTGGTTTCGAGCGCCAGAGCTTCCGTCTTGCCGGTCCTGGGAGACGCGCCACGCATCAGCGCGCCGCCTCCGCCGGATTCCGTCAGGACCGAGCTACCGGCCCAAGCGACCGTCCAACAGGGCGGCGCACCAGAAAAGCCGTCTCCCGAGAAGAGCAGGCCCGAGGCCGGCTCGATCGCTGACGTCTCACGAAACGTCACCATCGATGCGCAGACGCAGGACCTCGTCTTCCAGACGATCAGCGAGGAATCCGGAGAGGTTCTCCGCCAGGTGCCCGACCAGGCGCTTCTGCGGATCCGTGCCTACTCCCGTGAGCTGCTCGAGGCCGACGCGGCTCCCGAGGAGCGCTATCGACTGAGCAGGTTCGTCTAAGCGCGCCTGCTTACCAATCCCTGAAGGTTTTGCCCGAGGCGCACGCGCCTGCGGGTTTTCCGCGTTGGCGGCTCCGGCCGCAGCACCGTGCTCCCCGCTCCGGCAGGTGAGCGGGACCGATCACGGCCTCTCGCATATCGGCTGAACCATCCATTCACCTCGCCGCTCGGCCGCCCCGCCTCTTTACCTCTCGTTTGTACCTGTCCGGGCATCATCTGCAGCGTCTTCAGGATGAAGGCGTGCCGAGAGGCAACAAACCAGAAAGGTTTGGACTATGGCTGGTACCGTTATTTCGAGCGCGGTTCGCAACAACCTGCTCGCGCTCCAAAGCACCACGTCGATGCAGGCGACGCTTCAGAATCGCCTTGCGACCGGCAAGAAGGTCAACTCGGCACTCGACAATCCGGCGAACTTCTTCACCGCCTCCTCGCTGAATAACCGCGCGTCCGGTCTGTCCTCGCTGCTCGACGGCATGTCGAACGGCATCAAGACGCTCGAAGCCGCCGACAACGGCATGAAGGCGATCACCAAGAACATCGAGTCGATGCAGGCGAACATTCGCCAGGCGCGAAGCGATAAGTCGTTCCAGGGCAAGTCGGTCACGCTCGATCCCTCGACGATCAGCCTGGACTCGGTAAGCAATCTTACCTTCTCCGGCGGATCGGTGGGTACGACCCCCGTCAACGTCGCGCTGAACTCGGTGGATGTCGGCGGCTCCCAGACAACGGTGAAAACCTCGGCGGCCTATGCGGCCCCCACGACGGCAGCAAAGGCGACCTATACGGCGGCAGCCGACTACGCTACGCCAAGCGGCGACGCGGCTCTCACCATCGCTTTCGACGGCGGCTCCGTCGATGTTACGCTGACTACGGCCGAGGACACCCTCGCCAAGGCTGTCACGAAGATCAACGACGCCATAGCGGCCGATGCGGATGCCGCTGGCAAGTTTGAGGCCGTTGCCGACGGCGATAAGTTGCAGATTCGCTCCGCCGCGAACGTGAACGGCAGCATCGCCGTCACCGGGGCCGGCGAGACGGCGATTTTCGGCACTCAGGTGTCGGTTCCCGGCTCCTCCGGCGAGAAGAGCTTCACGGTCAACGGCACCGCTGTGACGCTGACCGCTACGCAGAACGACGTCGCGGCTGCCGTGCTCAAGGCGAATGCGGACCTCGGCGCGTCGAATGCGGTCGAAGCCTATGCTGACGGCACCAGCCTCGCGTTCCGGAACAAGGCCAAGGGAACAGCAACGATCGCCATCGCTGGGACGGATGCGGGCCTATTCGGCACCGCTTCTGCCGGCACGGCCCCTACGACAGCCGGCGCCGTCAAGACTGTTGATCAGCTTGTTGCCGACATCAACGGCAACAACTCGCTGAGCGGCAAGGTGCGCGCGTCGAACGACGGCGGCAAGCTCCGCATCGAGAACCTCTCGACCACGAGCATGAGCGTCGTCGGCATGAGCGCCAGCGCCGTGACGGGGGGGACGGGCTCTTCGAACACCCAGACGATCAATGGGAACGAGGTCCGCAAGAACCTGGTGAGCCAGTTCAACGACCTTCGCACCCAGATCGACAAGTTGGCCAACGATTCCAGCTTCAACGGCATCAACCTGCTCAAGGCCGACAAGCTGAAGCTGACCTTTAACGAGAACGGCACCAACAATATCGAGATCCAGGCGAAGAGCGTCTCGGGGAATGTCCGTGCGATCGATCTCTCCGAAAGCTCCCTGGCGATCGGCGAGGCGACGGATGCCGAGTTCTCCGACGACACGCAACTGGACGCGCGCCTGGATGCGCTCAGCAAGGCGGTGACGACGCTCGCGACCCAGGCGTCGAGCTTCGGCTCGGCCTTGTCGACCATTCAGAACCGTCAGGACTTCACCAAGTCGATGATCAACACCCTGCAGTCGGGTGCGGACAATCTGGTCAACGCCGACCTGAACGAGGAGAGCGCCACCCTGCTCGCCCTCAACACCCGCCAGCAGCTCTCGCAGACGGCCCTGTCGCTCGCCAGCCAGGCGGACCAGGCGGTGCTCCGGCTCTTCTGAACGAGATCTGGAAAAGAACAGGCCAGCGGCGCTTCGGCTCCGCTGGCCGCCTTCTTTACAATTGAGCAACCAAGACAAGGGCTTTTTAACCCTTCGTTAGCCATAACGGTACCATCAAGGCGATGGCGGGTTCCCAGACCCGCGATCCAGGTAGGGTCCGATGGCGAACGGTATCGTTCTATCCTCAAGCGTGCGCACGAATCTGCTCTCGCTGCAGGACACAACCACCCAGCAGGGTATCGTTCAGAACCGGCTTGCGACGGGCAAGAAGGTCATCTCCGCGCTCGACAACCCGACCAACTTCTTCACCTCGGCCGGCCTGACGCAGCGGGCGAACGACCTCGCGGCGCTGCTCGACGGGATCTCGAATGGCGTGAAGACGCTGGAGGCGGCCTCCAACGGCGCCACATCGATCACGAAAGTGATCGAATCGATGCAGGCCAATGTCCGCCAGGCGCGGCAGGACAAGTCCTTCAAGGGCACCTCGTTCACCCTCGACACCCTGAACATGGGGTCGTTCACGGGGAAGACGCTCAGCTTCTCGGGCGGTTCGATCGGCACGACGCCCGTGACGATCGACGCGATCGTGGCCGATATCGGCGGCTCGCGGACCAGCCAGTCCACGACGGCCGCCTATGCTCCCCCGGCGGCCGCCGCCAAGGCGACCTACACGGCGGAGAACGCCTATGCGGCGCCCCTCACAGCTCAGTCGCTCGATCTGACGTTCAACGGCGTGACGACCAGCGTCTCGGTCGCTCCCGGCGACTCGACCGCCGGCGCGGCGGTGTCTTCCATCAATGCGCAACTCGCCGCGGCCGGCAGGACGGATATCGAGGCCTTCAACGCCGGCGGCAACCTCCAGATCAGGACCACGGCCAACGTGGACGGGTCCGTCACCGTCGCCGGAGCGGGCGAGACGGCGATCTTCGGGGCCCAGGTTTCGGTACCCGGTTCGGACGGGCTGCATTCCTTCTCCGTGAACGGCACCCAGGTCACGCTGACGCCGGGACAGGTCACTGTCGGACAGGCGGTCGCCAAGGCGAACGCGGATCTTGGGCCCACGCATGCCTTCGAGGCGTTCGACGATGGCGGCAAGCTCGGCTTCCGGGCGAAGTCCGCGGGCGTGACCGCCCTGTCCATCTCGAACACCGCCGGCTCGACGGCGGCAGGCATGTTCGATGCCGCCGTGGCGGGCACCGCGCCGACCACGCCCGGCCGGGTCCGCACGGTCGATGAACTGGCGACCGTCATCAACGAGCATCCGAGCCTGGTCGGAAAGGTGCGCGCATCACTGGATGGCGGCAAGCTGCGGATCGAGAATCTCTCCACCACGGAGATGACGATCGCGGGTGCGAGTGCGACCGGGATCAATGGCGGCGCCGGCGCTTCCAACACCACGACGATCGGCGGCAACGAGATCCGCAAGAACCTGATGGCGCAGTTCAACGACCTGCGCGACCAGCTCGACAAGATCGCGGGCGATGCCGGCTACAACGGCGTGAACATCCTGCGCGGCGACAAGCTTCGGGTCGTGTTCAATGAGCGCGGCACGAGTTCCATCGATGTCGAGGCCAAGAACAAGACGGGCCTTTCGGGCGTCAGTACCGCGTCGAATTCGCTGAACATCAGCGCCGTCACGGAAGAAGAGTATTCGAACGACGAGTTGCTCGATGCCCGGCTCAACGCGCTCAAGGAGTCGATGACGACCCTTCAGGCGCAATCGTCCCAGCTCGGCGCCAATCTCAGCGTGGTGCAGATCCGGCAGGATTTCACCAAGCACATGATCACGACGCTGCAGACCGGGTCCGATTTCCTCGTCAACGCGGACATGAACGAAGAGGGCGCGAATCTCCTGGCGCTGAACACGCGCCAGCAGCTCTCGCAGACGGCCCTGTCCCTCGCCAGCCAGGCGGATCAGGCGGTCCTTCGCCTCTTCGGCTGAGGATCTTTCGCAAGGAGAACCAGGATGGCTCTCAAGGTCGAGCTCAAGCCCAACGAGCGAATCATCATCGGAACCGCAGTGATCCGAAACGGGGACACGCGCACCCGGCTCTTCATCGAAGGCGATGCGCCGATCCTGCGCGAAAAGGACGTCCTGACGGCCATGACGGCCGACACGCCCGCCAAGAAGATCTACCTCGCTCTTCAGCTCATGTATTTGGAGGGCGACCTCGGCTCTTCCGAAAAGATTTACTTCCCACTGGTACGTGACTTCCTTGCAGCCGCTCCCAGCGCGCTGCCGCTGATCGACGAGATGAACAGCCTCGTGCTCGACGGCGAATCCTACAAGGCGCTCAAGGCGGCCAAGGCCCTCGTCGCCTACGAACAGGACTTGATGCAGAATGCAGCACGCGGCAGCCAACGCCTACGCTCAGGCGGCGAAGTTCGCGCAGCCGCCCCGTGAAGTCGAGGCGGCGCTGCTGTTGAAGGCCGCCTTCCGGCTGCAGGGTCTCATCGAAGATTGGAGCAAGTCCGGCACGGAGCTCGCGCCGGCCCTCGCCTATAACGGTCGGATCTGGTCGATCCTCGCGACCTCCGCGACCGAGCCGTCGAACCCGCTTCCGCCCGCCATCAAGCAGGGCATCGCGCAGCTCGCGGTCGTGATCTTCCAGCGGATCTACGACGTAACCCAGGAGCCCGCGCCCGAGAAGCTGAACCTCCTCGTGCGCATCAACCGCGACATCGCCGCCGGGCTGCGCGGCCAGGGCTGAGCCTCAAGCCTCTTCGATCACCGCCAGCGTCAGCCATTGCGCGGCGAGGGCGGGCTTGGCGCTGCCCTCGATCTCGACCGTGACGTCGTAGCCGAGCAGGATCTCGTTCGCCCGCCGGCGCTCGAGCCGCGCCAGCACGAAGCGGCCGCGCACGCGGGCGCCGGAGCGGACGGGCGACAGGAACCGCACCCGCTCCAGGCCGTAGTTCACGCCCATCCGGCGGTTCGCGATCCTGGGCAATGCCTCCTGGCCGAAGGCGGACAGGAGCGACAATGTCAGGAAGCCGTGGGCGATCGTGCCGCCGAAGGGCGTCTCGGCCAGCGCGCGTTCCGGATTCACGTGGATGAACTGGTGGTCGCCCGTCACGTCGGCGAAGCTGTCGATGTCGGGCTGCGTGACCTCGTGCCAGCCGGACACGCCGAGCTCCTGCCCAAGGCGCGTTTCAAGTTCATCGATCGTGATCATCAGGTCCGGGACGTGAGTATTGGGCGGGCTTGGATGCTCAGCCGGCGAGCCTGATGCGGCGTGCCGGGGAGAGGGCCTCCTCGTATTCCCGTGCGAGCCGATTGACCAGTTCGGTTGCCGGGACGATGCCCTTAATGGCTCCGATGCCCTGGCCCGAGCCCCAGATGTCGCGCCAGGCCTTCACCTGCTTGCCGCTCTCGTCGCGGGCGCCGAAATCCATCTTCACGGCCTCGAGCTGCCCGAGGGCGGCGGGGTCGTAACCTGCCTCGACGATCGAGGGCCGGAGATAGTTGCCGTGCACGCCCGTGAAGACCGGCGAGTAGAGGATGTCGTCGGCGGCGCTCTCGACGATCATCTCCTTGTAGCGCGCCGGAGCGTTGGCTTCCTCCGTCGCGATGAAGGCCGATCCCACATAGGCGAAGTCGGCGCCCAGGATCTCGGCTGCCCGGACGGCCCGGCCGGTGGCGATCGCCCCGGAGAGGGCGAGGGGCCCGTCGAACCACTCGCGGATCTCCTGGATCAGCGCGAAAGGCGACACGGCGCCGGCATGGCCGCCCGCTCCCGCCGCGACCGCGATCAGGCCGTCCGCGCCCTTCTCGATCGCCTTGCGGGCGAAGGTCTGGTTGATGATGTCGTGCAGCGTGATGCCGCCCCAGCCATGGACGGCCTGGTTGAGATCCTCGCGCGCGCCGAGCGAGGTGATGACGATCGGCACCTTGTAGCGCGCGCAGACCTCGAGATCGTGCTCGAGCCGGCTGTTCGAGCGGTGGACGATCTGGTTCACGGCGAAGGGCGCCGCCGGCCTGTCCGGGTTCGCGCGGTCATGCGCCGCGAGCTCTTCCGTGATGCGGGCCAGCCACTCGTCGAGCTTCGAGTCTGGCCGGGCATTCAAGGAGGGGAAGGAGCCGACGATCCCGGCCTTGCACTGCGCGATGACGAGGTCCGGATTGGACACGATGAACATCGGCGAGGCGATGACCGGAAGGCGGAGCCGGCCCTCGAAGACGGAGCGCCAGCCGGTCGACTTGGGGAAATGCAAGTTGAAGAGCCCTCAGTTAAGCGGCTTCGTTCGGACGATGCCGTCTGGTTTGATCGCCACGGCCTGCCAGGAGTCCCTCGATCGAGATGTCCTCGTCGAGCTCGTCCCAGTGCAGTCCGCCGTTGCTGATCTCGAAGCGCTCCCGCTGCGCGGGCGTGCCTGCGGCCAGCCGCGGGAACCAGGACAGGGGAACGCCGATCGTCCTGCCGTCCACGAGGTCTACCCACATCGTGTCATCGCCGAACCGGACCCTAGCCGCCTTCGGAAAAGAACTCATTCCAAGCCTCCAGAAGGAGCCTCTGTCGCGAGGTGACGACGTCGGTCAGTTCACGCAAGACCGCCGGGG
This sequence comes from Pseudomonadota bacterium, assembly GCA_023423995.1. Taxonomy (GTDB): domain Bacteria; phylum Pseudomonadota; class Alphaproteobacteria; order Rhizobiales; family Beijerinckiaceae; genus Enterovirga. The sequence continues at coordinate 17,568 of JAFAEL010000231.1, read as the reverse complement.
AATGACCGCGGTTATATGCTAGCTCGATCCGCGGCAGGAGCCAAAACTTGGCATCGGCGTCCCCCTTGCTGACGTGCACGTGCGGAGGTTCCCGAGGGTCGCCCTCGTTCGAATAGAACCCGTAACGGAAGCCCTTGTGGCGGAAGACGGCAGGCATCTCCCGCCTCAGGCGATCGTGACGCCTCCGTCCGCCACGATCACCTGTCCGGTGATGAAGCTCGCCGCGTCCGAGGCCAGGAAGGCGGCGACGGGCGCGATCTCGTGTGGCTCGCCGATGCGCCGGAGCGGCGTCGTGGCGTTGCGCTGCGCGACGCGCGCCTCGTCCTCCCAGAGCGCCTTGGCGAAATCGGTCTTCACGAGGCCCGGCGCGATGCAGTTCACGCGCACGTTCTTCGGGCCCCAGTCGACAGCGAGGTTGCGGGCGAGCGCGAAATCCGCCGCCTTCGAAATGCCGTAGCCGCCGATATTCTCCGTCCCGCGCAGGCCCGCGATCGACGAGACGATCACGATCGAGCCTCCCCCGCGTTCCGCCATGCCGGGCAGGACGAGCCTGCAAAGCCACAGGTTCGACTTCACGTTCGAGCCCATGATCTTGTCGAAGGCCTCGTCCGGCAGGTCTGCCATGGGGCCGTAGGTCGGGTTCACGGCCGCGTTGCAGACGAGGACGTCGACGCGGCCGAAGCGCTCGACCGTGCCGGCTACCAGTGCCTCGACCTCGGGCTTCCGGCCGATATTGCAGGGGATCACGACGGCCTCGCCGCCGGCCGCCGCGATGGCCTCGGCGACTGGCCGGCAGGCCTCCTCCTTGCGGCTGGACACGACGACCTTCGCGCCGAGCTGCGCGAAGAGCTCGGCGGTCGCGCGCCCGATGCCGCGGCTCGAGCCGGTGACGATCGCGACCTTGCCGGTGAGGTCGAAGGGAGATCTCATGCGCGCTTCCTTGTCATGGCCGTGCTTGTCCCGGCCGACCCGATGATCGGCACCCCTCGGGCGCTGGCGAACGAGGTCGCCGGGACAGGCCCGGCGATGACGCCGTCCAGCTACCCGCCCTGGGCGATTTCCCAGCCACGCTCGGCCAGGAGCGTGGCGCGCTCGCCGTGGGAGGTTGCGTCCGCCGAGGACGCGTTGCCCTTCTTGCCCCTGGCGATGACGCCTTCGAGGATCACGGCGATCCGGAACAGCGAGAAGGCCATGTGGAACGGCGTGATGCTGTCCTGGCGCCCCGTCCGGCGCGCGTACATCGCCAGGTACTCCTCCTGGGAGGGGATCCCGAGCGCCGGGAGGTCGAGGCCCCGCATGCCCCGGAACGCGGCCGGCGGGTTGATGTAGGGAAGGCAGTTATAGGCGAGGTCGGCCAGAGGGTGGCCGAGGGTGGAGAGCTCCCAGTCGAGGATGCCGATCACCCGCGGCGCGTCGGCCGCGAAGATCATGTTGTCGAGCCGGAAATCGCCGTGGCAGATCGCGGTCTCCTCGCTGTCCGGCACGTGTTTCGGCAGCCATTCGGCGAGCTTGTCGATGGCCGGGTTGTCGCGGGTGCGCGACTGCTCCCACTGCTTCGACCAGCGGCCGAGCTGGCGCGCGAAGTAGTTGCCGGGCCGGCCGAAATCCTCGAGGCCGATGCCCTTCCAATCGGCCATGTGCAGGCGCGCCAGCGCGTCGACCATGCCCTCGTAGATGCCGGCGCGCTCCTCGCGCGGCAGCTCCGGCAGGGTCGGCTCCCAGAAGATCCGGCCGCGGAGCCGCTCCATCAGGTAGAAGGGCGTGCCGATCACCTCGCGGTCCGGGCAGAAGAGGATCGTGCGGGGAACGGGCACGTCCGTCTTCGACAGCGCCTCGATCACGCGGAACTCGCGGTCGACGGCGTGCGCCGACGGCAGCAACTCGCCCGGCGGCTGCTTGCGCAGGACGTACTCGCCCCGGTCGGTCACGACCAGGAAGGTCGGGTTCGACTGCCCGCCCCGCATCTGCCGCAGCTCGACGAGCCTCTCGCCGAGCTTGTCCCCGAGCAGTTCGGCGAGGCGCGTCGTGTCGAAACGATGCGCCTCCCGAACGGGTATGGTCTCGGAATCGGCCTCGGGCGTCATGGCCGTCCGGCTCACGACTGGCCCGAGGACAGCGGGAAGCTGTCCCGCGGGCCCGCATTCGCGCCCTGGTGCTTCTTCAGCTCGATCTTGGCGACCGTCTCGCGGTGCACCTCGTCCGGACCATCCGCCATGCGGAGCGTGCGCGAATGCGCGTAGGCGGCCGCGAGGTGGAAGTCCTGGCTCATGCCGCCGGCGCCATGGACCTGGATGGCGCGGTCGACGACCTGGCAGGCGACGTTCGGGGCAACCACCTTGATCATCGCGATCTGCGCCCGCGCGGCCTTGTTGCCGACCGTGTCCATCATGTGCGCGGCCTGCAGGGTGAGGAGCCGCGCCTGGTCGATCTGCATGCGGGATTCCGCGATCCAGTGACGGGTCACACCCTGGTCGGCGATCGACTTGCCGAAGGGATGCCGCGACAGGGCGCGTCGGCAGAGGGTCTCCAGCGCGCGCTCTGCCACGCCGATCGAGCGCATGCAGTGATGGATGCGGCCCGGGCCGAGGCGACCCTGCGCGATCTCGAAGCCGCGGCCCTCGCCGAGCAGGATGTTCGACTTCGGCACGCGGACGTTCTCGTAGATGATCTCGGCATGCCCGTGCGGGGCGTCGTCATAGCCGAACACCGTGAGCGGCCGCACGACCGTGATCCCGGGCGTGTCCATGGGCACGAGCACCATCGATTGCTGCCGGTGCTTCTCGGCGTTCGGGTCGGTCTTGCCCATCAGGATCGAGATCTTGCAGCGCGGGTCCGGCGCACCCGTGATCCACCACTTGCGGCCATTGATGACGTAGTGGTCGCCGTCCGAGCGGATCTCGGTCTGGATGTTGGTCGCGTCGGAAGACGCCACCGCGGGCTCGGTCATGGAGAAGCAGGAGCGGATCTCGCCTTCCATGAGCGGCTTCAGCCAGCGCTCCTGCTGCTCCGGCGTGGCGTAGCGGATCAGCGTCTCCATGTTGCCGGTATCGGGCGCGTTGCAGTTGAACGGCTCCGGCCCGATCGGCGAGCGGCCCATGATCTCGCAGATCTGGCCGTATTCCACGTTGGTGAGCCCGTCCGGATAGTGGTCCTTCGGCAGGAACAGGTTCCAGAGCCCGGCCGCCTTCGCCTTCTTCTTCAGCTCCTCCATGACCGGCGGGATGGTCCACCGGTCCGAGGCCTTGCTCACGAAGTCCTCGTATTCGTGCTCGGCCGGATAGACATGCTCCTCCATGAAGGCGGCGACGCGGTCGCGAAGCTCCTCCGCGCGGGCGCTCATGGGGGGGATCGTCACGGTGCTCATGAATCAGGCTGCCTTGAAGAGGCCGCCGGCTTCGGCGACCCGGGAGAGATGATGGTCGGCATCGCCGAAGGCGGTGTCGATCATGGTCATGCGCTTGAAGTAGTGGCCGACCGAGTATTCCTGGGTCATGCCGACGCCGCCATGGAGCTGGATGGCCTGCTGGCCGACGAAGCGGCCGGAGCGGCCGATCTGCACCTTCGCGGCGGAGACCGCATGGCCGCGCTCGGCCGGATCGTCCGCGGCGGACATCATGGTGGCGAAGAACGCCATGGAGCGCGCCTGCTCGATCATGACGACCATGTCGGCCGCCCGGTGCTGCAGCACCTGGAACGAGCCGATCGGCATGCCGAACTGCTTGCGCGTCTTCATGTAGTCGACGGTGAGCTCGCGCATCCGGTCCATGACGCCGACCGCCTCGGCGCAGAGCGCCGCGATCGCCTCGTCGACGACGCGCTCGACGACAGGCAGCGCGCCGGCCGGATCGCCGAGCACGCCTTCGGGCCCCACCCGGACATTGTCGAGCGTGATCTCGGCCGCCCGCATTCCGTCCTGGGTCGGGTAGCCGCGGCGGGAGATGCCGGGCGCCTTGGCGTCGACGAGGAACAGGCCGATGCCGCTGCGGTCGCGGCGGTCCCCGCCGGTGCGGGCCGTGACGAGGAGCTTGTCGGCAGAGTCCCCGTGCAGGACCACGCCCTTCTCGCCGTTCAGCACCCAGCCGTCGCCGTCCTTCTTCGCGGTCGTCGAGATATCGAAGAGATCGTAGCGCGAGGCGCGCTCGACCTGCGCGAAGGCAAGGGTCAGCTCGCCAGCGGCGACCTGCGGCAGCAATTCCGCCTTCTGCGTATCGCTCCCCGCATGGCGCAGGAGGCCGCCGCCGAGCACCACGGTCGAAACATACGGCTCGACCACGATGCCGCGCCCGAACGCCTCCATGACGATCATGGTCTCGACCGCGCCGCCGCCGATCCCGCCATGCTCCTCGGCGAACGGCACCGCGAGCAGGCCGAGCTCGGCGAATTGCCGCCAGTTCTCGCGGGAATAGCCCTCCGGCCCGGCGATGAACCTCTTGCGGCTCTCGAAGTCGTAGCGATCGGCGATCAGGCGATCGACCGAGTCCTTCAGGAGGCTCTGCTCTTCGGTAAGGTCGAAATCCATGCACTCACCTTGTCATGGCCGGGCTTGTCCCGGCCATCTCGATCGGAGATGCCGCGCAGCCCATTGGATCGGGGTGCCCGGGACGAGCCCGGGCATGACGCGGGGCCGCTACAGCCCCAGGATCGCCTTCGCGATGATCTGGCGCTGGATCTCGTTCGAGCCGCCGTAGATCGAGACCTTGCGCCAGTTGAAGTAGGTCGGCGCGACGGAGGCGGCCCAGTCGGGCCCGATCGGCGGCTCGTTGGAGAGGTGCGCGTCGTCGCCTTCCGGCTCCGGCACGTAGGGGAGGGCGTAGGGGCCCACCACGTCCATCAGCAGCTCCGTCGTCATCTGCTGGATCTCCGAGCCCTTGATCTTCAGCACGGAGGAGGCCGGATCGGGCTTGCCCTTCTCGCGCGTGCGCTCGGCGGCGACCACCCGGAGCTGGGTCATCTCGAGCGCCTTCAATTCGATCTCGACCGCGGCGAGCTTCTCGCGGAAGCGCGGGTTCCTGATCATCGGCTCCTCGCCGATCCGCTCGATCGAGGCGAGTTCGCGGATGCGCCGCAGCCGCTCCTTGGACACGCCGACGCGCGCGATGTTCGTGCGCTCGTTCCCGAGCAGGAACTTGGCGTAGTCCCAGCCCTTGTTCTCCTGCCCGACGAGGTTCTCGACCGGCACCTTCACGTCGTCGAAGAAGACCTCGTTCACCTCGCGCCCCCCATCGAGCGTCTCGATCGGCCGCACAGTGATGCCCGGCGTCTTCATGTCGATGAGCAGGAAGGAGATGCCTTCCTGCTTCTTGGCAGCGGGATCGGTGCGGACGAGGCAGAAGATCCAGTCCGCATGCTGGGCGAGCGTCGTCCAGGTCTTCTGGCCATTGACGACGTAGTGGTCGCCCTCGCGCACGGCGCGCGTCTTGAGCGATGCGAGATCGGAGCCGGAGCCGGGCTCGGAAAAGCCCTGGCACCACCAGTCGTCCAGGTTGGCGATGCGGGGCAGGAAGCGCTGCTTCTGCGCCTCGTTCCCGAAAGTGTAGATCACCGGGCCGACCATGTTCACGCCGAAGGCGAGCGGCGCGGGGGCCGGGAAGGCCTGCAACTCCTCGAGGAAGATGTACTGGCGCACCGGATCCCAGCCCGTGCCGCCATATTCCACCGGCCAGTGCGGGACGCCCCAGCCATGCGCGTTCAGGGTGCGGGTCCACTCGACGAGTTCGGGCTTGGTGAAGTGGTGCCCGGCGACCAGCTTCTCGCGCAGCTTCGGATCGAGGTTGTCGCGAAAGAACGAGCGCACCTCCTCGCGGAAGGCGTTCTCCACTGGGGTGAACCGCAGATCCATCTGTCGTCTCCTCCGCCCGGACCGTTACCGGCCCAGCCGATCGCCGCCGTTGCGGCGCGCTTCAGAAGCTCAATGCCCCATCAACGCACGCGTTGCCAGAGCCCCCCGGCCGACATCAATTGAGCGTTCTTGCCGCCGGTCTGTCGACCGCCGAGCGTCAACAGATAGAATCGCTCGATCTCGCGCTGGCCGGACAGCACGCGCGGCGCGCGCGCATCCGGGAAGAAGACGTAGACGTCCTCGTCCGAGTGAGGGGCGTATTTTTCCTGGTCGCCATGCAGCACCATGGGCCGGCCGAGACGGCGGTTTACATAGGTCTGCACGTCCGTCAGCTCCTTGGACCGGACATGCTTCTCGCCCAGGCGGGTTTCGGTCACGAACACGGTGTCCAGGGGCGAATCCCTGTCGACGATCGCGTACAGGTCATAGTCGCCGTGGATGTAGGTGGCGGCTGAGATCAGCGAGTTGGAGGAGAACATCACGCAGCCGTAATGCTTGTGCTGCGGGTTCATCTGGACGCCGTAGAGGCCGCCACCGGGATAATAGGTCTTCGTCGGCCGGCCGCTCCGGTCGTAGATCCCGGACGTGACCTTTGGAGCGAATTTCCCCCATTCCTCCAGCGCCTTGGCGTGCTTGCCGCCCTTGAAGGCGGAGTGACCGACCACGTTCGGGTCAACCACCAGTCCGGCCGTCTTGTAGATCCGACCTTCGATGATCACGTCGAGATCGGCGGTCTTTGCCTTGCAGTCCAGCCGCTTCGCCGAATAGCCGTCCTGGCTCATGTAGGGCAGCGAATGCGGGTTGGTCGCGCGGACCAGGATGTAGAGCTCGAACCAGCGCGCGGCCTCGGCGAAGACGGCCGCATCCTTCTCCCGCATGCCGCCGAGCACGGCAGAATCCAGGCTCCCGCTCATGACCTCAACCCCCCACCGTCCGTGTCGGGAAGAGAATACGCCGCATGCTGCGGCCGAGAGGTGCGTGCGCTCACGCGGCGGGCTTCCTCAGGCCGCGCCGCGTTGCGCCTCGGCCTTCCGGCGCTCCTCGTCCCGCAGTTCCAGCTTGGAGAGCTTGCCCACGCCGGTCCGTGGAAGCGCCGGGCGGATCTCGAGCGCATGCGGCATCTCGTGACGGCCGAGCTTGTCCTTCAGGAAGACGTGCAGCTCTTCCAGCGTGAACGGCTCGGACCCGGCGCGAAGCTTGACGAAAGCCTTGGCGCTCTCGCCCCGATAGGGGTCCGGCACGCCGACGACGAGGCACTCCTCGACGGCAGGGTGCTCGTAGACGGCCTGCTCGATCATCTGCGGATAGACGTTGAAGCCGCCCGAGATGATCATGTCCTTCTTGCGGTCGACGATGAAGAAGAAGCCGTCCTCGTCCATGTAGCCGATGTCGCCCGTCAGGAACCAATCGCCCACGAAGGCGGCGGCGGTCTCCTCCGGCTTGTTCCAGTAGCCCCGGGTGACGTTCGGCCCCCTGATCCGAAGTTCGCCGACCTCGCCAGGCGCCAGTACCTTCGCGGGGTCCTGCAGGGAGCAGATCTCCATCTCGACCCCTGGGAGGGGCAGCCCGATGGTGCCGGGCTTCGTCGGCCCGGCGGACAGGCGGTTCGTTCCGGCCGGAGAGGTCTCGGTCATGCCCCAGCCGCCGACGAGGCGGTGGCCCGTGAGCCGCTGGAACCGATCCGCCACCTCCACCGGAAGAGGCGCGCCGCCCGAGCCGCAATAGGCGAGGGAGGAGAAGTCCCGCTCCTCGATCCCCGGCACGCCGGAGAGCGCGATCCACATGGTCGGCACGCCCGGAAAGTGGGTCGCCCGTCCGACCTCGATGTCACGCAGCGTCTGCTCCACGTCAAAGCGCGGACGCAGCATGATCTCGGCACCGCGCTTCAGGCCGCGAAGAAGGATCGTAGTCAGGGCATAGATGTGGAAGAGCGGCAGGACGCACAGGATCCTGTCCTGTCCCGTCCGGTCCTTCGGGATCGCACCGAACCAGGTCGCGTACATCGACACCGCGGCCGTCAGGTTCGCGTGGCTGAGAATCGCGCCTTTCGGCAACCCCGTCGTCCCCCCCGTATACTGGAGAAGCGCCACGTCCTCGGGCCGGATCTCCGGCAGCGAGCCGGTCGGCTCCGCGCCCGCCGTGAACGACGCGAAGCTCATGACACGGGGGCGCTCGCTGATCGGGGAAGCCGGGACGGGGGAGGGGCCCCATTCCGCGTCGTCGCCGACGATCAGGAGGTCGATGAGGCCCATGTCGAGCAGCTTCTCGGCTCGCTCGTACATACCGCCGATATTGGTGGTGACCAGCGTCCGGGCGCCGGAATCCTTCAGCTTGTGGGCAAGCTCTCGCTCGGCATCGAGCGGCGAGAGATGGACGAGCCTCGCCCCCGTCATCGTGCCGCCGAAGAACGTGACGGGGTGATAGGGCGTGTTGGGAAGGTAGAGAGCGACGGCCGAGTCGCGGCCGATCCCCGCCCGGATCAACGAAGCTGCCGTGATCTCAGCCTGGCGCAGGAGTTGCGCATAGCTGACGGTGCGGCCCCGGAACTCGAGTGCGGTCCTGTCCCCGAAGATCCCCGCGGCCTCCCGCAGCAGGTCGGGAACGGTTCCGATGGCGATCGGAGCATCCCAGGACAGGCCCGCGGGATAGGATCGTTCCCAGGCGAAGGGCCGGGTGCTCACGCCCGCTCCCGGTCGGCAGGACTGGACATCGCGTTTCCTCGATTTTTTTCCGTTTCGCCGCGCGACCGCACGGCTTTTCGGCGGTCATTATGCCCCCGGCGCATAGGATGCCAAGCGGCGGGGGTGCGACTTTCGCGTGCATCCCGGGCTCGCTGAACGCGGACTTGCCCGACGCGCGGGCTGGCGCGATATGCACGGGAAGGGGCCGTCCGGCCGGACAGGCCCGTGATCCGTGCTGGCCGTCGACGCCAGACTCCCGGGAGAGCAACGCCCATGCGTGAAGCCGTCATCGTGTCCACCGCCCGCACGCCGATCGGCAAGGCGTATCGCGGCGCCTTCAACGACACGCAGGCCCAGACGCTTGGCGGGCACGCCATCGCGGAAGCCGTGAAGCGGGCCGGCATCGAGCCCGGCGAGGTCGACGACGTCATCATCGGCGCGGCGCTCCAGCAGGGCTCGACCGGCTACAACATCGCGCGCCAGGCCGCCCTTCGCGCCGGCTTGCCGGAGAGCGTCGCCGGCCAGAGCATGGACCGGCAATGCGCCTCCGGCCTGATGGCCATCGCGACGGCCGCCAAGCAGGTGATCGTGGACGGCATGCAGGTCGCGGTCGGGGGCGGGCTCGAGTCGATCTCGCTCGTCCAGAACGAGCACCAGAATCGCTTCCGCGCGACCGACCCGTTCCTGGTCGAGCATATTCCCCAGCTCTACATGACCATGCTGGAGACGGCCGAGATCGTCTCCGAGCGATACGGCGTCTCGCGCGAGGCGCAGGACGAATATGCGCTCCAGTCGCAGCGCCGCACCGCCGAAGCGCAGGATGCCGGCCGCTACAAGGACGAGATCGCTCCGCTCACCGCCTCGATGCTGGTGACCGACAAGGCGACGGGCGAGACCTCCTCGCGCCAGGTCACGCTCGACAAGGACGAAGGCAACCGGCCGCAGACCCGCCTTGAGGACCTGGAGAAGCTGCAGCCCGTCTTCAAGAACGGGCAGCGCGTGAAGGAGGGCCGCTTCATCACGGCCGGCAACGCCTCCCAGCTGTCCGACGGCGCCTCGGCCTGCGTCATCATGGAGGCAAAGGAAGCCGAGCGCCGCGGCCTTCAGCCGCTCGGCGCCTATCGCGGCATGGCGGTGGCCGGCTGCGGCCCGGAGGAGATGGGGATCGGGCCCGTCTTCGCGGTGCCGAAGCTCCTGAAGCAGCACGGGCTCACGGTCGACGACATCGACCTCTGGGAGCTGAACGAGGCCTTCGCCTGCCAGGTGCTCTACAGCCGCGACAAGCTCGGCATCCCGAACGAGAAGCTGAACGTCGACGGCGGCGCGATCTCGATCGGCCATCCCTACGGCATGTCCGGCGCCCGCATGACGGGCCACATCCTGGTCGAGGGCAAGCGCCGGGGCGCCAAGTACGGAATTGTCACCATGTGCGTCGGCGGCGGCATGGGCGCCGCGGGCCTGTTCGAGATTTTCTGAGCGCTCAGCTCGTAGCCGGGTCTCAGGCCGCCTGTTCGGACGAGGCGGCCTGAACGGAGAGACGTACGCCCAAGGCGCGCATGACGCGCAGGATCGTCCCAAATTCCGGGTTTCCTTCCGGCGAGAGGGCCTTGTAGAGGCTCTCTCGCGATAATCCGGCTTGTCGTGCGATCCGCGACATTCCTCGGGCCCGCGCCACATCGCCGAGGGCGGCGGCAATCAAGGCTGGATCGTTCTCCTCGAACGCCGCCTCCAGGTAGGCGGTGACCGCCTCATCTGAATCCAGGTGATCGGCAGGATCCCAAGTTTCAGTCTGCAAGGGCATGGCCCACCTCACTAAAGCTGACGGGCGAGATGTTTCGCCCGCGATATGTCCTCTGACTGGCTCGACTTGTCGCCGGCACAGAGAAGGATGACGAGCAGGGGCCCTTTGCTGACGAAATAGACGCGGTACCCAGGCCCGTGATGGATCCGCATCTCACTGACACCTTCCCCCACGGGGCGAACGTCACCCGGGTTGCCAAGCGAAAGCCGCCGGATCCTGACATCGATCTTTGCTCGCGCAGTTCGGTCGCGAAGGGCGTCGAACCACGTCCGGTAATGCTCGGTCTGTCGAACCTCGATCACATCTGTAGCTTATGGGATACGACCGTGGCGTCAACGCTGGGTAGAGCCCGGCCCTAGCTGGCGCGCCTGCTCCCTTTGCGCCGTTGACAGTCCGATCGGGTGGCAGGACCGTCCTGCGCGGCGGCCGGGGAACGGCTGCCCGGCTGCGCTGTCCCGGACCGCAGGGCCGACAGGCAGTCCGCCCTTCAGGGACGATCGGTGCTGCCGGCGCCGAGTAGCGCTCGTGTGATGTGCCCCGCCGGGGGAGTTCCGGCTCGAGCGATCGGCTGAATCGACCGTCCTCACGCGGGAGAGACGACATGGCCATGCTCTCGATCACGACGTTCACAGGCCACAGCGCGGCGCTGTCGCCGGACGCGTTTCTCGCCTTCAGGGCCGGCCTTCGCGGAGAGACCCTGCTGCGGGACGACGAGGGCTATGAGGGCGCCCGCACCATCTGGAACGGCATGGTCGATCGACGGCCCGCTGTCATCGTCCGCTGCTTCGGCGCGGCCGACGTCATCCGCGCCGTCAATTTCGCACGCGAGCACGAACTGGTCGTGTCCGTCCGCAGCGGCGGCCATAACATCGCCGGCAACGCCGTCTGCGAGGGCGGCATGATGATCGACCTCCGGCCGATGAACTCCGTCCGGGTCGATCCGGCGACCGCGAGAGCCTGGGTTGGGCCCGGCGCGACCCTGGGGGACCTGGATCGCGAGACGCAGGCCTTCGGCCTCGTGGTTCCGACCGGCATCAACTCCACGACGGGCATCGCCGGCCTGACGCTGGGCGGCGGTTTCGGCTGGATCACGCGCAAGTTCGGGCTGACCATCGACAATCTCTCGGCCGCCGACGTGGTCACGGCCGATGGCCGCTTCCTCCGGGCGAGCACGTTCGAAAATCCCGACCTGTTCTGGGCCATCCGGGGCGGCGGCGGCAATTTTGGGATCGTCACCAGCTTCGAGTTCGACCTGCAGCCGCTCGATCCCGAGGTCATCTCCGGGCTCGTCATCCACCCGTTCGACGACGCGGCCGATCTGCTCCGCCAGTACCGGGAGGCGGTCGACCGCGCTCCCGACGAGCTCAGCTGCTGGGTCGTGATGCGCAAGGCGCCGCCGCTGCCCTTCATCCCGGCCGAGTGGCACGGGCGCGAGGTCCTGATCTTCGCCATGTGCTACGCCGGGGATCTCGTGGCCGGGGAGGCCGCGACGCGCCAGCTCCGCTCGATCGGCCGGCCCATCGCCGACGTGGTCGGGCCGCACCGCTTCGTCGACTGGCAGGCCGCCTTCGACCCGCTCCTGACGCCTGGAGCGCGCAACTACTGGAAGAGCCACGACTTCGAGGCCCTGCCCGACAGCCTCATCGACGTCATCGCCCGGGCGGTAAAGACGCTCCCCGGCGACGAGTGCGAGGTGTTCATCGCCCATCTCGGCGGGCGAATGAGCCAGATCCCGTCGAACGCGACGGCCTTCCCGGCCCGGGACACGCATTTCTCGATGAACGTCCACACCCGTTGGCGGCATGACCAGGAGGACAATGCCTGCATCCGCTGGGCGCGGGAGTTCTTTGCGGCAACCGAGCCGTTCGCGACCGGGACCGCCTACGTGAACTTCATGCCTGCCGACGAGGGCGAGCGGGTGGAGCGGATCTATGGGGCGAACTATCGCCGCTTGGCCGAGATCAAGGGGCGGTACGATCCCCACAACATGTTCCGGATGAACCAGAACATCCATCCCGCGCATTGAGCATCGCGCAACAATTCGGTTGCGTATCCGGTGCGAGGCTGGCATAGCGATGAGCAACCGGAGGGTTGCTCATGTCGGATCGTGTCGAGAAGTCGATTGAGATCAACGCGCCGGTCGAGCGCGTCTGGCGCGCCCTGACCGATCACGAAGAGTTCGGAGCCTGGTTCCGGGTGAGGCTCGACGGGCCTTTCGTCGTGGGCTCCCGGTCGCGCGGGCGGATGACCTATCCGGGATTCGAGGACTTTCCGTGGGATGCACGGGTCCGGGTCATGGACGAGCCCCGCCGCTTCGCGTTCGAATGGCCGCATATTGAGGCAGCGGACGAGGACGCGGATCAGGCGCCCTGGACCCGGGTCGAGTTCACGCTCGCCCCAATCCCGGCCGGGACCCGGCTGACCGTCGTCGAATCGGGGTTCGATGCCCTGCCTCCCGAGCGACGGGTCGAATTCATGCGCCGCAACGAGCAGGGCTGGGCGGAGCAGGCCGGGAACATCAAGGCTCATGTCGAGCGCTGAGCCGGCACCCGGATCCTCCAGTCCCGCGCTGATCTTCGCCGCGCTGGGGGACGACACTCGGCTGTCCATCATCAAGGACCTGAGCGACGGCGCTGCGCGCTCCATTTCGACTCTGGCCGCTGACAAGGGACTCACCCGGCAGGCGGTCACCAAGCACCTGCATGTTCTCCAGGAGGCCGGTGTCGTCAGCAATACCCGGCTCGGGCGGGAGAGCCGGTTTGAACTCCGGCCGGAGGCCCTCCGGCAGGCGCGCTCCTACCTGGAGAGCGTTGCCGCGCAGTGGGATGATGCGCTGGGGCGGCTCAGGCTCTTCGTCGAGGATCCCGGCGGCCGGGGCTGAGGGACCCGGCCGGGCGGCCTTGCCCCGGCACCGATCCTGCCGATACACGCCTCCCAGACTGGGCATTCAGCTTTAGGGAGGTAGCATCGTGGCCGACACTCAATCCGGCGTAACGGACCTGAAGGTAGAGGACGGCATCGCCGTCGTGACGGTGAATTCGCCGCCCGTGAACGCGCTGGGCGCCGCCGTGCGGGACGGCGTATCGGCCCGCATGCGCGAGGCTGCCGCCGACCCGGCCGTGAAGGCCGTCGTCCTCATCTGCGAAGGCCGCACCTTCTTCGCCGGCGCCGACATCACGGAATTCGGCAAGCCCCCGAAGGGGGTGCCGCTCGGCGAGCTCGTGACCCAGATCGAGGACATGCCGAAGCCGGTGGTGGCCGCCATCCACGGCACCGCGCTCGGCGGCGGCCTGGAGACGGCGCTCGGCTGCCACTACCGGGTCGCGGTCCCCTCCGCGCGCGTCGGCCTGCCGGAGGTGAAGCTCGGCCTGATCCCGGGTGCCGGCGGGACGCAGCGCCTGCCGCGCGTCGTCGGCGCGGAGCGGGCGCTTGAGATGATCACCTCCGGGGAGCATGTGCCCGCCCCGAAGGCGAAGGAATCGGGTCTCGTCGACGAGCTCGCGCCGGAAGGCGGCCTCCGTCAGGCGGCAGTGGATTTCGCAAAGCGCCTCGTTGCGGACGGGAAGGGCCCGCGCAAGGTGCGCGAGTTGTCCGACAGGACGGCTTCGGCCCGCGGCAAGCCGGAAATCTTCGCTGATTTCGCCAAGGCGAATGCCCGCAAGTTCCGCGGTTTCGAGGCGCCGGCCGCCTGCATCGAGGCCGTCAAGGCTGCCGTCGAGCTGCCGTTCGACCAGGGTCTCGCAAGGGAGCGCGAGCTCTTCCTCGGCCTGATCGACGGCACGCAGTCGAAAGCCCAGCGCTATGTGTTCTTCGCCGAGCGCGAGGTCCGCAAGATCCCGGACCTGCCCGACGACACCCCGACCAAGCCCGTGAACTCGGTCGGCATCATCGGGGCCGGCACGATGGGCGGCGGCATCGCGATGAACTTCCTGAACGCGGGCATCCCGGTGACCATCGTCGAGATGAAGCAGGACGCGCTCGATCGCGGCCTGTCGATCATCCGCAAGAACTACGAGGCGACGGCAGCAAAGGGCCGGCTGAAGCCGGAAGACGTCGAGAAGCGCATGTCCCTGATCAAGGGATCCTTGGATTTCAACGAGCTGTCCAAGCCCGACCTCATTATCGAGGCCGTGTTCGAGGACATGAACATCAAGAAGGAGGTCTTCGCCCGCCTCGACAAGATCGCCAAGCCCGGCGCGATCCTGGCCTCCAACACCTCGTATCTCAATGTCGATGAGATCGCCTCGGTCACGAGCCGGCCGGAGAGCGTCATCGGGATGCACTTCTTCTCGCCCGCGAACGTGATGAAGCTGCTCGAAGTGGTGCGGGCCGAGAAGGCCTCGAAGGACGTCGTCGCCACCGCCGTCAAGCTCGCGCCCAAGATCGGCAAGATCGGCGTGCTGGTCGGCGTCTGCTACGGCTTCGTCGGCAACCGCATGCTGGCCGAGCGGCAGCGCGAGGCGAACCGTCTCGTCGAGGAAGGCGCGATGCCGTGGGACGTCGATCGCGTCCTCTACGATTTCGGCCTGCCGATGGGACCGTTCGCCATGAGCGACCTCGCGGGCCTGGATATTGGCTGGTCGCGCGAGACGAGCAAGGGCGAAACGCTGCGCGAAAAGCTTTGCGAGATGGATCGCCGCGGCCAGAAGACGGGCGCCGGCTTCTACGACTACGATTCCAGCCGCAAGGCGACGCCTTCGCCGATCGTCGAGCAGATGGTGCTCGACCATTCCAAGCAGAAGGGCATCACGCGCCGGCAGATCTCGGATTCCGAGATCCTCGAGCGGCTGGTCTACCCGATGATCAACGAGGGCGCGAAGATCCTCGAGGAGGGCAAGGCCATCCGGGCGTCCGACATCGATATGGTCTGGATCAACGGCTATGGCTGGCCGGTCTATCGCGGCGGGCCGATGTTCTACGCCGACACGGTCGGCCTCAGGAACGTCCTCGCCCGGATGGAGCAGTGGGAGCGCGAACTCGGTCCCGAGTTCAAGCCCTCCGAGCTGCTTCGCCGCAAGGCGGAGGCGGGCGAGACCTTTACGGGCGCGGTGTAAGCCCGAAGGCTCCCTCGACGAAGCATTGAGCGCGTCTCGGCGCGCTCAATGTGCCGCGATGAGCCAGACGACGCTCGCCAGCGGGAAGACGACCCCGATCACGAAGCAGAAGGCGGTTTCGACCATTGATGTCCCTGGTGTCCCGGTTGTTGCGAGCGGGATCTAGGGAGCAAGCCTTGCTTCGAGATTGAGCGAGATGGTTTCGTAGCCGTCACCGCGCATGACGGAAGGGCGGATGGATAACGGATGATCGAAGCCGATATCGCGATCGTCGGGGGCGGCATCGCCGGCGCCTCGGCGGCCGCTCACCTCGCTCCTCACCGCCGCGTCGTCCTCCTCGAGCGGGAGGAGCAGCCGGGCTATCACGCCTCAGGCCGCTCGGCCGCCTTGTTCACGGAGACCTACGGCAACGCCGTCGTGCGTGCGCTGACGGTCGCGAGCCGCCCCTTCCTGAGCGCCCCGCCCGAGGGGTTTGCCGAGCATCCGCTCCTGACGCCGCGCGGCGTGCTCCACATCGGCGGGCAGGGCGACCTTCCGGCGCTCGCCTCGCTCCATGCCGAGACGAGCGCCCTGGTGCCCGGCGTGCGGCTGCTCGATGCCGAGCAGGCGCGGCGACTCGTGCCGGCGCTGCGGGAGGATTGGCTGCGCGGCGGCGTTCTCGAACCGGACGCGCAGGACATCGACACGCATGGCTGCCTGCAGGGCTTCCTGCGCGTCGCGCGGACCCATGGCGCCCAGGTTCTGCCGCGCGCCGAGGTCACCGGGCTCGAGAGGCGAGATGGCCGCTGGCAGATCCTGAGCCGGGCCGGGGAGGTGCGGGCCGAGATCGTCATCAATGCGGCCGGTGCCTGGGCCGACACGGTCGCGGGTCTCGCCGGGGTGGCGCGTCGCGGGATCGTGCCGAAGCGCCGGACGGCCTTCCTCTTCGCGCCGCCGGAGGGCGTCTCCGCGCGCGACTGGCCCATGGTCATCGGCCCAGGCGAAGCCTTCTACTTCAAGCCCGATGCGGGAATGATCCTCGGGTCGCCGGCGGACGAGACGCCGAGCGAGCCGATGGATGCCCAGCCGGACGAACTCGACGTCGCCATCGCGGTGGATCGGATCCAGCAGGTCGCCGACCTGCCGATCCGCAGGATCGCCCGTCGCTGGGCCGGCCTGCGCAGCTTCGCGCCGGACAAGACGCCCGTCGTCGGCTTCGACCCCGATGCTGCCGGTTTCTTCTGGCTCGCGGGGCAGGGGGGCTACGGCTTCCATACCGCGCCGGCCCTCGCCGCCGTCGCGGCGGGGCTGATCGTCCGCGGGACGATGCCGGAGCCGATCGCGGATCTCGGGGTCACCGAGGCGCATCTCGCGCCGGGGCGCCTGCCTGCGCTCTGACGCGCATTCATCAGGGCTCGTGATCGTCGACCTGACGTCTTTTTGTTGGCATCCGGTCCGTCGCATCGGACAGAAGGGCTGTCGTCCCGGGGGAATGCCATGCCGACGCTCGTGATCGCCAACAAGTGCTATTCGTCGTGGTCGCTGCGTCCATGGCTCCTGCTGAAGCAGCTCGGGATCGCCTTCGACGAGATTCTGATCCCGCTCGGACAGCCGGACACGTCCGACCGCATCCGCGAGCATTCGCCGGCGGGCCGGGTTCCGATCCTCAAGGATGGCTCGGTCACCGTCTGGGACTCGCTGTCCATCATGGAATACGCGGCCGAGCGATGGCCCCAGGCGCAGGTCTGGCCGGAGAGCCGCGAGGCGCGTGCCCTGGCGCGCTCGATCTCGGCGGAGATGCATTCGGGATTCCAGGCCCTCCGCAGCGGCTGCCCGATGAACCTGGGAAAGCGCTTCGGACCGAAGGATCGGGGCGAGGCCGTGTCCCGCGACGTCGCCCGCATCGACGCGCTCTGGCAGGATGCCCGGGCGCGGTTCGGCCAGGGCGGCCCGTTCCTGTTCGGCGCCTTCTCGGCCGCGGATGCGATGTATGCGCCGGTCGTGACTCGTTTCGAGACCTACTCGGTGAAGGTCTCGCCCGTGTCGCAGGCTTATATGTCCGCCGTCCTGGGCCTGCCCGCCTTCGGGGAATGGCGCGCTGCCGCGCTCCAGGAACCCTGGTTCTACAAGGAGGACGAGGTCGACGAGGAAC
This sequence comes from Pseudomonadota bacterium, assembly GCA_023423995.1. Lineage (GTDB taxonomy): Bacteria > Pseudomonadota > Alphaproteobacteria > Rhizobiales > Beijerinckiaceae > Enterovirga. The sequence goes on along the minus strand of JAFAEL010000231.1, from coordinate 62 downwards.
CGGTCGCCAATCTCCGCCTGGTCGGCTAGAGGTCCGGCCGAGTGGAGCGCCTCCGATGAACG
>JAFAEL010000208.1 GCA_023423995.1 Pseudomonadota bacterium | reverse complement strand
GAAATGGCTTCATCGTATTCGCTTTCTAAGCCAGCCTGTGTGTAGATCTCGCTCATCACAGCGTCGGCCATCTCGATCCGCTGCTTTTCGCTTCGTGTTCGAAACAGCACCCGGGCAGCGATCGGCTCATGCCCTAGCGCTGCGGCCAGGCAGAGATACAAGGTGAACTCGAGTTCGCCGTATCCGGCTAAGATCCGCCCGATAGCCGCTGCTTCTTGAGGCCAGTCCAAGAATTGCCGCATGATCGGAGGCGGTACAAAGGTTCCGGTCATGAGTGAATCCGATCGGGACAAAACGGCGAGGCGAGGTGCTGAAGCGGATGCTCAGCGCCGCGCCGAAGAAGCACGAAGCGAAGCGACTTCCGAAGAAGACGGAACGCGCGAAAGACACGGCAAGTGAGCCGGGTGTTTATCTATTCGCGTTCCAGCTCTGAATCAGAGATTCATCGTTGATGAGGAGGTTTGTCAATGAGGCTTCGCTTGCCTCCACGACAAGAAGACGATCATCGACACTTAGTATCGACAGAATCTGCCCGTGCAAATCCGTCGTCGAAGTTGCGGCGGCTACGTACCAGACAGTCTCCAATACGCGGCCACGAGCGTAACCAAGCTTCGCCAGGTGATCGTCCATCTCGTCATGAGTCGGATGGGGCCCATTCAGGTCATAGCTGACAATGAAGTTGGCCATGTTGTGCTCCAAGCCGCGACTCAGGGCGGCGAGAGATCATAGTGGCGCTCTCGCCAGCGCAGGTAACGCCTGACCTTCTGCTTACGTGTGCACGGCTTCGTCAGGCCACCGATAGGCCAAGCGGCGGCCGCAGGCGCCCTCTAGAGCCATCACGGCGCGCTCACCGTCGGTGATCTTGCGGGAGAAGGTGGCCCGGCGAAGCCGGGTCGGATGAGGCGCGGACCCCTCACCCGGTCGGGCGCTGCCGCGCCCGACTCGACCTCTCCCTCAGGGAGAGGTGACGCCGCGGCGCCAGCCTCACCGGCTCCGCACCAGCAGGCAGAGCAGCGTAAACATCACCTGGGCGGCGATGTGGGCCGTGTTGGTGGTTCCGTCATATTGCGGGGCGACCTCGACGACGTCCGCGCCGACGAGGTTCAGGCCCGTCATGCCCCGCAGGATCTGGAGCACCTCGCGCGGCGCGAGGCCGCCGACCTCCGGCGTGCCGGTGCCGGGCGCGAAGCCGGGATCGACGCTGTCGATGTCGAAGGTGACGTAGGTCGGTCCGTCGCCCACCACCTCCCGGGCCTTTGCGATGACGGCAGGCCAGCCCATCTCGACCGCTTCCTCGGCGTGGATCACCGTCATGCCGGACGCGTAGGAGAACTCCCACAGGTATTCGGCCCCGCCCCGGATGCCGATCTGGATCGTCCGCTCCGGGTCCAGCACGCCGTCCAGCACGGCCTGCCGGAACGGCCCGCCATGGTGGAATTTCGAGCCCTCGTATTCGCCCGACGTGTCGCAATGGGCGTCGATATGGATCAGGCCCACCGGCCGGTCGCGGCCGACGGCCCGCAGGATGGGCAGGCCGATCGAGTGGTCGCCGCCGACCGAGAGCGGTTTCACGCCGGCCTCCACGATGCGGCGGATATAGGCCTCGATGTCGGCATGGCAGCGCTCGAGCGAGAAGCGGCTCGCCATCGGCAGGTCGCCGATATCGGCCACGCGCGCCTCGCCAAGCGGGGCGACCTTCAGCACATGCTCGTAGGGGCCGATCCGCTCCACCGCCCGGACGGCCCGCGGGCCCAGCCGCGCGCCGGCCCGGTTGGTGACGCCGAGATCCATCGGGATGCCGAGGATCGCGACGTCGAGGCCCGCAAAACCCTCCGCCGCCGCATCCGGACGGTAGGGCGCGTCCGCAAAGGTCGCGACCTCCGCAAAGGGCCAGGGCCGGCGATCCGAGCCGGCGAAGACGAGATCCGCCACGCGCCGGAACTCGGGATCGAACACATCCCCGCCCCTCGCCGACGCGAACCGCTCCCGCAGCGCCTCGAGCTTCTTCGAATCCATCCGAGCCTCCGGTCGCGCCTATCCGACGGACAAGCGCGCCACGGGTCAAGGCGCGGGAGCGAGGGCCCGGGCCGCCTTCCTTGCAAAGAAAACGCCGCCCCGCGGGTGCGGGACGGCGCAACAGGTCTTGGATCGCGCCGCGGCGCTGCTGGCTACTGCAGCGGCACGCCGGCGGGGCGCTTCTCGGCCCCGACCGTCACGTCGCCGATCATCAGCCCGCCCGGCCCGACGCGGACGGGGAGCGTCTCGCCGTCGTGGACCTCGCCCGACAGGATCAGCTCGGCGAGCGGATCCTGCACGTTCTTCTGGATCACGCGCTTCAGCGGGCGCGCGCCATAGGCGGGATCGTAGCCCTTCTCGGCGAGCCAGCCGCGCGCCGTCGGATCGAGCTGGATCGTGATCTTCCGCTCGTCGAGCAGCTTCTGCAGGCGCCGCATCTGGATGTCGACGATCGCGCCCATCTCCGACCGCTGCAGGCGGTGGAAGAGGATGATCTCGTCGATCCGGTTGAGGAACTCCGGCCGGAAATGCGCCCGGACGACGTTCATCACCTCTTCGCGGACCTCATCGGTGTCGTGACCCTCGCGCTGGTTGACCAGGTACTCGGAGCCGAGATTCGAGGTCATGACGATGAGCACGTTGCGGAAATCGACCGTGCGGCCCTGCCCGTCGGTGAGCCGCCCGTCGTCGAGAACCTGCAAGAGGATGTTGAACACATCCGGATGCGCCTTCTCGATCTCGTCGAACAGCACGACCTGGTAGGGCCGGCGGCGGACGGCCTCCGTCAGCGCCCCGCCTTCCTCGTAGCCGACATAGCCGGGAGGCGCGCCGATCAGCCGGGCCACGGAGTGCTTCTCCATGTATTCCGACATGTCGATGCGGACCATCGCGGTCTCGTCGTCGAACAGGAAGGCGGCGAGCGCCTTGGTGAGCTCCGTCTTGCCGACGCCCGTCGGGCCGAGGAACATGAACGAGCCGATCGGCCGGTTCGGGTCCTGCAGCCCGGCGCGGGCCCGCCGGACGGCGGTCGAGACGGCCTCGACAGCCTCCTTCTGGCCGACGACGCGCTTCGCCAGCTCGCTTTCCATGGCGAGCAGCTTCTCGCGCTCGCCCTCGAGCATCTTGTCGACCGGGATGCCGGTCCAGCGCGAGACGACGCCCGCGACATGCGCCGGCGTGACGGCCTCCTCCATCATGCCGGAGCCGTTGCCGCGCGTGCCGTCGTCGCCGCGCGCCTCGAGCTCGCCGAGCTCCTTCTCCAGCTGCGGGATGATACCGTAGGAGAGCTCGCCGGCCTTGGCCCAGTTGCCCTCCCGCTGCGCCTTGGCGAGCGTGTTGCGGGCCTCGTCGAGCTTCTTCTTCAGCTCCGCGGCGGCGCCGAGCTTGTCCTTCTCGGCGCGCCAGCGCGCTGTGATGGCGGCCGACTGCTCCTCGAGGTCGGCAAGCTCCTTCTCGAGCTTCTGCAGGCGGTCCTTGGAGGCCGCGTCGGTCTCCTTCTTGAGCGCCTCGCCCTCGATCTTCAGCCGCACGATCTCGCGGTCGATGTTGTCGAGCTCCTCGGGCTTCGAATCCACCTGCATGCGCAGGCGCGAGGCCGCCTCGTCGACGAGGTCGATCGCCTTGTCGGGCAGGAACCGGTCCGTGATGTAGCGGTTCGACAGCGTCGCGGCGGCCACCAGGGCGGAATCCTGGATCCGCACGCCGTGGTGCTGCTCGTATTTCTCCTTGATGCCGCGCAGGATCGAGACCGTGTCCTCGACGGTCGGCTCGGACACGAAGACGGGCTGGAAGCGCCGCGCCAGGGCGGCGTCCTTCTCGACATGCTTGCGGTACTCGTCGAGCGTGGTCGCGCCGACGCAATGCAGCTCGCCGCGGGCGAGGGCGGGCTTCAGGAGGTTCGAGGCGTCCATGGCGCCATCGGCCTTTCCGGCGCCGACCAGCGTGTGCATCTCGTCGATGAACAGGATGATGCCGCCCGCGGCCGAAGTGACCTCGGACAGCACGGCCTTCAGCCGCTCCTCGAACTCGCCGCGATATTTCGCGCCGGCAATGAGGGCGCCCATGTCGAGCGCGAGCAGCTGCTTGTCCTTGAGGCTCTCGGGCACGTCGCCGTTGACGATGCGCAGCGCGAGGCCCTCGACGATCGCCGTCTTGCCGACGCCCGGCTCGCCGATGAGCACGGGGTTGTTCTTGGTGCGCCGCGACAGGACCTGGATGGTGCGGCGGATCTCCTCGTCGCGGCCGATCACCGGGTCGAGCTTGCCCTGCCGCGCCGCGTCGGTCAGGTCGCGGGCGTATTTCTTGAGCGCGTCGTAGCTGTTCTCGGCGGAGGCGTTGTCGGCCGTGCGACCCTTGCGCAGCGCCTCGATGCCGGCGTTCAGGTTCTGCGGCGTGACGCCGGCCTGCTGCAGGATGCGGCCCGCCTCGCTGTCCTTCTCGATCGTGAGCGCGAGGAGCAGCCGCTCGACCGTGACATAGGAGTCACCAGCCTTCTGGGCGGCCTGCTCGGCCGTGTCGAAGAGCTTGATGAGCTCGCGCGTGGCGGAGGGCTGCGAGGCCGCGCCCGACACCTTCGGCTGCTTCGCCAGCCATGCCTCGACGCCCTGTCGCACATCGCGCGAGCGGCCGCCCGCACGGTCGATCAGACCGGAGCAGAGCCCCTCGGGGTCGTCGAGCAGGACTTTCAGCAGATGGCCCGGGCTGAGCTGCGGATGCCCCTCCCGCATCGCCAGCATCTGGGCGGACTGGATGAAGCCGCGCGCCCGGTCGGTATATTTCTCTAGATCCATGTTTCACCCCTCGCCCGGCGTCCCGCCCCTCTAGGCACGGGTTGCCGAAGAAGATGTCCGGCCGGCTCTCCTGAAAGCCTCCGGACGCCGGCACTCGTCGAGCCACCGGCCCACCGGATGTGGTGTGGCATTCCGGTGACACAAGGGTTCTTGCGCCCGCTCTCGTCGCCTCTGGAACGGGGAGAGCGGACGCGCATTGATCCGCCGCAAACCAGGACCTGAGCCATGGCCGCTCCGAAGGATCCCCGCTCTGAAGCCGAGAAGGCCCGGGCCGATTTGAAGCGCAACGATGAGATGGGGCTCGCCGTTCCGGAAAGCGAGGAGGAGGAGTTCCCCTCTGTCACGCCGGCGACATTCGGCGAGCGCACCGAATACGGCTACGAGCCCCCAATCGAGCGCGAGGAGCGGGACGACCCGCTGCCCGAGGCGCCGTAGGCGCTTCGCACGCGGACGTACTCCCTCTATGTAGTGGGAATGCGCGTCGCCTCGCTCTACCGCTATCCCGTCAAGGGTCTCTCGCCCGAACGCCTCGAAGGCGTCCGGCTGGAGCGCGGGGCCTATTTCCCGGCGGACAGGCTCTACGCCATCGAGAACGGGCCGTCCGGTTTCGACCCGGCGGAGCCGCGGCATCAGCCGAAGATCAAGTTCCTGATGCTGATGCGGAACGAGGCGCTCGCGCGGCTGCGCACGCGCTACGACGAGGCGACCAGCATCCTCCACGTGGAGGGGGAGGGCGGCTCCGTCAGCGCCGACCTCTCCGCGCCGGAAGGACGGCTCGCCCTGGAGGCCTTCATCCGCCGCACCCTGCCGCGGGAACTCCGCGGTCCGCCGAAGGTGCTGGCCGCCCCGGACGCGTTCCGCTTCACGGATTCCCGAAGCGGCTACGTCTCCTTCATCAACCTCGCGAGCGTTCGGGCCATCGGGGACATGCTCGGCCGCCCGGTCGACCCGCTCCGCTTCCGCGGCAACGTCATGGTCGAGGGGCTGGAGCCCTGGGCCGAGTTCGACCTCATGGGCACGGAGCTCGCGGCTCCCTCCGGGCTGCGCCTCCGGGTCACCAAGCGGATCCAGCGCTGCGCCGCCACCAACGTCGATCCCGTGACGGCCGAGCGCGACATGGACATCCCGAGGACCCTGATGCAGCGGCTCGGCCACCCGGATTGCGGGATCTACGCCGAGGTCCTGGCCTCCGGCGAGTTGACGCCCGGCGACCTCATCGAGGCCCTGCCGGCCGCGCAATCGAGCCTGCCCTTCGCCCCGGATTCCTCCCGTCCGTAGAAGCTCCGGAAGCACATCGGGAAGAAAGGTCGAGGTCGCGTCAGGTAATCGCTAACGACCTTCGTGCCACATATGTGGCCACCAAAGGTGGTCCGACAGTTTGGGGCGAAGAGTTCCGGATGCTCCCGGCCAAAGTCTCCGACCGGAGACGCATCCTGCTGCTCGTCTTCGAGCAGGCCGAGCAAAGCCGCGAGTTGGCGCGGCTGCTCGCCAACATCGCGATGGTGCGGGCCGTCCACGTCTCGGAACTCGAGAAGCTCAACCCGATCCCCGCCGTGGCCATCGTCTGCGATTTCGATCTGCGCTCCGGCAAGAGCTTCCGGGCCGTCCAGGCTGAACTCGCCCGGCCCTTCCATCGCGACGTCCCGCGCCTGGTCGTGACGGAGAAGAACCGGAGCCTCGGCGTGGTCGAGGCCGGCGCCCTCGGGATCACGGATTCGATCACCCGGCCCTTCGACGACGAGCTCATTCTCGGCTGGTTCCGCTCGCGCTTCGTGTCGGGCTTCGAGCGGGACATCTCCGAGCTCGGCCCGAGCCTCAAGAGCGGATTGCAGCTGGCGCACGCGGCGGTCGCCCGCATGTTCGAGGGAGCGGCCGCCGGTGCGGCGCTCACGGCGGAGGATGTCGCGGCCCAGGAGGAGCCGACGATCGAGGCGATCCGTGCGGCCAGCCTGAGAGGCTGGCTGGACGCGGTTCGCCTGCATCATTCGCAGAGCTATCGGCATTGCCTGGCGGTGACCGGCGTTGCGGTGGCATTCGCGCAGCAACTCGGGATGAATCTCGCCGACCAGCGCCGGATCGCGCGCGCCGCGATCGTGCATGATGTCGGCAAGGCGCAGATCCCCCTGGCCATCCTGGAAAAGCCCGGCCGGTTGAGCGAGGACGAGGCGGCCCTGGTGCGGGAGCACCCGGTTCTCGGCCACGCGACGCTGGCGCAGGCGAGGGGCGAGTTTTCGGACGAAACCCTGGATGCGGTCCTGCACCACCACGAGATGCTGGACGGCTCCGGCTACCCTCACGGCCTCTCGGGCGGCGACGTCTCGGACATGGCCCGCATCGTGGGCCTTGCCGACATCTTCACGGCCCTCATCGAGGATCGCCCCTATAAGCCGGCCATGACACGCCCGCGGGCCTACGAGACGATGAAGGCGATGGGAGCCAAGCTCGATCGCGACCTCCTCCGCGCCTTCCGGCCCGTGGCGCTCTACAACTGAGCATCCCGCGACGCGGGCATGCCGAAAGCTCAGGCCGCACGCGCGAACCGGCGCCGCTCGGCCCGTACCAGGATCATGGAGCCCTGGGCGACATAGCTGAGGAGCACGCGCCCGCAGACCTCGACCGCCGCGGTGAGGATGCCTCTCGGCGCCACCGCGCCACGGGCCACGCTCGCCACGCCGTTATCGTTGCAGGCCATGGCACGGGCGATTTGAAGAGCATTACTCGTACGCATCGCGTCCTCCGTCACGCGTCTGCGTAGAGTATCGGCAAGTTGTTTCCGGATTGTTGTGCGGTTCAACACGTAACGTTGGTGCCGCGAGAAGCACGTTCTGCTTCGCCGGACGACGGGGTTTCGCCCGTAGACTCCGGGATTTCAGGCGGTGTCGGGGCTCTCGAATCCGGGATCGCTCCCGGCCGGCCTCAAGGCAGGGAAGCGCTCCCCTCGATCCGGGACGCAAGCGCGGCGGGCAGGCCGCTCGTCGGCTTCGGAGGGTAGGCTGGGGCGGGCCAGGCGCCCGCGCCCGCGCGCAGGATCGCCAGCGTCTCGGCCTGTCGCACGGCGGCAGCCACCTGCTCGACCGCCGGCACGGGCAGGCGATCGGCGACGCGCGCGGCGAGCCCGGACAGAGGTGCGCCGGCGAAGATGAGGGTGTCCGAGCCCGCAGCGGCCGCGTGACGGGCGAGCTCGACCAGGAGCTCCTCCTTCTCGCCCTGGACATCGGTGATCGACGTGAACCGGCCCTGGAGCGGGAAGACGCCTGCGCAGCGGCCGCCGAGCCCGTAGAGGTCGACAGTGTCGCGGTACCAGGGCGCGAGCGCCCCCGAGAAGGTCACGATGCCGAAGCGCCGCCCGAGCATGCAGGCGGTGAGCATCGCGGCCTCCGACATCCCGACCACCGGGAAGGGAAACAGCTCGCGGGCGCCGAGAAGGCCCGGGTCGCCGAAGGCCGCGATGATCGCGGCATCGGCCGGACCGGCCTCCGCCAGCATCTCGAATGCGATCGCGCCGGCAATCTGCGCCTCGGCTTGCGTCGAGATGTAGGGGAAGCCGCGCGGCGCCGTCATGGGCACGAGCTCGGTCCCGGGTGCCGCCGCCTTGCGGCCGGCCGCGAGCATCAGGTCCGTCAGTTCGGCAGTGGTGTTCGGGTTCAGAAGTACTATTCGCATCACGCCAGATCCTTTCGGCAACCCGAGCCGTCCCTGCGGAGCCTCATGCGCCTTCTTCTCGTCAACCCGAACACCTCCCGGGAAACCACCGACGCCATGGTGCGGATCGCGGAGGCGGCAGCGCCGGAAGGCGTCGTCATTGAGGGCGCCACCGCGCCATGGGGCGTGGGGCTGATCACCAACGAGGCGCAGCTGGCGACGGCATCGGAAGCGGTGCTCGATCTGCTTCGCGGTCGCGCCACCCTTCCCGACGGCGTGATCATCGCCGCCTTCGGGGACCCGGCGCTCGCGGAGGCCCGCGCTCTCCTGCCTTGCCCGGTGACGGGGATCGCGGAGGCCGGCATGGCCGAGGCAGCCGCCGGCGGCCGGCCTTTCGCGGTCGCGACGACCACGCCGGATCTCGCGGCCGCCATCGCGGCGACGGCGCACCGATACGGGCACGCATCGCTGTTCCGCGGCGTCCATCTCACGCCGGGCGATCCGGCGGCCCTGATGGCGGATCGGGAGCGGTTGCAGGAGGCGCTGGCCGATGCCTGCCGGGCCGGCATCGCGGCAGGCGCGGAGGCCGTGGTGATCGGCGGCGGCCCGCTCGCGGTGGCGGCACGCGCCATCGCGCCGCTCTTACCGGTGCCGATCATCGAACCCGTACCGGCCGCAATGCGGCTTGCGCTCGAACGCGCGTCATCCGGCCACGCGACGCCATAGGGCTTCGGCCGCACGCTGCGCGTCGCGGACGATCTCGTCGGCGGAGACGAGCGTCGGCCGGCCATCCTCCAGAACGATCCGGCCATCGACGATCACGTGGGCGACGTCGCGGCCCTGGCCGACATGGAGGAGCGATCCCAGCGGGTTGAGAAGCGGGGCCCAGTGCGGCCGGCGGATGTCGACGAGGACGATATCCGCCTTCCGGCCGATGCCGAGCTGGCCGATCTCGTCCGCCAGCCCCATGGCGGCGGCGCCGTTGCGGGTCGCCATCTCGAAGGCATGGGCCGGCTGCCACTGGTCCGTGACGCCGCCCGCCCGGATGCGGCCGGCATTCAGCGCCCAGCGCATGGCCTCGACCATGTCGGCATGCATGTTGTCCGTGGACAGCGCGATGGTGGCGCCCGCCTGCCGCAGCTCGGCGATCGGCGCGATGGTGCCGCCGGTCGCGTTCCCCTTCGGGATGTGGGCGACCCGGATGCCGGCCTGCCCGACGCGCCGGATGTCGCTCTCGTCCAGCCAGATGCAATGGGCGGCGATCAGGTCCGGCCCGAGCAGGCCGAGCTCGTCGAGGAGTTCGGGCGGGCTGAGACCGTCGCGTTCGCGCACCCGCGCGACTTCGAGTTTCGACTGGGCGAGGTGGGTCGTCACCCGCATACCGGTGGCGTCCCGGGCGGCGCGCACTTCGCGCAGGAGGTCGGCCGAGCAGGTGTCGGGCGCATGGGCGGCGAGCTGGACGCCGACCCGGCCGTTCTCCGTGCCGTGGAACCGCTGGTGAAGCGCAAGCGCCGCATCCAGCGTGCGCCGCCCGATCTTCGGATCGTGCTCCCACCGGCCCGCCGGGATGCCGGCGAAATCGACGTCCCGGATGCGGCCGCAGGCCGTCACGCGCAGCCCGATCTCCGCCATCGCGGGAAGCGCGAGGTCGGCGTGCTCGTAGGTGTCGTTGATCAGCGTCGAGCCGAAGGTCAGGGCCTCCAGGGCGCCGAGGCGGGCGAAGGCCACCGCCTCGTCCGGTTCGAGGTCGTGTCCCTGTGGAATCCCGGGCGTGTAGGCGGGCGCGAAGCCGAGGTCCTCCGCGACGCCGCGCAGCATCGTGAGCGCCGCATGGGTGTGGACGTTGACGAGGCCCGGGATCGCCAGGTGCCCTCCGGCCGCGATGGTCCGGCGGGCGGGAGGGGCAGGGCCCTCGGCCGGGCCCAGATGGGTGATCCGATCGCCGGCGATCCCGATGCGGCCCTCGACGATCTCCGGGAGGAGCGGGTCGCCCGTGAGGATCCTTGCGCCTTCGACCAGGAGATCGAAGGGCGGGGGACCGCTGTCGTGTCCCTCGGTCATTCCGCCGCCTCGGAGCGCGACGCGGCGCGCGCTGTGTCGGACCGCAATTCCATTCTCAAGATGTCCTCGAGCGAGGCCGACGGGGCCTCGCAGATGCGCGGCCGCAGCCGCGTCTCGACCAGGGAGAGATGTGTCGTCATCGCGCGGACCGCCTTGCTGCGCTCCCTTGCGAGCAGCGACCGGAAGACCGCGCGGTGCTCGGCGCACTGGCACGCGGAGGAGCTGTCCGGCTCGAAGAACGCGACCAGCATCATGGTGCGGGCCACGAGCTCCTGCATCTGCCGGATGATGATCGGATTGGCCGTGAGCTCGGCCAGGATGGCGTGGAACTCGGCCGAGAGCCGGATGGAGGTGATGCGGTCGCCGGAGGCGAGCGCGGCATCCTCGTCCGCGACATGGCGCGCGAGCCTTTCGCGGCCTGCCTCGTCGAGGGCATCGGCGAGATGCGCCACGATCCCGCCTTCGAGGATGCGACGAGCCTCGTAGATCGTCCTTGCCTCGCCCAGATCCGGCGCGATCGCGAAGGCGCCGCGGTTCTTCTCCAGCGTGATCAGCCTTTCGTGCCCGAGCCGCTGGAGCACCTTGCGGATCTTCTCGCGGCTGACGCCGAAGATCTCCGCCAGATGATGCTCGCCGAGCTTGGTGCCGGGCGCGACGAGGCCGGCCAGCAGCACGCGCGACAGCGCCCTGTGGATCTCGTCGTCCCCCATCTCCCGCGCTCGCACCCGGTTCCTGTTTCGAACGGGAGGATCGCCCGAAACCCGGCCCCGCGGCCAGCACGGATTGTGCACAAAATCTGGTAAGTTGAGCCCAAATAGGCGGCAATCTCGGCGGATCGAAGCTTGGCCGCGACACGTTGGCGTCTGACCGCCCCTCGCAAATTCAGCTACTTCGCCGGGAATTGTACCAAAGTGACGCTCCCCATGCGGGTCGGCACGGGGTTTGCGGTGGTACGGGCGCCGCAGCATTGGGCTGCGACCGGAGACATACGCCGATGACTTTCAGCCTTCCCCGCAATCCGAGCCGTCGTGCGTTCCTGGCCGGCGGTGTCGGTGCTGCCGCCGTGCTCGGCGCGCCGTCCATCCTGCGGGCGCAGACGCGCGAACTCGTCGTCGGCGGCGCTGCGAGCCACAAGGGCTGGGTCGAGGAATTCGTGATCCCGGCCTTCGAGAAGAAGCACAAGGCCAAGGTCATCTTCGAGGGCACGCGTTCGCTCGTGAACCTCGAGAAGATGCAGAAGAACAAGGACAAGCAGTACATGTCCGTCGTCCAGATGGACGATCCGGTCATGATCCTGGCCGTGAAGGAAGGCCTGCTCGATCCGCTGACGCCCGCCAAGGCGCCCCACCTGGCCGAACTGAACCCGGGCACCGTCCACATGGACGGGATGTGGGCGAACTATCTCCAGCCCTGGCTCGGCGTCGCCTACAACAAGGAGACGATGAAGACGGCTCCGACCTCCTGGGGCGACGCCTTCGACCCGAAGTACAAGGGCCGGGTCATCCTGCCCTCGCTGCAGAACACGGAGGGCATGCCGGCGATCTACATCGCGTCCGCCCTCGAGACCGGCAAGCCGATGGCCGGCAAGGGCGCGGATGTCGAGGCCAGCTTCAAGAAGCTCGCGACGATCAAGCCGAACCTCCTCACCGTCTACACGCAGCAGCCCCAGGCCTATAACCTCCTCGAGCAGGGCGAGGCCTGGATGATCCAGGGCGCGCTTTCTTCCTACGCGCTCCAGCGCAAGTCGGCGGGCGCGCCGATCGAACTCGCGGCCCCCAAGGAGGGCGTGTTCGCGCTCCCGTCCGGCATCGCCGTGGTGAAGGGCGCCCCCCAGTCGGAGCTCGCCTTCGCCTATGTCAACGAGCTCCTCGGCGCAGAGATGCAGGGCAAGCTCGTCGCCCCGACCTTCTCGCTGGCCACCAACAAGGGCGTGCCGCGCCCGGCCGGCTTCTCGAGCGACATCGTCATCCACCAGGTCGACTGGGCCGAGGTGGCGCGCGAGCGCGAGGCCTGGATCAAGCGCTGGGACCGGGAGATGTCGCTCTGAGCGCGGCCAGGACGGGATCAGGCGCGATGCAGCCCGCCTTTCTCGACATCGTCGGGGCAGAGAAGCGCTTCGGCGCTTCCACGGTCCTCGGCGGGGTCGATCTCGCGGTCCGCCGGGGCGAGTTCATCTCGCTCCTCGGGCCGTCCGGATGCGGAAAGACGACGCTCCTCCGCATCGTCGCGGGACTTCTCGCGCCCGATCGCGGGCGCGTGTCGCTCGACGGCCGCGACATGACGCGGGACCCGCCGCACCGGCGCAACGTCAGCGTCGTCTTCCAGAACTACGCGCTGTTTCCGCACCTGACCGTGGGCGAGAACGTCGCCTTCGGGCTCAAGGCCCGGAACGTGCCGCGCGAGGAGATCGCGCCGGCGGTCTCCCGCTTCCTGTCACTCGTCCATATGTCGGCCTTCGCCGACCGCCCCGTGCGGGCGCTCTCGGGCGGGCAGCAGCAGCGTGTCGCGGTGGCGCGCGCGCTCGCCGTGAAGCCGAAGCTGCTGCTCCTCGACGAGCCGTTCTCGGCGCTGGACCGCAAGCTTCGCGAGACCATGCAGATCGAGCTGAAGCGCCTCCTGCGCGAGCTCGGCACGACCTCGATCTTCGTCACGCACGACCAGGACGAGGCGCTGACGATGTCCGACCGCATCGCGGTGATGAACCGCGGCGCGATCGAGCAGCTGGACGAGCCGGCCGCGATCTACCGCCGGCCCGCCACTGCCTTCGCGCTCGGCTTCGTCGGACTGTCCACGCAGCTCTCCGGCAAGGTCGCGGAGGCCGGGCGAGGTCTCCTCACGATCCGCACCGTCTTCGGGCCGATCCGCGCGCCGGCGCAGTTCCTGCCCGGCAGCCCCGTCGTGGTCGGCGTCCGGCCCGAGCGTATCCGGGTCGGGAAGGCGCGCGACGGCGAGAACGAGATCATGGCCGAGCTCGTCGAGGTCGCCTTCCAGGGGGCACGGGCGCATCTGTTCTTCGCGGCCGCCGCGGGCCAGCACGTCATGGCCGAGGTGCCGGAAATCCCGGCCGGCGCGGCGCCCGGCGCCCGCATGCCGCTCAGCTGGGCGCCCGAGGACACGCTGGTCTACCCGGCCGAAACGGAAGCGCTCGCGGCATGACGGCCCGGCGCATCGACCCGGTGGCGCTGCTCGCGCTGCCGGCGGTCCTCTACCTTCTCTTCGCCTATGGCTGGCCGCTCGTGGCGCTGCTCCTGCGCAGCGTGTCCGGGCCCGAGGGCTGGAGCCTCGCACCGCTCGCGGGCTTCCTGTCCGATCCCTTCAGCTGGCGCGTGATCGGCAACACGCTGCAGACCGCCGCCCTGGTGACGCTCCTCTGCCTCGTGATCGGCTACCCGACCGCGCTGGCGCTCGCCCGCTCGCGTGGGCTGGCCCAGGTCGTCCTCCTCCTGTCGATCATCCTGCCGCTCTCCGTCGGCGTGGTCGTGAAGGCCTATGCCTGGCAGATCGTGCTGCGGCGGGACGGGATCGTGTCCCAGGCCCTCGTCGGGCTCGGCATCTGGAGCGAGCCGCAGCGGCTGCTCTTCACCGAGACCGGCCTCGTCATCGGTGCCGCCAACGTGTTCCTGCCCTTCATGATCCTGCCGATCTATTCGGTGATCCGGCTCGTCGACCCGCGCCTGACGGAAGCCGCCGCCACCCTCGGCGCAACGCCGCTCTACCGTTTCACGCGCGTCGCCCTGCCGCTCACGATGCCGGGCATCGTGTCGGGCATGGCCTTCGTCTTCTCGCTCGCGGTCTCGATGTACGTGATCCCGAGCCTCGTCATCGGGGATCGGTACCAGACGCTCGCGACGCTCACGGGCCGCGCCTTCCTGATGATGCGGAACGAGGAGCTCGGCTCCACCACGGCCGTGGTCCTTCTCGCGCTCGCCGTCGCGATCGTGGTCGGGTCCACGGCGCTCGCCCGCCGCCTCGGGAGCTCCTCATGACCGCAACCGAACGCCTCGCCTCCAGCCTCGTCTGGGTCGTCGCCGCGGTCGCGGTCCTGTTCCTGATGACGCCGCTCGTCGTGACGGTCGCGGTGTCGTTCGGGTCGAGCTCCGTGTTCACGCTGCCGCCGCCATCCTGGTCGATGCGCTGGTACGAGCGGCTCTGGGCCTCGCGCGACCTCTGGCCCGCCGTCGCGACCTCGCTCCAGATCGCGGCCCTGTCCACGGCGGTCGCGCTGGTCCTCGGGACGCTCTGCGCCATCGCGCTGGTGCGCGGGCGCGTGCCCGGCCGGGAGGGGATCATCACCTTCCTGATCTCGCCCCTGATGCTGCCCGGCCTCGTGATCGGCATCGCCATGCTGCAGGGCTTCCGCATGGCCGGCCTGCGCGACGTCTGGGTGAGCCTGCTCGTGGCGCATGTCGTGATCACGCTGCCCTACGTGGTACGGACCGTTCTCGCGGCGCTGTCGCTCTTCGACTTCACGCTGATCGACGCCGCGCGCACGCTCGGCCTCACCTATCCGGCCGCGGTGCTGCGCATCCTCGTGCCCTCGCTCGCGCCGGCCTTCCTCACCTCCGGCCTCTTCGCGTTCCTTGCCTCCATGGACAACTATCCGATCTCGATCTTCTTCACGGATGCCTGGACCAAGACGCTGCCGATCCAGATGCTGCAATACGTGGAGGAGCGTCCGGACCCGACGGTCGCGGCCATCTCGGCGCTGCTCATCCTGCTCGCGGTCGTGGCGCTCGTGATCGGCGACCGGCTCGTCGGCCTGCGCCGCCTTGCGGATTACTGAGGCGGCCATGCGAACCGACCTGCCGGCGCATGACCGCGACTTCCGCGGCTACGGGGACGCGCCCCCAGCGATCCGCTGGCCCGGGGATGCGCGCCTCGCCGTCTCCGTGGTGGTCAATGTCGAGGAGGGCGCGGAGCTCTCCCTCGGCATGGGGGACGAGGCGAACGAGTCCGTCTACGAGGTCGTGGAGGAGATCCGCGGCACCCGCGACCTCTGCATGGAATCCCACTTCGAATACGGCACCCGGGCCGGCTGGCCCCGGATCCGTGCGCTGCTGAAGCGCTACGACGTTGCGGCGACGCTCAACGCCAATGGCCGCGCGCTCGCCTATTCGCCCTGGCTCGCCCGGGAGGCAGTCGCCGACGGGCACGAGATCGCCGCGCATGGCTGGCGCTGGGAGCGGCATGCCAACATGCCGGAGGAAGAGGAGCGGGCCGTGATCGCCCGCACGGTCGAGGCGATCCGGGATGCGGGCGGCACGGCGCCGGTCGGCTGGCACACCCGTTCGGCGACATCGGTGAACACGCGCCGCCTCCTGCTGGAGCATGGCGGCTTCCTCTACGATTCCAACGCCTACAACGACGACCTGCCGTACCTGGTCGAGGCCGGCGGGGGGCGGCGGCACGTGGTGCTGCCCTACGCCTTCGACACGAACGACATGCGCTTCCAGCGCGGCGGCGGCTTCGTCTTTGCTGAGGATTTCGCCCGCTACTGCATCGAGGCGTTCGACCGCCTCTACGAGGAAGGCGCGGAGGCGCCCCGCATGCTCTCGGTCGGCCTGCACTTGCGGATCATCGGACGCCCCGGCCGTATCGGCGGGCTAGAGCGGTTCCTCGCGCACGCCGCGTCACGTCCGGGCGTGTGGTTCGCCCGCCGCGACGCCATCGCCCGGCACTGGCTCGCGGAAAACAGCCTGGCCTAGCGTCAGGCCGGCGGTATGGTCGCGCGCACCTTCTCCTGCAGCTTGGCCATGCCGCCGACCCAGCGGTCGTAGTTCTCGACCTTGCGCCGCATGTAATCGGCGACCTGGCCGTGCGGCAGCATGAGGAACCGGCCCTCCTCGATGCCCAGAAGGGCCGCCTCGGCGACGTCGTCGGCGCTCATCACGCCGTCGCCTGATTCCGGCCCCTTCGGGATGGAGCGGAGGAGGGGGGTATCCACGCCCTGGGGGCACAGGAGCGAGACGCCGATGCCATGGGCGCGATGCGCGATGGCGAGGCTTTCGGCAAAGCCCACCGCGGCGTGCTTGGTCGTCGAATAGGCGGCGCTGCCGATCTGCGACAGGAGGCCGGCCGCCGAGGCGGTGATCAGGAAATGGCCGGCGCCCCTCTCGCGCATGCGGGGCACGAGGTGCCGCGCCGCGTAGACATGCGACATGACGTTGACGGCCCAGCTGCGCTGCCACACGTCGTTCGACTGGGCCGCAACGTTCTCCGCCTGCTGGTCGAAGCCGGCCGCGATCCCGGCATTCGAGCAGAAGATCGCGATCGGTCCGTACTGGCTCTCGACCTCCTCGACGAGGGCCGCGATCTGGTCCTCGGAGGAGACGTCGCAGCGCCTGCCCACGCCGCCGATCTCGGCCGCGACCGACACGGCTGCCGCCTCGTCGAGATCCGCCGCCACGACCTTCTCGGCTCCGGCTCGCGCGAAGGCCCGGCAGAGCGCCGCCCCGATCCCGGCGCCGCCCCCAGTCACGACAACGACAGATCCCTTCACCCTCATGACTTCCCTCCCTGGCGGTCGGCGGCGCGTGCCGACCGGGCCTTGTCAGGTCCTGGGCGTGCGCTGCTTCAGGCCGCGCGTATCGACCAGCTCCTCGGCCGACACGTTGTTGGCCAGCTCGATCAGAGCGCCCTTAGCGATCTTGTTCGACCCCGTCATGGGGTGCTCCTCGACGAAGCGGATCCAGCCGGGGGCCTTGTAATAGGCGAGCTTCTCCAGGCACCAGGCCACGAGGGCCGAGGCCAGCTCGGGCCCCGGCGGGTGGCCGGGCTTCAGCTGCACGAAGGCCAGCACCTCCTCCTCGCGGATCGGGTCGGGGTAGGGGATCACGCCGGTCCGCTCCACGGCCGGATGCTGATCCAGCACGGCTTCCACTTCCGCGGCCGCGATGTTCTCGCCGGAGCGGCGCACGATGTTCTTCTTGCGGTCGACGAAGCAGATGCTGCTGTCCGGCTCCATCACGGCGACGTCGCCCGTGTGGAACCAGCCGCCTTCCCACGCCTTCGCCGTCGCCTCGGGATCGTTCAGGTATTCCGTGAAGAAGCCGTAGCGCGGATCCTCGCCCGCGAACCGGACCCCGAGCTCGCCCGGCTTGCCCGGGGGGAGGGGGACGGAATTGTCGTCCAGGATGGCGGCTTCGAGCCCGTTGATGGCCCGGCCGAAGCTGTAGAGATCCGGGTGGTAGGGCTCGTGCGCGTTGAAGATGCAGCGCCCGGTCTCCGTCATGCCCCAGCCTTCGCTGAACTCGATGCCGAAGCGGCTCTCGAAGGCCTTGCGCAGGACCGGATCGCCGCCGCCGCCGCCCAGCCCGAGCCGGATATTGTGCTGGCGCTCCTCGGGAACGGGATCCTGCTTGAGCAGGGTCGCGAGCACGACGCCGAGATAGTGCAGGACCGTGGCGCGGGTCGCGACGACGTCCTTCCAGAGGCGCTTGGGCCGGAAGCGCTCCGGCTGGATCAGGCACCCGCCCGCCGTCATGATGCCCATCGTGGTGAGGGCGAGGCCCGCCATGTGGAACATCGGGACCGTGGAATAGAGACGCTCCTGCCCGAAGGTGAAGCGCTGCCGGCCGCCATAGCCCGAATACCAGATGCCGGTGGACAGGAAGTAGCGGTTCGAGAGCACGCAGCCTTTCGGCCGGCCGGTCGTCCCGGACGTGTAGAGGATCGCGGCCTCGCTGGTCGCGCCCGGGAGGGTCGCGAGCTGCGGCCGGGAGGGTGCGGGCAGCCGCCCGCCTTCGACGTCGGCCGCGAGGGCGACCCTGACGTCGCTGCGGCCCGCCTGCTCGAGCAGAGAAGCCACCTTCTCGCGCCAGACCGGAAGGGTCAGGATGATTTCGGGTTGCGAGCTTTCCAGCAACCAGGCGAGCTCGCCGGCACGGAAATCGGGGTTGATGGGGACGATCGAGGCCCCGACCGCATTCAGGGCGAACCAGTGGTGGAACACCTCCAACCGGTTCTCCAGGAGTGCCGCGACCCGGTGGCCGTGGCCGTAGCCGGCGGCCCGATATGCGGCCGCGAGCCGTTCGACCCTGCGGCCGGTCTCGCCGTAGGTGTATTCGGCGCCGTCGGGCAGGTAATCGCGCGCGGGATCGGCCGGGATGCAGAGGAAGGGCGCATCCGGCCGCGCCTCCGCATGGGCCATGAAATAGGACGCGATCGTGTACATTCGCAGGACCGAGTGATGGCTTAGGAACGGAACGACGGAGGGTCGTCGTAGAGCGTGATGGCGCTGCGGAGCGCTTCGAGGAGAGACTGCCAGTTCTGGCGGATGACGGCGGACGAGCCGCCGACGCCCAGCACGACCGGGCGCCCTCCGACGGTCTGGGCGAGCCGGAGCGCGACGACCCCCGCCCCCTGCGTGACGGCGTCGGCCGATACCGCGAAGCCGCGCGTGCGCACCTCGTCGACGCGGGCGAGCAGGTCCGGCAGCCTGAGGTCTGGCGCGCGTTCCGGGACGGCACGGATCCGGTCGAAGCCGGCTGCGATCTGCTCGTCCGTCATGCCGGCCAGGAGCGAGAGGCCCGCGCCGGAATTGTGAAGTGGTCGCCTCGTGCCGGGCGGCACGTATAGGCGCATCGGGTTCGTCGCCTGGATGACATGGGCATAGACGACCGCCCAATCCTGGAAGACGCCGAACAGCACCGTCTCGCCCGTCTGGGCAGAGAGATGCCGCATCATGTTGGTCAGGCGCTGGTCGACGAAGAAATACTCGCTCAGCCACTGGCCGAGCAGCGCGACCCGCACGGTCGGGAGGTAGCGGCGCGTGCTCTCCTCCTGCTCCAGGTAGCCATGGCGCGCCATGTCGGCGAGCAGGACCGAGGTGCTCGATTGCGGGAGCGCGAGGCTCGCGGAGATTTCCTTCACGTTCAGGGCGCGCCGCTCGCGCTCGAAGAGTTCGAGCACGGCGAAGACCCGTCCGGCGGATTTCACCGCCCGTTCCGCGCGGCCCCGTTCAGGCGATGTCTCCGGCATGAGCTCCAAGGGTCCCGGACGGTGCATTCACCGGGCCCTCGGAGCCTTCAGCGTGCGCTCGAACAGGCTGAACATGCGCTCCCAGTGACGCTCGGCGGCCGGCTTATCGTAGACGGCGCGGCCCGGGAACGCGAAGCCGTGGATCACGCCCGGATAGATATCCACGCGATGTTTGACGCCGGCGTCGCTCAGGATCTGCCGCAGCTGCTCGACCTGCTCGAGGGGAGCCCAGTGGTCGTCCTCGGCGCAGGCGAACTCGATCTCGCCCGTGATGCGATCTGTGGTCAGGTGCGGCGATTGCGGGAACTTCGTGATGTGCCCGGAGCCGTAGACCGACATCGTCGCCGCGAAGGCGTCCGGCAGCCGGCCGGCATTCGCGTAGACGAACTGCCCGCTCATGCAATAGCCGACCTGCCCATAGGGCTGGGGCGCGGCGTCCGGCTCCTTCGCGAGCGCGGCGAGCAGCGCCTCGGTGTCGGCAACGACCATGTCGTTGTTGACCGACTTGATCATCTCCCAGAGCCGGGTCTTCTCGGGACCCGGCTCGTGGATCTTGTCGGGATCGATATAGACGTCGTCGATGCCGTCCGTCCGGTAGTAGAGGTTTGGCATGGCGACGAAGTAGCCGACCGTGCCGATGCGCCGGCACATGTCGTAGAGCTCCTCGCGGATCCCGATCGAGTCCTGGAAGAGGATGACGACCGGATGGGGGCCACCCTCCTCAGGGGCCGTGACGAAGACCTCCATGGTCCCGTCACGGGTTTCGACCTTGATGATCTTCTCTTTCATGCGTCCCTCTGGTCAGACGGCGGCGCGGCGCGCCGTCAGGACTTCTTCATGAGCGGGCACTTGCTCTCGGAGCGCGGGATGTTGGCGTCCTCGCCCGAGATCGTCGCCACGACGTCGTAATAGTCCCACGGCGCCTTCGACTGCTCCGGGCTCTTCACGCGCAGCAGGTAGTAGTCGTGGATGTGCATGCCGTCCTCGCGGACATGGCCGTTCTTGGCGAAGAAGTCGTTGACCGGCAGCGAGCGGATCTTCTCCAGGACCTTTGCGGTCTCCGTGGTCCCGGCAGCCTCGACAGCCTTCAGGTAGTGCATCGTCGCCGAATAGAGGCCGGCCTGGACCATGGTGGGCATGCGGCCGATCTTGTCGAAGAACCGCTTGCCGAACTTCCGGGAATCCTCGTCGCGGTCCCAGTAGAAGGCCTCGGACATGTAGAGGCCCTGCGCGTTGGCGAGGCCGGCGGCATGCGTGTCGGTGATCTGCAGCAGCAGCGCCGCAGCCTTCACCTTGCTGCCCTTGCCGAGCACGCCGAACTCGTGCGCCTGGCGCAGGGCCGTCGCGACGTCGAGGCCGGTATTGGCCAACCCGAGGACGCTCGCGCCCGAGCTCTGCGCCTGCAGCAGGAAGGACGAGAAGTCGTTCGTGCCGAAGGGGTGGCGGGCGGAGCCGAGGACCTTGCCGTCGAGCTGCTTGACGACGGACGACGCGTCATTCTCGAGCGCGTGGCCGAAGGCGTAATCCGCCGTGAGGAAGAACCAGTCCTTGCCGCCCTGGTCCACCAGCGCCTTCGCGGTGCTGCGGGCCAGCGTGTAGGTGTTGTAGGACCACTGGAAGCTGTTGGGCGAGCACTTCTCGTTCGTGAGCGCCGACGTCCCGACCGAGGACGCGATCATGATCTTGTTCTTCTCGCGCGTGATCTCGGAGACCGCGAGCGCGACGGCCGAGTTCGACAGATCGAGGATCACGTCGACGTTCTCGGTGTCGTACCACTTGCGGGCGATGCCCGAGCCGATATCCGGCTTGTTCTGGTGATCGGCCGAGATCATCTCGATCGGGGCGCCCAGCAGCTTCCCGCCGAAATCCTGGATCGCCATCTTCACGACTTCGACTGAAGCCGGCCCGGACGCGTCCGCATATTGTCCGGACTGGTCGTTCAGGACGCCGAGCTTCACCGGCTTGGTCGGTGCCTGCGCATGCGCGGCCGTCAGCCCCGCAGCGATCACGACCGATGCAATCAACCCTCTCATCCGGCTCCCTCCGTTTGCCACGTTTGCGGCGAACCTGATGGGCGGGAAGGCGCATGTCAATCACGGTGATAGAATGAAATAATCACATATGAGATTTGGTGCGATCATCGCCGGCAAGGCCAAGTCGTACATCATATATGTGATCTATATGGCGCTTATATCGGATTGACGTGCTGTTGCGATCGTTGGACAAGGGCCGCGATGCTGCACAAGACGATCCGTCTCGACCCGATCGAGAAGCGACCCGAATTCGATGCACTCCGACGCGAGGTGCGCGCCTTCCTGGCCGAGGTCGGCCAGGAGCGTGACCTGTCTCGAACGAACTGGAGCTCCTTCGATCCGGAGTTCAGCCGCTTCTGCGGCCAGCGCGGCTACATCGGAATGACGTGGCCGAAGCGCTATGGCGGCCGCGACGCGAGTCCGATCCAGAAATACGTCGTGAACGAGGAGCTGATCGCGGGCGGTGCGCCCCTCGGCGCCCATTGGGTGGCTGACCGCCAGTCCGGAACCCAGATCCTGCGCCATGCGACGGCGGAGGTCCGGGAGGACATCCTTCCCCGGATCGTGCGCGGCGAGTGCTATTTCGGGATCGGCATGAGCGAGCCCGGCTCGGGGTCGGACCTCGCCAGCGTCCAGATGAAGGCACGGCGCGGGGAGGGCGGCTGGGTTCTCTCCGGGCGCAAGCTCTGGACGACCAACGCGCATCGCGTCCACTACCTGATCGCGCTGGCGCGGACCTCGCCGGCAACCGAGAAGGATCGGCGCGCAGGCCTGAGCCAATTCATCGTCGACATGTCCTCGCCGGGCCTCGACGTACGGCCGGTCTACGACCTCGTCGGCAATCACGAATTCAACGAGCTGACCTTCGACGACGTCTTCGTCCCCGACAGCCACATGCTCGGCGGCGAGGGTGACGGCTGGAAGCTGGTGACCGGCGAGCTCGCCTTCGAGCGGAGCGGCCCCGACCGCTACCTGTCCAACGCGCAGCTGCTCCTGGGGGCGGCCGACCGGCTGAGTTCGGAAGCGTCGGCCAGCGACGTCGCCGGACTGGGCCGGCTGATCGCGCATCTCGCATCCCTGCGACGGATGTCCGGCTCTGTCGCCGGCATGCTGGATCGCGGGCTGATGCCGAATGCGGAGGCGGCGCTCGTGAAGGATGTCGGCACCCGCTTCGAGCAGGAGGTGCCTGAAGTCGTCCGCAAGATGCTCTCCGCCTCCCGCCGGCGCGGCGAGGACGATGCCGAATTCGAAGCGCTCACCAGGGAGATGATCCTGACGGCGCCCTGCTACACGATCCGGGGAGGGACGACCGAAATCCTCCGCGGCATCATTGCCCGGGACCTCGGCCTCCGATGAGCGATCTCGCCCTCCTGGAAGAAAGCGCCGACCGCTTCTTCGCCGACACCTTCGGTCCGGCGGTCGCCGGCGAAGGTCTCGATGCCGCCGGCCTCGCCCGGATCTGGCCCGAAATCGACGCGATGGGATTCCCGCTCGCGGCCGTGCCCGAGGCGCTCGGCGGCGCCGGCATGACGCGGGCCGACGCCAGCGTCGTGGCCCGCATCGCGGCGGCCCATCTCGCGCCCGTGCCGCTCGCCGAGACGATGCTGGCCGCCTGGCTCCTGGCCGATGCCGGCGCGACGCCCGTCGACGGCATCGCGACCGTGGAGGCCGGCCTGGAAGGCCCCTCGCTCGAGCTCACGGCTGCGGGCGAAGGCTACGCCGTCTCTGGAATTCTGCGCGACGTGCCCTGGGGGCGCGAGGCCCAAACCCTGGTCGCGGTGGCGCGGCTCGGGGAGGCTGCCGCGCTGGTGCGCCTCTTCGCCGCCGACCTCGGCTGGCAGGACCGCGCCAACATCGCCGCCGAGCCGCGTGCCTCCGTCACCCTGGCGGCCCAGGCTCTTCCCCGT
>JAFAEL010000111.1 GCA_023423995.1 Pseudomonadota bacterium | reverse complement strand
GAGGAGGAGATGGAAGTGGTGTTCCTGGTTCCGCTGGATGAGGGGGAGGACGAGGACTGAGGGGCAACCGGCCGGGCTGCCTTCGTTCACCAACGGATCATCCCCTCGTCGAGCCTGAAGAAGCCATCAGGACTGTGCCGCACCATCAGGCCACGCGGAAGCCGATCCACACCTTGGAGGTTGGATCCTCAGGCAGCGAGGAGAAGCCTGGCATGATCATGGGTTCAAGCGGTGTCTCCATGCCGGATCACCGGCAGCACAGCCAGTCCGAGCACCAGGAATGGTGGCTGGTCCTGGGGCTGCTGCTGTTGTGGTGCGGAATGGTGGCCCTCGGCGTGGTGCTGGCGGGCTCCATCGGGCGGTGAAAGGCCGGGCCTGACGCGGATCCGTGACCTGATGATGGGGGATCGAAAGATGCGGATGGATGTCATGCCGGGCGTGTTTTCACGGCGCGACCCGGCCCCTGCCGCACCAGTGCTCTTTGAGATCCCCCGCAGCGGGGCCGAATACCCGCGCAGCTTTCGTTCCATTGCGAGCCTGGGCGATCTGCAGCGCTCCATCTCGATGTATGTCGAGGAGTGCTATGCCGGGGTGGTCGATGCCGGTGCCACCTGGCTCTACGCCCATTGCCCCAACGCCTATATCGTGCTGAACCGGCACGAGCTGGATATCGACCCTGAGCAGATCGAGGGTGAATGGCCGGTACCCCTGCAGCCTTCACCCAAGACGAAGAACGGCATCGGCCTGATCCCGACCATCTGCGCCGGAAGCCAGCCGATCTACGAGGCGAAGCTGTCGGTCGCGGAGGTGCAGCGCCGCCTGGACCGCTACTACTGGCCTTATCATCAGGAAGTTGCCCGTCTGCTCAAAGGCTTTTGGGAACGGCACGGCGTGGCCTATCACCTCAGCTGCCATTCCATGCCGGCAATCGCAGCCGGCAACGGCCCCGATGCAGGGCAACGCCGTTCGGATTTCGACCTTGGCGATCGCAACGGCACGACCTGCGGCCCGGAGCTGGTGGACGCCGTGGCGTCGGTGCTGACCGGCTTCGGCTACACGGTCACCAGGAATGCCCATTTCATCGGGGCGGAATCGGTGCGCAAGCACGGAGCGCCCGATCAGGGTATCCATAGCTTGCAGATCGAGATGAACCGCAGCCTCTATATGGACGAAGACGCGCGCTGCCCTCGCCCCGAGCTGGCCAGGGTGCGGGATCACCTCACCGCCGTTGCGGCCAGGGTTGTGCAGCTTGCCGCGGAACAGGCAACATAAACGCCGTCGCTACCTCGCCAGAACAGCGACGCATATGCACCATGGCGTCGCAGTTCTCGCCCACGGTCAAGGCGGGGGCTTAGGCGATACAGGAAGAACTCCTCGGACGATGCCTCAGTATGGAACGAGCAGGTCATCGGCACTGCCTTCCACCACGCTAGCCTCTGCCGCCCGCCTCCTATATGCTTGAGGGCAAGCATGGAGGGTAACCGTGTCAGAGCGACGCGAGCTATACCGCAGCCCTAACGGGGACACTTGGTTTCTGGGGCGGGAGCCTGAGAGCGGGCATGCGTTTGTCATCCATCAGCCGAATGCACCCTCTGGAGGACGGCTTTCCCCTATTGAGCTGGGGGCGTTCCTGAACGCCGAGACAAAAGGTCCAGAACATCAGGCCCTGTTGCGCCTTATCGGAACACTCGTGAAGGTTCCCCCTTACGCCGACCGGACCTAACAGCGCCTTTCAAAACCTGCCTTGAAGTGCGTTGGAGGCAGATGAGGGAGCACGCTAGCGCGGTGAGGGCGTGGTGGATGTCAAGCCTGCGCTCGTAGCGGATGGCGAGGCGGCGGAAGCGGTTGATCCAGGCGAATGTGCGCTCGATGACCCACCGGTGCTTGTCCGTCGTCGAATGCTTTGGGACAGTGAGGAAGCTGACTTAGCGGAGGCTCCGGCACATCTGGTGATGGACGTTAGGCGGCTTGACGCTGGTGCAGCAAGCGCCGCTGTTGGATGGTCTGGCGCTTTGATCTTCCCCTGAATTGATGGACAGGGATCAGGCGGCATTGTGCTCCATCTGCTCTGGCGTCTGGTAGCCCAGGGCGGAGTGGATACGCTGCCGGTTATAGTAGCCTTCGATGTAGGAGAACACGTCGCGCCTGGCTTCGTCCCGCGTGGCCCATCGTCGCTGCTGGACGAGTTCGACCTTGAGGGTGTGGAAGAAGCTTTCCATAGGTGCATTGTCCAGACAGTTGCCACGGCGGCTCATGGATTGCCGCATGCCGGCCGCGCTGAGCAGCTTGCGGTAATCGTCGGCAGCGTATTGCGAGCCGCGGTCCGAATGCTGCAGCACCCCGGGTGGCGGCTGCTGCCGCTGGATGGCCATGGTGAGGGCTGCGCAGGTGAGTTCCGCGCGCATGTGCTGGCGCATGGACCAGCCGACAATCTTGCGGGTGGCCAGGTCGAGCACGGCGGCGAGGTAGAGCCAGCCTTCACCAGTCGGCAGATAAGTCATGTCGGCCAGCCAGACCGTGTTGGGGCGGGTGACCGCGAACTGCCGATCCAGCAGGTTCGGGGCAACTGGGAGAGCATGGCGGCTGTTGGTGGTCACTGGACGGACACGTCGCCCCGCGATCGCCCGGATTCCATGCGCCCGCATCAGCCGCTCGACCCGGCCGCGGCTGATCTGACGTCCCTCGGCGCGCAAGGCAGCCTGCAGGCGCGGGCTGCCGTAGCGGCCATGATGACTGGCGTGCAGGCGCCGGATGTCGGTCTGGATCTGCTGGTTGGCCACGGTCCTGTTGCTCTCGGGACGCGTCCGCCAGGCGTAGTAGCCGGAAGCAGAGACGCCGAGCACACGGCAAGCGGTGCGGATGGGCCAGGTGTCGGCATGAGCAGCGATGACGCGGAACCTCATCTCGGGGGCTCCGAGAAGATGCCAATGGCTTTTTTTAAAATGTCACGCTCAAGGCGGGCACGCTCCAACTCACGGCGCAGGCGCGCAATCTCGGCGGCCTGATCCGCCGGCGAAGATGCTGGGCCAGATGGCGAAGCAACAGAGCCACTGCCTGCCGTAGCGGGCTGCAGCCGCGGCGCCTCACCATTTTGCCGTCGCCGCCAGCTGCGCAGCATGGAGGGCTGGATTCCCAGTTCGCCGGCCACTTGCGTCAGCGGGCGGCCGCTGGAGCGCAACAGCGCGACCGCCTCCTGCTTGAACTCCGGCGTGAACTCTCGCCGTGTCTTGCTCATCGGACACCTTCCTCGCTCCAAGGGAACTTACTCAGGGGTGTCCATCAATTCGAAGGAAGATCAGCTGGGCCGGAAGCCCATCTGCGCCGCGGTTACGCCGCGCAGCAGGCGGCGCAGCGCAGCTGGTTCGGCCGGCAGGCTGTCGAGCGACCGGCCGAGCCCCTTGGCCAGGCTTTGCAGCG
>JAFAEL010000099.1 GCA_023423995.1 Pseudomonadota bacterium | reverse complement strand
TGGATCGGGGTGAGCGCGAGGAAGATGGCCACCAGCGTCGCCCCGAGCGTCTGGCCCGTGAGCCGAGCGGTTGCCAGCATGCCACCGGCTGCGCCGCTCCGCGGACGGGGCGCCGCCGCGATCATCGTGCGGTTGTTCGGCGCCTGGAACAGGCCGAACCCGATGCCGCAGATGACCATCCGCCAAGCTATGTCCGCTGTCGTCGCCGTCGTCGGCATGATCGCCAGGAGAGCCAATCCGATCGCGAAGATCAGAAGCCCTGCCCCGCCGAGGATCGATGCCGAGTAGCGGTCCGACAGGCGGCCGGCGAGCGGCCCGACGATCGCGAGCGCGATCGGCCAGGGCGTCAGGAGAAGGCCGGTCTCGACCGCGCTTCGCCCCATGACGCCTTCGAAATGAAAGGGCAGCGACACGAGAGCGAGCATCTGGGCGCAGAAGGAGCAGATGGAGGTCGCGACCGAGAGCCCGAAGATGGGAATTCGCAGGAGGTCGAGCGGAAGCAGCGGATGGGTGCGGTTCAGTTCGCGCGCCGCGAGCGCAGCGGCCGCCGCGACGCCGCCTGCCAGGATGGCGATGCCGAGAAGCATGTTCGACGAGCGCGTGGTGACGTCGATGCCCGCGATGATGAGACCGAAGGCCAGCGCGTTGAGGATCGCGCTGACGAAGTCGAAACGCCGCGCCGTCGTGACCGTCCGGGGAAGAGCCTTGGCGGCGATGATGAAGGTGAGGATCCCGATCGGCACGTTGATGGCGAAGAGCCATTGCCAGGACGCCGTCGCGAGAATCGCCGCGCCTACCGTCGGGCCCACGGCGGAGGCGAACGACACGATGAAGGCGTTGAGGCCGATCCCGCGCCCGAGGAGCCGGCTGGGATAGGTGAAGCGCACCAGCGCGGCGTTGATCGCCATGATGCCGGCCGCCCCGAAACCCTGCAGGACGCGGGCGACCGTCAACTCGAGCAGCGTGGACGAGAGTGCGCAGGCGAGCGACGCCAGGGTGAAAAGCGCGAGGCCGATCAGGTAGATGCGGGCATAGCCCAGGATCTCGCCGAGCGCTGCGAATGGCAGGAGAGAGACGACGACGGCAAGCTGAAACGCGTTCACGATCCAGATCGCGTCCGCCGAATCGACCTGGAACTCGCGCGCTATGGTGGGCAGGGCTACGTTCGCGATCGCTCCGTCGAGCACCGCCATCGTGATCGCGAGGCCGATCGCGATGATCGACCAGTACCTTTGCGGGAGCGGCAGCCCTTCTTCCGGATCGACCCTGTCTGCTGCCACCCTGCCCTCGCCTTCCGCTGCCCGGGGGCTTAGCGCGCCGGATGTCGCCTGGGCAACGGCCGCATCGGCCGTCAGCGACGCGGCCGCTTCTTGGCGCGGGCCTTCTTTTTCCGGACGTGCTTCTGCGTGGGTTCCACCGCGGGCGCCGGGGCCGCTCCCTGGGGCGGCGCCCCGATGAAGGGCGAGGTAGACATGCCGAACTGGGCTCGAGCCGGCTCAACGGGCAGGAAGGCCGCCGCCGCCAGGGTGAGAAGCACGATCGTCTTGCGCATGCCCAGCCCCTCTTTCAGCAACCGGCTGCGAGGCGGCGCTCGACCCGACCCCGTGGCGAGGTGCGGTCGGCCGTTCGCTACCGGACGATGACTTTAGTGCCGACCGGCACGCGGTTGAAGAGCTCGACCACGTCCATGTTCCGCATGCGGATACAGCCGGAGGAGACGGCTTGCCCGATCTTTTCGGGCTCGTTCGTCCCGTGGATCCGGTAGAGCGTGTCCTTGCCGTTCTGATGCAGGTAGAGCGCACGGGCGCCCATCGGCGAGTTCGGGCCGCCCTCGACCGGGTGAACGTGCGGCCAGCGCTTCTTCATTTCCGCGGGGGGATTCCAGGCCGGCCACTCGGCCTTGCGGGCGATCTCGGCCGTACCCGTCCAGCCGAAAGCCTCGTCGCCGACGGAGACCCCGTAGCGGATCGCCTTCTTGTTGGGCAGCACGTAGTAGAGCTGGCGTTCCTTGGTCTCGACCACCACCGTGCCGGGCGCCTCGCCCGTCGGATCGTTGATCTGGTAGCGCGCGTAATGCGGATCGATCTCCGCCTGGGGCACCATCGCCATGTACTTGGCGTCGAGCTCTGAGACCTTCGGATCCGGCACCGCCGAGAAGCAGCCGCCCAGAAGAAGCGTTCCGGCGAGAGCAATCGCCAGAGCCGGTAACGTCGTACGCATGATCTTGCCCCCACCCCGTCCGATCAGCCGTGACAGGGCATCGTTAACCATGAGCTAAGCCGTTACCGCCCAATCGGGGCAGGACTTGTCCGAATGAGGCGGGCCGTGAGGATCATTGAGCCCTGTTGCAACCACGTCACAACAAGGCGTGTGGACACGACCGGGCCGGGCTGCGAGGGTTGGTCGACAAAATCCCGGACGGGTCCATGACCACGCTTCTGCTGCACCATCCCGCGACGCTTGAGCACAAGACGCCGACTGGTCACCCCGAGCGGCCGGACCGGATCAGGGCGGTCGAGCGCACGCTGGCGGCCGAGGAGTTCACTCCGCTCATCCGGCGTCTTGCCGAAAGGGCCGATACGGACACGATCGCCCTCGCTCATCCCCGCGCCTATGTGGAAGCCATCCAGGAGGCGGCTCCGGATACGGGCCTCGTCGGCATCGATTCCGACACCGTCATGTCGCCCGGAACCCTGGAGGCGATCGAGCGCGGGGCCGGGGCGGCCGTCCAGGCCGTCGACGCGGTCATGACCGGGGAAGTCCACAACGCGTTCTCGGCGATGCGGCCCCCGGGCCACCATGCCGAGCGCACGAAGGCGATGGGATTCTGCTTCTACAACAACGCCGCCATTGCGGCGCGGCATGCCCAGACCAAGCACGGTGCCGGGCACGTCGCGATCGTCGACTGGGATGTGCATCACGGGAACGGCTGCCAGGACATATTCTGGGCCGACAAGACGGTGCTCTACGCCTCCACCCACCAGATGCCGCTCTATCCCGGCACGGGTGCTCTGTCGGAGCGCGGGGATTTCGACACCATCGTCAATGCTCCGCTTCGGCCCGGCTCGGATGGCGAGACCTTCCGGGAGGCCTTCGAGAGCCGCATCATGGCGCGGCTGGAGGATTTCGGGCCGGACCTCGTCATCATCTCGGCCGGCTTCGACGCCCATTGGCGGGACCCGCTCGCCAACCTGCGATTCGAGGCGGAGGACTTCGCCTGGGCGACCCGGAAGCTCATGGAATTTGCCGGCCGACATTGCGGCGGCAGGGTCGTGTCCGTGCTCGAGGGCGGGTACGACCTTCAGGGCCTATCGGATTCTGTAGCAGCCCATGTCAGGACGCTGATGGAGGCCTGAACCGGCCCGCAACGAAACTGCGCAGCCCCGCAAAGTCGAGCGAGGGCGAGCGCCAGGCGACATGGCCGTCCGGGCGAACGAGGTAGAGGGCTTCGTCGATGCCGTCGCTCATGCCGAAGCTCGAAAGGGTCGTGTCGTGCTCGATGCGGATCAGGCGCGGATGCCGGCCCACCAGAGAATTCGCTATGAGCTGGGCTCCTAGTTCGAGGCCCGTAGCGCCGGGCAGCCTCTGCAACTCGTCCGCGATCGCTTCGATCTCCTCGAGGGAGAGAGCCTTGCGGCAGATGGCAAGGACTTGGAAGCGGTAGCCGGCCAGCAGGTCGAACGCCGTCCGGGTCCGGCTGATCCGGGCATCCGGCACCCGATCGCCCGGGGCCGGTCCTCCTGACCAGGGGGCCGGCGCCGTCTTCTCGTCCTGGACGGCCGCGCCCGGTCCGTAGTGGATGCCGAGTTCCGACACGAGGTGGAAGGCACGGGAACGAAGCATTCCGCTTCGCCCAATGGTTGCGCCGGCGAGCGGCAGCAGCGTGTTCCGCACGGCCGAGACCCAGGGCGAGTTGGAGGTCACGAAGGAAAAGACACGGTCCGTCGCGGCGAGGACGTTCTCGCCGACGGGCCGCCGCTCCGAATCGTAGCTGGCGAGGAGTTCACGAGGCGCGCCGTCTCGCACGGAGAGGGCGAGCTTCCACGCGAGATTGAACACATCCTGCAGGCCGGTATTCATGCCCTGGCCGCCCGCCGGGGAATGGATATGGGCGGCATCGCCTGCCACGAAGACGCGGCCGGTCCCGTAGCTGTTCACCCCGCGATGGTGGACGCGGTAGCGCGACAGCCAAGCGGCATCCTTCAGGCGCAGGTCC
Source organism: Pseudomonadota bacterium (assembly GCA_023423995.1). Classification (GTDB taxonomy): domain Bacteria; phylum Pseudomonadota; class Alphaproteobacteria; order Rhizobiales; family Beijerinckiaceae; genus Enterovirga. The sequence continues at coordinate 3,451 of JAFAEL010000099.1, read as the reverse complement.
CGGTTCGCCGCCGCCCGCAGCGATTCCTCCACCTCGGCGAGGGTCGTCGGCGACGAACCGACGCTGGCTACGGAGGAATCCGTGACTTCCTGGCGGCTGGTCGTGATCACGCGGCCGAAGCGGCCGCCGTTGATCGGAAACCAGAGCGCGAAGTTCTCGCGATGGAAGAAAACGGAGAACGACCCCTGCTCGATTTCGCCCTCCAGCGCGCAATCCGCGAGCAGGAAGGTCTGCGCGTAGGGAGCACCTTCGAAGGTCAGGCCGAGAGCCTTCCTTACGACCGAGTGCGCCCCGTCGGCACCGATCAGGAAGGAACAGGAAAGGGCGCGTTCCATGCCGTCGCGATCGGTGACCGAAACGGTCACCCCGCCGGAGTCCTGGCTTAGGGCTGTCGCAGTGACGCCCCGCTCGACCTCGACGCCCAGGCGCATGAGGTCCTCGACAAGGATCGCTTCCGTTTCCGATTGCGGGAGGATCATCACCAGGGGGAAGGGCGTGTCGGACCGCCCTACGTCCTCGAAATTGAAGCCCGCCCCGGGCTTTCCATCGACGTAGATGCGGGCCCCGGAGGCGAGCGTGCCGCGGTCGAGGAAGGTTTCCGCGAGGCCGATGGCGTGGAATATCTCCAGGGTGCGGGCCTGGACCGCGAAGGCCCGCGACTCCTTCACCTGGCTCGGGCTCTTGTCGATGATGCGGAGACGGACCCCGCAGCGTGCGAGAAGTGCCGCGGCGAAGAGCCCCGTCGGACCAGCGCCGACCACGACCACATCGGCATCGAGCTCTCGGGCCTGCCGCAGGCTGCCTAGGTGGCTGCTGACAGCTTCACCGTCCATGGCTGCCCTCCAACCCTGTCGATGACCGATTAGGCTGTCCCGTCAGCGTATCGCTTGCGCCTCCGGGCAAGCCCCTAGCTGAGCGTGAAAGCCTCGTGGACGGCCGACTGGATCGACCCGCCGGTCACGGCTCCCCCGCCCGCAACGTAGATCCAATCGCCGATCAGGACGGCCGCGACCGCGTGGCGCGGCGTCGGCATCGGCGCGTGGCTCTGCCAAGTATCCGCCTGCGGGTCGTAGCTCTCCATCTGCCCGTAGACCTTGGCCTGCGTGATGCGGCCCCGATCGACGATCCCCGCCTCTCCGCCCATGGCGAAGAGGCGGTCGCGGTACACGACAAGCCCATGCCCGGAGCGGCTCGTCGGCATCGGGGCACGCTCCTCCCACGTGTCGCGGTCCGGCAGGTACACGTGATGGAGCGGGGTGTTGTACTCGAAGGTGTTGAACCGCCCGCCGACGATGTGGATGCGATTGGCGTGAGCCACGCAGCCGACGTGATCGCGCGCGCCGGGTAGCGGTTTCAGGACGGACCAAGTATCCGACACAGGATCATAAGCCTCGTGCCAGCCCACGCTGGCGCGTTCCAGCGTCGGGTTCGAGGCGCCCCCGATCAGGTGGATGCGGCCGTTCAGGGCGACAGCGGCGCCCGCGCCGCGGGGACGCGGAAGCGGGGCGATGCGCGTCCAGCGGTCGGACGCGACATCATAAGCATAGGCGTTGGTGTCGGCGTTCCGGTTCTGCTCGGTGAACCCGCCGAGCGCATAGATCCGCCCAGCATCGGCCACGACAGCGACGTGGTTCGCGCCCCGGGGCAGCGGCGCGGCATTGAGCCAGCGATCCCCTTCCGGGTCGTAGACGTGGTGATAGGGACGATCGACCCGACCTTCCCCGTAGCCACCGACGACATGCATGCGGCCGGCCCAGGCCGTCGACCACGCCATCTCGCTACGCGGGATCGGCATCGCGGCGCGGGGGACCCACCGGCCAGGCGGGCCGGCGGGAGCGGGGCTCTCGACGACACGCTGCGCCTCCTGTTCGCCGGTCAGGTGGTGTGGCGCGCCGCCCTGGAGCAGCGTGAAGGGATCCCGCGCGGGAGGTGCCTCGGGAAGAGTAGGGACGGAACCGCCATGACTCCCGTGCTGGGCCAGCGCGGCGGGCCCCGCGACCCCGACCGCCGCAGCCCCGAGAAGCATCCTACGGCGGTTCATCGAATCCTCCGAAGCTAGATCGGCTCTGAGCTTACGATCTCGATCCCGAAGCCGGAAAGCCCGACATAGGAACGTGAACCCGTCGCGAGGTTGCGGATGGAGGTCACGCCGAGGTCGCGCAGGATTTGCGCACCCACGCCGATCTCACGCCAGAGCCGGGTGCGCTGGGCGTCCGAATCCTCGTGCTCCTCCGAGAACGAGGTGAGCGGCACGCCTGCGGTCCCGTCCCGCAGATAGACGAGAACGCCCCTGCCCTCCTTCGCGAACCGCTCGAGCGACGCTCTGATCGTCTGCCCGCCGCCCAGCACGTCCGTCAGGACGTTGGCGCGATGCAGGCGAGCCAGGATATTCTGTCCGTCCCCGACGCGGCCGAGCACGAAGGCGTAGTGCTGAACGTCCTCGAAGGGGGTCGAGTAGGCATAGCCAGTGAGCGGGCCGTGCTCCGTCCGGACCGGGAAGGAGCCGAGCCGCTCCACGAGTTTCTCCCGCGCCTGCCGGTACGCGATCAGGTCCGCAACCGAGATACGCTTGAGCCCGTGCGTCTGAGCGAAGGCGGTGATCTGCTCGCCCTTCATGACAGTGCCGTCGTCGTTGGCGAGTTCGCAGATTACGCCGACCTCCGGCAGGCCGGCCAGCCTGCAGAGGTCGACGGCCGCCTCGGTGTGGCCGGAACGCATGAGCACGCCGCCGTCCCGAGCGATGAGCGGGAAGACGTGCCCAGGCCGAACGAAATCGGCCGCGCCCATGTTGTGGTTCGCCAGCGCCCGCACGGTGTTGGTCCGCTGCTCGGCCGAAATCCCGGTGGTCAGGCCGTGCTTCACGTCGACCGTCACCGTGAAGGCGGTGCCGAGCGGCGCGTCGTTCGAGGCGACCATCGGGTCGAGGCGCAGGCGCCTCGCCTCGGCTGAGGTGAGGGGGGCGCAGACGATTCCGCAGGTGTTGCGGATGATGAAGGCCATCTTCTCCGGCGTGCAGAGCGATGCCGCAATGACGAGGTCGCCCTCGTTCTCGCGATCGTCGTCATCCGTGACGATGACGATCTCGCCCCGGGCAAAGGCCTCGACGGCTTCGGTGACTGTGTGTGGCATGTCAGGCTTCTCGGCTCGAAGCAGCGTCGAGCATCAGAACGGGGAGCCGTGAGCGGCTAGCGCCGCACCGGCGGTGATCAGGAGCGCATCCTCTCGAGAGCGTGCGCGATCGGCTGACCGTCGAACGGCTCGCGGTAGTGAGGGGGAAGAGCGGCCACGCAGATTGCGGCTTCGGACGGATCTCATCCCGGCGCCCTCTCGCCCACCTGCCCGCGATGCCTCAGATAATGATCCGCGAGCACGCAGGCCAGCATCGCCTCCCCGACCGGGACGGCCCGGATGCCGCCCCTGGGTCCTTGCGGGCCGTACTGCCCGAGTTAGG
>JAFAEL010000249.1 GCA_023423995.1 Pseudomonadota bacterium | reverse complement strand
AAGGTGATCGAGGAGGCGCCGGCCCCGGGCATGACGCCGGAGATGCGCGAGGCGATGGGCAAGGCGGCCGTCGAGGCTGCGCGCTCCGTCGGCTATGTCGGCGCGGGCACGGTCGAGTTCATCGCGGATGCGCGGCAGGGGCTGAGGCCCGACCGCTTCTTCTTCATGGAGATGAACACGCGGCTGCAGGTGGAGCACCCGGTCACGGAAGCGATCACGGGGCTCGATCTCGTGGAGCTGCAGCTGCGCGTCGCGGCCGGCGAGCCGCTGCCCTTCACCCAGGAGGACCTCAGGATCGACGGCCATTCGGTCGAGGCGCGGCTCTATGCCGAGGATCCCGAGCACGGCTTCCTTCCCTCCACGGGCAAGCTCTGGGCCCTGCGCTTCCCCGACGAGCCCGGGATCCGCATCGATACGGGCGTGCGCTCGGGCGACGAGGTCACGCCCTTCTACGATCCGATGATCGCGAAGGTGATCGCGCACGGGCCCGACCGAGACGCCGCCCTCGACCGCCTCTCGGCGGCGCTCGGACGCACGCTGGTGGCCGGGCCGAAGAGCAACACGGCCTTTCTCCGGGCCCTGTGCGATGCGGCGGAGTTCCGCTCCGGCCGGTTCGACACGGGCTTCATCGATCGCAATCTCGAGACGCTCGGCGCGGTCGAGCGGCGGCCGGAGGACGGGGCCGTCGCACTCGGCGCGCTGCGCATGCTCGAGCGTGAGCTGGGTCTCCTCGAGAAGGCGCACGAGTCGCGGTTCGAGCATCTCTCCCCGTGGGATGTGAACGACGGCTTCCAGCTCGTCGGGGAGAGGCGCCAGGTCTTGCCGCTCGTCGTGGACGGGGCCCGGACTGAAGTGGCGCTCTCCTGGCCCGACGGCGAACTGGCCGTCACGGCGGGATCCGTCACGGCGCGCCGCGGCAGCCTCGCCTCGGCCGAGGGCACCTATGCGGAGACGCCCGACGGCATCTACGTGCTCGGGGCGGGCCGGCAGACCTTCGTCCAGCCCTATGACCCCTTCGCGGTGGACCTCGAGCACCTGGATAGCGGCGACAGCGTCAACGCACCGATGCACGGCAAGCTCGTCGCCGTGTTCGTCGGCCCCGGGGAACAGGTCGAGAAGGGCCAGCGTCTCGCCATCGTGGAGGCGATGAAGATGGAGCATGCGCTCCTCAGCCCACGCGCCGGCACCGTGGCCGAGATCCTGGCCGAGCCCGGGTCGCAGGTAGCCCAGGGCGCACGGCTCGTCGTGCTCGCGCCGGAGGCCTGATCGGAACCGCGCCGCCAAGCTCCCGGTTTTCCTCGGTGAATCGGGAGAAGGACGCAGATGGGACAGGTCACCTACCGTATCGTCGAGCATGACGGCGGCTGGGCGTACAAGCTGGACGACGTCTTCTCGGAAACCTTTCCGACGCATGAGCTCGCGGCGCGGGCTGCGCGGGCGGTCGCATCGGAGCAGCGCGTTCCCGGCGAGGTGGCGTACATCCTCTACCAGGATGCGAAGGGCGAATGGCGCGAGGAGGTGGCGGCCGGCAACGACCGCCCGGCGATCGACGTCGTGGACCCGGCCCGCTGATCGACCCTCCCGAAACCGTTGATAAGATCGGGCGCGCGACCACGCGCCGCTCGACGGAGAAGGCGAGCCCGCCGCATAAGCGGGCATGGCCCTGCATCTCATCAAGCTCTGCGTCGGCTGCGATTCGATCCAGGATCTCGAGGCCTGGATCGTCGAGCGTCGCCGGATGCCCGGCGGCTCACCGACCGAGCACATCCACACCACCCGCATGGTGCCGAAACGCGGCGACGCGCTGCTCGACGGCGGTTCGCTCTACTGGGTCATCAAGGGACAGCTCGCCTGCCGCCAGCGCCTGCTGGATGTCCGGCCGTTCACGGACGGGGAGGGCATCGGGCGGTGCAGGCTGGTTCTCGAACCGGTCGTGATGCCCGTGCGGCCGCGGCCCTACCGGCCCTTCCAGGGCTGGCGCTACCTCGAGCCGGACGATGCGCCACCGGACCTCGGGAGCGAGGCGGCCGATGTGAGCGTGCTTCCGGAGACGATGCGGCGCGAGCTGGTTGCGCTCGGGCTCCTCTAGCGCAAGGCTGCGCCGATGAAGCGTCTTTTCCTGCTCGTGCTCCTGTCCCTCGCCGGCCCGATCACGGCGGCGGAGGCGCGGCCCTGTCGGGCGGGCGAGACGCCCCGCATCCTCCAATCCGGCCGCTCGAGCTGCGAGGCGGCCGTGAAGCGGGAGCCCTACGATCCGGAGGCGCTGCGGGCCGGGCGGGCGCCGGGCTTCATCGATCTCGGCGGCGGCACGGAGGTGCGGATCGGTGGCCGGGCGCGGATGGAATACGACACGCGCGGACGATGAAGCTCCGCCGCATTGCGTCCCGGGGCTGACCGGCCACATTCTCGACCCATGAGCAACGACCCAAAGGGCGGGAACCTGCCGGCGCGCGGCGCCGGCGAATCCTCGTCGACGCAGGAGATCGAGGCCTTTCTGGGCGAGGCCAGGCGGCTTGCGCCCATCGCGCCGGGCCGCGCCGCGCGGTTGGTCTTCGCGGTCGACGCCACGATGAGCCGCCAGCCGAGTTGGGACCTGGCGAGCGAGGTGCAGGCCGGCATGTTCGAGACCGCGGCCGCGATCGGCGGCCTTGCCGTGCAACTGGTCTATTACCGTGGCTTCGCCGAGTGCCGTGCCTCCCGGTGGGTCTCCGACGCCCGGGACCTGAAATCCATGATGTCGAAGATCTCCGTTCGGGGCGGGCCGACGCAGATCGGTCGCGTGCTCGCCCATGTGCGGGGCGAGGCCAGCAAGGCGCCCGTGGCGGCCCTCGTCTTTGTCGGCGATGCGATGGAGGAGCAGCCCGACGAGGTCTGCCGGGCGGCCGGCGAGCTCGGCCTATTGGGCGTCAAGGCCTTCATGTTCCATGAGGGGCCGGACCCGATGGCGGCGAACGTCTTCGCCGAGATCGCCCGGCTGACCGGCGGGGCAGCGATGCGGTTCGACGCGAATGCGCCGGCGTCGCTCGCTTCGCTGCTGCGCGCCGCCGCGGCCTATGCCGCGGGCGGGCGCGACGCGCTCACCCGCCTGGCCGGAAACGACCCCAACGCCCGGCGCCTTCTCGCAGCGATGCCCGCATGACCGCGATCGCGGGCCTTTTCACGGCCCTCCTCCTCTACTGGCTCATCAAGGTCTTCGCCCGGACGAAGCCTGAGCGCATCGTGCAGCTGACGAAGATGATCGGGGGCGTCGCGGCGCTGGGCGTCGCGGGCTTGCTCCTCCTGCGCGGGCGGCTCGACATGGCGATGCTGGCGGGCGGCGCAGGAGCCTGGCTTCTCGGCTGGGCCGCCCCCCCGAGCTGGTGGCCGGCGGGACTCGGACGAAAGGGGAGGCCGGATGCATCGTCGCGCGTCCGCTCGCCGACGCTGGAGGTGGCGCTCGACCATGCGTCCGGCGCGATATCGGGCCGGGTGCTCGCCGGCGAGTTCGCGGGCCGCCAGCTCGACGAACTCGGGATGCCGGAACTCGCCCGGCTGCGCGGCGCCTGCCTAGGAAGCGACGTCGAAGGTGGGCGCCTGCTCGAAGCCTATCTGGACCGCCGGTTTCCCCGATGGCGTGAAGACGCTCAGGGAGATTCGGACTTCCGGCGCGGGGCCGAGCTTCAGAACGGCACGATGACGGAGCAGGAAGCTCACGAGATCCTGGGGCTTAAGCCAGGAGCGGGTCCGGACGACATCCGGACGGCTCACCGGCGGCTGATGAAGCGGCTTCACCCCGACCAGGGCGGGTCGACGTATCTTGCGAGCCGCGTCAACCAGGCGAAAGACCTCTTGCTGAACCGACATCGCTGAACTCCACGCGCGACCGGTCGAACGGACCGGTGTCGGAACTCTCTGCCCCGGGCCGCCGGCCCGAGACGCTTCAGGGAGGAGATCAGCTCCTCGTCGCGAAACAGGCGAAGCCGCTTCTCTTCAGCGCGCGGCAGGCTTCCTGTGCGCTGTCGGCTTCGGAGAAGCCCGAGAAGCGGGCCCGGTAGAGCGTTGCGCCTCCACGGCTCACCTTCTCCGTGAAGGGAGCGGCCTTCGCGAGGACCCGGCCGGAGCGCGACTTGGCCTCGTCGAGAACGGCGCGGGCCTGGCGCTCGTCACCCTCGGCGGCGAGCTGGATCACCCAGGGCGTGATGGCGGCAGGGCGCGCCGTCGGCTCGCGCTTCGCCTGGGCCGGCTCGACCTTCGCGGCGACCTCGACGCGGGCGGGCGGCTCGGGCACGGCCGGCACAGCCGGCATTAGCGGGAGGCGAGCCTCGATCTTCTGCGATCCGGACGAAGCGGCCGGGGCGGCGGCGTCGATCGAGGACGGCCGCGAGGTCGGCGTGGTGGTAGCGGCGCCGTTCGGGGCGGTCGCCACGGCCGGCCGCATCAGCTCGAGCGGGCGGTTGGAGCGGATCGAGGCGGTGGTGCTTGCCGCGCTCTCGATGTCGGCCGAGGCGAGGCGCGCGCGCGGCGGCTCCGGCACGTCGTCCTCGTCGCGGCTGGCGAACCGCGACGAACCCGAACCGGTGGACGCCTTGGCGAGGTTCGTCTGGATGAGGTTCGCCATGATGTTGTCGCGGCTCTTGCCCGACTTTCCGCCGAGCACGACGCCGATCACATGCCGGCCGTCGAGCTTGGCCGAGGTCAGGAGATTGAATCCGGACGCGTTCGTGAAGCCCGTCTTGATGCCGTCGACGCCTTCTACCCGTCCGAGGAGGCGATTGTGGTTGCCGATCGTCCTGCCGGCATAGTTGAAGCTGCGGGTCTGGAAGAACTTGTAGTAGCGGGGGAAGCGCTCCTGGATCGCCCGCCCCAGGATGGCGAGGTCCCGCGCCGTGGTGATCTGCTCGCGATCGGGAAGGCCGGAGGCGTTGCGGAACAGCGTGCGGTTCATCCCGAGCTGGCGCGCCTTGCGGGTCATGCGCTCGGCGAATTCCTCCTCGCTGCCCGCGAGGTTCTCGGCGATCGCGGCGGCAACGTCGTTGGCCGATTTCGTTACGAGCGCCTTGATCGCGTCCTCGACGGCGATCGTCTCGCCTGGCCGGAACCCGATCTTCGAGGGCGCCATCGCGGCGGCCCGCGCCGAAACCTTCAGCTCGCTGTCCAGCGAGAGCGTGCCGCGCTCGAGCTGCTCGAACAGCATGTAGAGCGTCATCACCTTCGTGACGGATGCCGGGTGACGCGGCTCGTTCGCATCGACCGCATACATCGTGCGGCCTGAATTGACGTCGACGACGATTGCCGAGAAGGGCGGGGAATAGCCGCCGCCCGAGGAGCGCGCGACATGAGCCTTTTGGCTCTTGCGCGTCTGCTTCTTCTTGCTCCGCGCTTCCGCGTCCCCTGTCATCAACAACGAGGCGGCGAGGCTGACAATGCTCGCCAGGACGACAGCGCGCCTCCCCCGCTTACCGACGCAACGCAACATCATGATCATCCGTCCCCGAACTCGTCGGCTGACCTGGCCGGATCACCTCCTGGTACAGGGAGAGGTGGCCGGCACGACACATTCGGAAACGCTAGGTGGACGCAGTTACGGATGGGTTAAATACGCTTCAAATCCGTCCCATGTTGCGCTGCACAAAAGTTTGTTGACTTAATTTTGTGCAGCGCATAAAAGCAAGGTGGCCGGCCGGTTTGGAGGGCCTGATCGCAAGCACTAACGGTCCGACGCGGGCCGGGGAGCGACCATGATCCAGTTCGATACCTTTCAGAAATTCGGAAAAGAGAGCCTGGACGCCACGATGACGTCCTTCGGTGCGCTCTCGCGCGGCGTGCAGTCGGCAGCGGTCGAGACGGCTGACTACCTGAAGCGTTCCTTCGAGCAGGGCAGCGCGACCGTCGAGAAGCTGGCAAGCGCCCGCACGCTCGACACCGCGGTCGCGATCCAGGGCGAATACGTCCGCACGGCCTTCGAGGGCTTCGTGTCGCAGGCAACGAAGATGGGCGAGCTCGCCGCCGCCACCGCGAAGGAGTCTTACGCCCCCGTGGAAGGCCTCGTCGCCAAGGCGCGCGCGGCCTAAATCGACCTCGTCCAAGACGAGTTCATGACGCCCGGCTCTGCCGGGCGTTTTCGTTTGTGCCTGCCTCCGGCGAGCGAGCCGTGCTCTTGCCTCCCGCCGAAATGGCCGCGAGTATGCGTCGAGACGGCGCGGCATCTGGCGGGGCGCGGGTAGGCGACCTAGATTGGCTGTCGAGGGGAGTCGACCAGGGCCGGCCAGGGGCGCGTGCGAATTATCCCTGAACGAAAGGTTATCGGTCGGGCGGGCATGAGCGGGCGCAGCGGCTCACAACGATTCAGCATCACCGGAGCAGGCTCCGGGCCGGCCGGCGGGGATGACAACCGCAGCGGCACGGCGATCATTACGAAGACGAAGCCGCGGGCGAAACGCCCGAACCTCTACCGTGTTCTCCTCCTCAACGACGACTACACCCCCATGGAATTCGTGGTGCTGGTGCTCGAGCGCTTCTTCAACAAGTCGCGAGAGGACGCCACCCGCATCATGCTCCATGTCCACCAGAACGGGGTCGGTGAGTGCGGCATCTTCACCTACGAGGTCGCCGAGACAAAGGTGACACAGGTGATGGACTTCGCACGGAAGCACCAGCATCCCCTTCAGTGCGTCATGGAAAAGAAGTAGTGTTACTCGAACCCGAGGGGCACCTTGCCTAGCTTCTCTCGCAGCCTGGAACAGGCACTCCATCGCGCTCTGGCGCTTGCCGGCGAGCGGCGCCACGAATACGCGACGCTGGAGCACCTGCTCCTCGCGCTCATCGACGATCAGGATGCCGCGGCCGTGATGCGGGCCTGCAACGTCGAGCTCGATGCGCTCCGGCGCAATCTCGTCGAATATGTCGAGACGGAACTCGTCAACCTCGTCACGGATGGCCGTCAGGATTCGAAGCCTACGGCCGGCTTCCAGCGGGTCATCCAGCGGGCGGTGATCCACGTCCAGTCTTCCGGGCGGGAAGAGGTGACCGGCGCGAACGTCCTGGTCGCGATCTTCGCCGAGCGGGAGAGCCACGCCGCGTATTTCCTGCAGGAGCAGGAGATGACGCGCTACGACGCGGTCAACTACATCAGCCACGGCATCGCCAAGCGCCCCGGCCTCGGCGAGAGCAGGCCCGCCCGCGGCACCGAGGACGAATCCACCGAGCGGCCCTCCGGGGACGACGAGTCCCGCCAGAAGAAGAAGGGCGAGGCGCTGGAAACCTACTGCGTCAACCTCAACAAGAAGGCCCGCGAGGGCAAGATCGACCCGCTCATCGGGCGCGAATCCGAGGTGCAGCGGACGATCCAGGTCCTCTGCCGGCGGCAGAAGAACAATCCGCTCCTGGTCGGCGATCCCGGCGTCGGCAAGACGGCCATCGCCGAGGGACTGGCCCGCAAGATCGTGCGCGGCGAGGTCCCCGAGGTCCTGGAGGACGCGACCGTCTTCTCCCTCGACATGGGCACCCTGCTGGCCGGGACGCGCTACCGCGGCGATTTCGAGGAGCGGCTGAAGCAGGTCGTCAAGGAGATCGAGGCGCATCCCAACGCCATCATGTTCATCGACGAGATCCACACCGTGATCGGCGCGGGTGCGACCTCCGGTGGTGCGATGGACGCGTCCAACCTGCTGAAGCCCGCGCTCGCCCAGGGCACGCTGCGCTGCATCGGCTCGACCACCTACAAGGAATACCGCCAGTATTTCGAGAAGGACCGCGCGCTCGTCCGCCGCTTCCAGAAGGTGGACGTGAACGAGCCGTCCATCCCCGACACGATCGAGATCGTGAAGGGGCTGAAGCCCTACTACGAGGAGTTCCACAAGCTCCGCTTCACCGGGGACGCCATCAAGGCGGCCGTCGAGCTCTCCGCGCGCTACATCAACGACCGGAAGCTGCCGGACAAGGCGATCGACGTGATCGACGAGACCGGCGCCTCGCAGATGCTCGTGCCCGAGCATCGCCGGAAGAAGACGATCGGCATCAAGGAGATCGAGGCCACGATCGCCACGATGGCGCGCATCCCGCCGAAGACCGTTTCCAAGGACGATGCGGAGGTGCTGTCCAACCTGGAATCGAACCTCGCCCGCGTCGTCTACGGGCAGGAAACCGCGATCCAGGCGCTGACATCGGCGATCAAGCTCGCCCGCGCCGGCCTGCGCGATGCCGAGAAGCCGATCGGATCCTACCTCTTCGCCGGCCCGACGGGCGTCGGCAAGACGGAGGTCGCGCGCCAGCTCGCCGCCTCGCTCGGGGTGGAGATGCTCCGCTTCGACATGTCGGAATACATGGAGCGGCATACGGTCAGCCGCCTCATCGGCGCGCCTCCCGGCTATGTCGGCTTCGACCAGGGCGGTCTGCTGACGGACGGCATCGACCAGCACCCGCATTGCGTGCTGCTGCTGGACGAGATCGAGAAGGCCCATCCCGACCTGTTCAACATCCTCCTGCAGGTGATGGACCACGGGAAGCTGACCGACCACAACGGCAAGCAGGTCGACTTCCGCAACGTCATCATCATCATGACGACGAATGCGGGCGCGGCCGATCTCGCCCGGGCGAGCTACGGCTTCACCCAGAACAAGCGCGAGGGCGACGACACGGAGGCGATCAACAAGCTGTTCGCCCCCGAGTTCAGGAACCGGCTCGACGCCGTCATCTCCTTCGGGCGGCTGCCCAAGGAGGTCGTCGCCAAGGTGGTCGACAAGTTCGTCCTGCAGCTCGAGGCGCAGCTCGCTGACCGCAACGTCGTCATCGAGCTCTCGGACGAAGCGCGCGAGTGGCTGTGCGAGCACGGCTACGACGAGGCGATGGGCGCGCGCCCGATGGCGCGCCTCATCCAGTCGACGATCAAGACGCCGCTCGCCGACGAGGTCCTGTTCGGCAAGCTCAAGAACGGCGGCGCGGTGCGCGTCGTGGTCCAGTCGGACGAGGCCGGCAAGCAGAGCCTCGCCTTCGAATATCCGGAAGGGCCGGTCACGCCGAAGCCGGAGAAGGTCGTCGAGGCCAAGAAGCCGAAGCGGAAGCCCAAGCTCTTTGCTAAGAAGGCGCCGAAGCCGAAGCCCAAGGGCTCCGGCGGCAACGGCAACGGCGGCGTCCGCACAGTGCCGAAGGTGCCACTCGTCAGGGCATGATGGCTGATACTGCAAAGAGTAGCGGGATCGACTTTGCGATCGTCCCGGACGAGCGACCGGCGGCTCCAGCGGGTGAGCCGGCGCGCCGCCTGCGCCGGACATGGTCGCGTATGCGCTTCCGCGTCGGAGGCTCGCTCGGCAGGGCGACGACAGCGGCTGCGGCGCCGAGCTTCGGCGATGACGGGCAGGACGCGGCGCCCGCCCGCCCCCAGAGGCACCGGAAGAGCTGGCGCGAGCAGCGCTGGGAGCGCCGGCGGCGGCGGCAGATGTTCGAGGAAGTCCTGGGCTGGATCCTCGTCCCGATCATCCTGATCGCGGTCTATTGGGGGACCAAGGCGGGGCTGAACGCGATCGGCACGACCCCGACCGCACTCATCCAGGGCATCAAGGCCGCGATCGCGAGCCGCGGCGGTAGCCTCTAGGTCTTCTCGGGCGCCGGGACGCCGCTGCGGGGCAGCTCAGTTCGTCAGGCCGGCCCGGCGGACCGCATCCTCCGCGGCCCGGAACAACGCCCGGGCCTTGTTTTCGCATTCCTGCTGCTCGGAAGCCGGGTTCGAGTCGTGCACGATGCCGGCGCCGGCCTGCACATACATGCGGCCGTCCTTCACGACCGCCGTGCGCAGCACGATGCAGGTGTCCATCTGCCCGTCCGCGCCGAAATAGCCGATGCAGCCGGCATACGGGCCGCGGCCGTCCGGCTCCAGCTCATCGATGATCTGCATGGCGCGGACCTTCGGCGCACCCGACACCGTGCCGGCCGGGAAGCCGGCGACGAGCGCGTCGAGCACGTCCCGGTCCGGCCGCAGCCGCCCCTCGACGTTCGAGACGATGTGCATGACCTGGCTGTAGCGCTCGATGAAGAAGCTGTCCGTCACCTCGACGGAGCCGAGCTCAGCCACCCGGCCGACATCGTTGCGGCCGAGATCCAGCAGCATGAGGTGCTCGGCCCGCTCCTTCGGATCGGCCAGAAGCTCCTCCGCCAGGCGCTCGTCCTCGGCCGGGGTCGCGCCGCGGGGACGGGTGCCGGCGATCGGCCGGACCGTGACGCGGCCATCGCGCGCCCGGACCAGGATCTCCGGGCTCGAACAGACGACCTGGAAGCTCTCGAAGTCGAGATAGCAGAGGAACGGGGCGGGGTTGATGCGCCGGAGCGACCGGTAGAGCGAGAAGGCCGGAAGCGGGAACGGCGCCTCGAAACGCTGCGAGAGCACGACCTGGAAGATGTCGCCGGCCAGGATGTACTCCTTGGCGCGCGCGACCATCGCCTCGTACCCGGCCGGATCCATGTTGGAGACCGGCGCCCCGATGCCCGTCTCGGGCCGGGGAGGGGCCGGGATGGCGAGCGGCGCCTCGAGGCAGGCGATCAGCTCGGACAGCAGGGCGGTTGCCGAGCCGTAGGCTTCATCCGGGTCGGCCTCCGGCGCCGGCCGGACGACATGGATGATCGAGACCTCGTCCCGGAGATTGTCGAACACGACCATCGCGGTCGGTCGGATCATGATCGAATCGGGCACCCCGATCGGGCTCGCCTTGGCAGGGCCGAGCCTCTCCATCTGTCGGACCATGTCGTAGCCGAGATAGCCGAACAGCCCCGCCGCCATGGGGGGCAGTCCCTCTTCCAGCTCGAAGACGGTTTCCGCAACGAGTCGGCGCAGGCTCGCGAGTGCGCCGTCGGGCTCGGCCACGAAGGCCTCCGGCCGGACGAGAGCCTCGCGACAGATCTCTGCCGCGCCGTCCCGGGCGCGCCAGACGAGATCGGGTGAAAGCCCGATCATCGAGTATCGGCCCCGGACTGCGCCGCCCTCGACGGATTCGAGGAGGAAGGCAGGCCCGGTCCGGGCCGCGCGGATCCTCATATAGGCGGCCACGGCGGTCAGCAGGTCGCCGTCCAGCCTCGTCCAGAGGGCAAACGGCTTCCCCGACGCGTGCAGCCGCCCGAACGCCTCTCTGTCATGGTACTCCGGCATCGGCGGCGACTAGCTCTCGCCGCCGATGGCCCGGCGCATGTTCTCCGGATAGGTCGTCACGCCGAGCTGCTTTTCCACGTCCGCGAAGTACTCGGCCAGCAGATCCTCGGCGAGAGCCTGACGGAGCTGGTCCTCGACGGCTGCGGCCTGCTGCGTGCTCGTGACGAGCGGGGGCACGCTGGCAGCCGTGACCTTGAAGACGGTCCGTCCGGTGTCCGTGGCGGCATCGCCCGCCTTGCCCACGGGCGTCGCGAAGGCCCGCGTGACGACCGGACGATCGAGGTCGGGCCGGGGATTGCTCCGGGTGATGTCCGTCGCGGTCTGTGCGGTCAGGCCGAGTTCGCTGGCGAGCGCCGCGAGCTCCGCACCGCCGTTGAGCTTCTCGACCAGTTCGCGCGCCTTGTCCGACAGGCGGCGCTGCACCTCCTCCGACTTCCAGTCATTCGCAACGCGGTCGCGGATCTCGGCGAGGGTGCGGTCGCGGGCCGGCTCGATCCCGGTCACGTCGAACCAGATGTACCCGCCCGACGGGAGCCGGATCGCCTCGCTGTCGGCGCCGATGTCGGAACGGAAAACAGCCGCCACGAGGGAATTCGGCTCGGGAAGGTCTGCGACCGGGTTGCCGGCCTTGTCGCGTCCGCCGCGGTCGATCGGCGGGACGGTGCCGAGGGCGAGGCCGCGTTCCTTGGCGATCTCCGGCAGCGGCCTCGCGCCCGCCCGCTGGTCCTCGATCGCATCATGGACCCGCTCGATCTCGTCCTTCGCGCGCTCCATGGCGAGCTCGCGCTTCACCTCGCCCGCCACCTCTTCATAAGGTTTCTGGGAGCCCGGCTCGATCTTGGCGGCACGCACGATGACGGGCCCGAAGCGGCCGGCGACAGGCTCGCTCGCCGCGCCTTCCGCGAGCCCGAAGGCGGCCTCCGCGGCCGCGGGATCGATCATCTCGCCCTTGGTGACGGTGCCCAGGTTCAGCGTGGCATCGTCGACGCCCCGCTCCTTCGCGAGGTCCTCGAAGGAGGTGCCGGCCTTGAGCTTCTGGCTCGCGGCATTCGCCTCCTCCATGGTCGGGAACACGAGCTGCTGGACATTCCGCTTCTCGGGGGTGCCGAACCGGGTCGAGGCGACGCGGTCATAGTAGCGGCGCGCATCCTCGTCGCTGACGGCGTCCGGCTTCGCCAGCGCCGCCGCGTCCAGGACGAGGTGGTTGAAGCCGCGGTATTCCGGCGCGCGGTAGCTCGCCTTGCGCTCGTCGAAGAATGTCTGGAGCTGCTGGTCGGTCGGCGCCGGGATCTCGCCCGCCTGAGCGGGCGTCAGCGCGACGAAATCCAGGTTCCGCTTCTCGTTCTGGAAGCGATGGACGGCCTCGCGCATCGCCATCGGAACGGGAACGGCCCCGGACACGGCATCGGCCATCTGCAGTCGGGTCGAGACCGCGCGCTGGTCGCGGACGTACTGACCTTCCGAAAGGCCGTTCGAGCGCAGGAGCTCGGTGAACTGGGCGCGATCGAACTGACCGTTCGGCCCCTTGAAGTTCGGGTCGTTCTGGATGGCCTGGACGACCTGCCCGTCCGAGGCGGTCAGCTTCATCTGCTGCGCCTTCTGGTCCAGCGCGGATTCGGTGACCAGACGGGCCAGGACGTTGCGGTCGAGGCCGAGGGCGCGCGCCTGTTCGGGCGTGATCGTCTGCCGGGTGCGGCGGATCAGGCTCTGGTATTCGTTCTGGTAGGCCGTCCGGAAGGCGTCGGCCGTGATGTCCTGCTTGCCGACCGTGGCAACCTGCGTGCGGACCTGGCCGCGGAAGATGTCGCCGATGCCCCAGATGGCAAAGCTGATGATGAGGAAGCCGAACAGGATGGAGACGACCACCCGGCCGACCCAGCTTCGTCCGATCCTGTTGATGCCTTGGAGCATTGACCTGCCTTCGCGCGCGATCCGGCCGCGATAGCGTATGGAGGCTGTCGGGAAAAGGCCGGTGCGACAGAGCGTTGCGACGGGCGGGTGGCTCTGTTACGCCGCCCGCCAAGCTTAGGGGGAGATCGATGGACAGGGCCTCGCCGCGGCCGCTCGTCGCGGGCAACTGGAAGATGAACGGCACGAAGCGCTCGGCGAAGACGCTGGGCGAGGTCATGGAGGGCTACACGCCCGAGATGCGCGCCAAGGTCGATCTCCTCGTCTGCCCGCCGGCGACGCTCGTGAGCACCTTCGCGGTCGTCGCTGTCGGGTCGCGGGTCGCGGTCGGGGGGCAGGACTGCCATCCCAAGAGTTCCGGCGCGCATACGGGCGACCTCTCGGCCGAGATGCTCGCCGATGCCGGCGCGACCTACGTGATCGTCGGCCACTCGGAGCGGCGGGCGGATCACGGCGAATCCGACGAACTGGTCCGCGCCAAGGCCGAGGCGGCCCGGCGGAGCGGCCTCACGGCGATCATCTGCGTGGGCGAGACCCGCGAGGAGCGCGAGAGCGGCCGGGCGCTGGACGTTGTCTCGGGCCAGTTGCGCGGCTCGGTTCCGGCGGGCGCGACGGCCGAGAACGTCGTCATCGCCTACGAGCCGGTCTGGGCGATCGGAACCGGCCTCACGCCGACGGTCGCGGACGTGGCGGAGATGCATGCGCGCATCCGCAGCGATCTCGCCTCGCTCGTCGGCGAAACCGAGGTGGCGGGGATGCGCATCCTCTATGGTGGTTCGGTGAAGCCGGGCAACGCGCGCGAACTCCTCTCGGTCGCGAATGTCGACGGGGCGCTGGTCGGCGGCGCAAGCCTCGTCGCGGCGGACTTCCTCGGAATCGCCGGGGCCTACCTGGCAGAGTGAGCAGGGGTCCGAACCCGGACGGCTCCTGAACATTGTTCCCCCACATGCCTGCGGGCTTGGGGGACATCATGATCAGGTCGTCACTCGCCGGGGCAGCGCTCGTCGTGCTTGCCGCGGCTTCTCCGGCCCTTGCTCAGGGCGCCCCGTCGGATGGCCAGTTCCTGACGGAAGCGCCGAACACCTTCCGGGCGACGAAGGCGCGGGGGATCGCCGTCATCGGCCAGGACCATACCCGCCTCGGCGAGGTGGAAGACCTGCTGATCGATCGGAACGGCAAGGTCCACGCGGTCGTCATCGGCGTCGGCGGGGTGCTGGGCATCGGCGAGCGGAACCTCGCTGTCCCCTTCGATCAGGTCCTCTGGAACACGGGGGACGTGGCCCGGCAATCCGACCTCGGCGCGAGCACGGCGCCCACGAAGGAGACCGGCCCGGAATCGACGCCGCCGAGGGTGCTCGAGCAGATGCCGGGCGCCCAGATCAGCAGCGAAGTCCTGAACACGCCGCCGGACGCCCCGGGCAACGTCAATCCGGCAACGGGGCCCGTCACCGCTCCGGAGCCGAGGGGACCGGCAACGGCAATCCTCGTGCCGCCCGGCGGAACCCTTCGCCATGCCGAGATCCGCGCCACGAAGGCGGAGATCCAGGGAGCGCCCGAGTTCAAGCTGAGGTGAACCGGATCAGAGCTTTCGGTCGATCGTGAGCTTCTGGAAGCCCTTGCCCGCGAGGGCGGGGCGCTTTGCGGAGAGCACGCGGGAGTTGATTCCCTGCCAGCCGATCTCGCCGGAAAGTCGGCCGTACTCGATCTTCGGGCAGCGATTCATGATGACCTGGACACCCTTCGCTTCCGCCCGCTCGGCCGCTTGGTCGTCCCGGACCGAGAGCTGCATCCAGATGACCTTCGGCAGCGGGTCGAGCTTCAGCGCCTCGTCCGTGACGCCGCCGGCTTCCGCCGAGGCGCGAAAGATCTCGACCATGTCGATCGGCCGCTCGATGTCGGCCAGCTTCGCGTAGGCCTTCACGCCCAGGATCTCCCCGCCTGCCAGGCGAGGATTGACCGGGATGACGTCGAAGCCGCGCTCCAGCAGGTACTTGAACACGATGAAGCTCGGCCGGGCCGGGTTGTTGCTCGCGCCGACGAGCGCGACCGTCTTCACGGATTTGAGGATCCCGCGAATGGCTTCGTCGGGGTAGGATTCATGCCGCGGGGCGGCGACCGGGAGTGCGTCGGACATTTCAGGCTCCGACCCAGACCGGCTGGCGCTTCTCGACGAAGGCGCCGATTCCCTCCTCGGCATCGCGCGCGAGCATGTTCTCCACCATCACGCGCGAGGCGTGGGCATAGGCATCGTCCAGGTTCATCTCGCGCTGCTCATAGAAGGCCCGCTTGCCGATCCGCACCGTGTGGGTCGACTTCGAGGCAATGATCTCCGCCATCCGGTGCGCCTCGTCCAGCGCGGCGCCGGCCGGGACGGCGCGATTCACCAGACCCATCCGGGCGGCGTCCTCGGCCGAAACCATCTCCCCGAGCAGGAGCATCTCCATCGCATGCTTGGGCGCGACGTTGCGGGAGAGGGCGACCATCGGGGTGGAGCAGAACAGCCCGATATGCACGCCCGGGGTCGAGAATCGCGCCTCGGCTCCCGCAACCGCGAGGTCGCAGCTCGCCACCAGCTGGCAGCCGGCGGCTGTGGCAACGCCCTCGACCGCCGCGATCACCGGCTGCGGCAGGCGCACGATGCGCGTCATCATGGCCGAG
This sequence comes from Pseudomonadota bacterium, assembly GCA_023423995.1. Classification (GTDB taxonomy): domain Bacteria; phylum Pseudomonadota; class Alphaproteobacteria; order Rhizobiales; family Beijerinckiaceae; genus Enterovirga. Next base: position 8,853 of record JAFAEL010000249.1, on the reverse strand, counting down.
CAGCGCCCGAGAACATCGGCGAAATAGGCGCGGCCGCGGTCCGGATCGGCGCGGCGGGCCGTCATCTCCTTGAGGTCGTGACCGGCCGAGAAGACAGGTCCGTTCGCCGCCAGGATGACGGCCTTCACGCTCCGGTCCTCGGCGATGGCATCGAGCTCCGCCGTGAGCGCAGCGATCAGCCCTTCGGAGAGCGCGTTGCGGGCCTGCGGGCGGTCCAGCGTGAGGGTCGCGATACCGCCGCGGTCGCTGCGCCGGAGCGGGGAGGGGGCGAGCGTCGCCTGCGCGTTCATCGAGCCTTGGTCCGGTGGGATCAGTCTTTCGCAGCTATTGTCGGGGTCGCGCACCCATGCTGCAAGCGCCGGGCAGGTTCGGACGGGTGGGGGTGCCATGCAGCCGGTGATGGGTGTGGAGGAACTCGAGAGGTTTCTCGACCGCGAGTTCCCGCAGATCCACCTCGACGGCCGCATCTATTCGGTCGAGGCGGTCGGGCCCGGGACCGCCCGCATGCGGATGAAGGCCGGGCCGCGGCACATCCGGCCCGGAGGCACCCTCTCCGGCCCATCGATGATGACGCTCGCGGACCTTGCCCTCTATGTCGTGATCCTGGCCCATATCGGCCCGGTCGGGCTCGCGGTGACGACGAACCTGAACTTCAACTTTCTCCGCAAGCCGGAGCCGCGGGACCTCCTGGCGGAGTGCCGTCTCCTCAAGCTGGGCGCCCGCCTCGCCGTCGGAGAGGTGAGCCTGTTCAGCGAAGGCGTCGACGACGCGGTCTGCCATGCGACCGGCACGTACTCGATCCCGCCGAGAAAATAGCGGTACTATGATACCGACAATCTGTAAGTCGTTGTAATTGATGGCGTATGCGGTTTTCTGGCCGGCAAGATTCTGCTTGACGAAGCAGCCGCGTGCTCCTAGATCGGCAACGTTCGCCGTCGCGCATCTGCGGCGGCTTCGCTTTTTGGCGGCCCGGCCGCCTCGGAAGAACTCATGAAGACCTTTTCCCTGAAGCCGGCCGAGGTCGACAAGAAGTGGGTTGTCATCGACGCCCAGGGTCTCGTCGTCGGCCGCCTTGCCTCGATCGTCGCCATGCGGCTGCGCGGCAAGCACAAGCCGAGCTACACCCCGCACGTGGATTGCGGCGACAACGTCGTCGTCATCAATGCCGACAAGGTGGTCTTCACCGGCCGCAAGCGCGAGCAGAAGGTGTATTACCACCACACCGGCTATATCGGTGGGATCAAGGAGCGCTCCGCCAAGGCGATCCTCGACGGTCGCTTCCCTGAGCGCATCGTCGAGAAGGCCGTCGAGCGCATGCTGCCGCGCGGCCCGCTGTTCCGGAAGATCCTCGGCAATCTCCGCGTCTACAAGGGCGCCGAGCACCCTCACGCCGCCCAGCAGCCTGAGGCGCTGGATGTCGGCGCCCTCAACCGCAAGAACGTGAGCGCCTGATCATGGCCGTCCTCCAGTCCCTCGCCGATCTCGGCCAGACCACGCAGGCGGTCGAGCCCGAGGCTCCCCGCTACGAGAAGAAGGTCGACGCCCAGGGCCGCGCCTACGCGACCGGCAAGCGCAAGGACGCCGTTGCCCGCGTGTGGGTGAAGCCCGGCTCCGGCCAGATCACGGTCAACGATCGTCCGGTCGAGGTCTACTTCGCCCGTCCGGTGCTGCAGATGATCATCCAGCAGCCCCTGCAGCTGGTGAACCGGGCGACGCAGTACGACGTCGTCGTGACGGTTGCCGGCGGCGGTCTCTCCGGTCAGGCCGGCGCGGTGCGCCACGGCCTGTCGAAGGCGCTGACCCACTACGAGCCGGAGCTCCGCTCCCCGCTGAAGCGCGAGGGTTTCCTCACCCGCGACCCGCGCGTGGTCGAGCGCAAGAAGTACGGAAAGAAGAAGGCGCGCAGGAGCTTCCAGTTCTCCAAGCGCTGATCGGCACGGCCGTATCGGATTATGGAAAGGGCGCCTCACGGCGCCCTTTCTCGTTTCAGCTCCCCGATGGTGGTTCGGGGAACCAGTTTCCGAGGACCTGGTCGACTGAAAGCAGGGCGCTCGCGACCTGCTTGCTGGTTTCCGCAGTGATCTCTTTGCGGCCGAGCAGATCCGCTGCGACGAGTTCGGTCATCTCCGGTAGCGCACCTTCCAGGATTGCGGGCACTTCCCGCCTGAGGGAGCGATTGTCGTCCAGCAAAACCTTGATCGCTCGTCGCTCGCGGCGGACCGTGCTACTCCAGCCCTCTCGGGGATCGATCGCGGGCGAATAGGCGAGCTTCAGGAGGTGCTCGATGATCGTGTCGAGCCGCGAGCGCAGCTCGGTGCGCTGGGACCGGCCCAAGCTCTCGATCTCCTCGGCGACGTTCTCCCAGTCGATCGGCAGGTTCACCCGTGCCTCCCCGGCCGCCCGCAGCGCCCGGGCCTGATCTTCGGCCCAGCGGATCAGATCGGTCTCGTAGAGGTCCACGGCCTCGTCCATGACCCAAGGATCGCATTCGCCCTCGACCATGACAACGGCGGCCGCCGCGATTGACAGCGGCGGCTCGCGCGCTCATATCCCGCGGCATGTTGACCCGAGCCGCCCTGCGACGACGACGCGCTTGAGAGCGCCACGCCTTGGCGCGTTGGGGTACGAACCCCGCTGGTCACATCTCTGTCCCGGCTACCGGGCAGCCTCTTTCTTCCAGATGTATGGGCGCCTCGCGCCCGCAGCTCCGCACGGAGGGTTGCGATGAAGTCGGTCTTTATCGACGGTGAAGCCGGGACGACGGGGCTCGGCATCCGCGAGCGCCTCGAGGGCCGGGCGGATCTCGAGATCCGCAGTATCGACCCCGAGCGGCGGAAGGACCCGGCTGCCCGCAAGGCCATGATGGCCGGGGTCGACCTCGTGATCCTCTGCCTGCCGGACGCCGCCGCGAAGGAGGCCGTGGCGCTTGCCGGCGAACTCGGAGACAAGGCGCCGCGCATCCTCGACGCCAGCACGGCCCACCGCGTCGCGCCGGACTGGACCTATGGCTTTGCCGAGATGGCAAAGGGGCAAGCCGAGGCGATCGCCTCCGCCCGGAAGGTCTCGAATCCCGGTTGCTACTCGACCGGCGCCATCGCGCTCGTCCGGCCGCTCGTCGATGCGGGGCTGTTGCCCGCGGATCATCCGCTCTCGGTCAATGCCGTGTCCGGCTATTCGGGCGGCGGCCGGCAGATGATCGAGGCCTTCGAAGGGGGGCACGGTCCTTCGTTCGAGCTCTATGGGCTCGGTTTCGCGCACAAGCACCTGCCCGAGATCGAGACCTATGGGCGGCTCTCGGCGCGGCCGATCTTCATCCCCTCGGTCGGAAACTACCGGCAGGGGATGCTGGTCTCCATCCCGCTCCATCTGGGCGCGCTGCCTGGGAAGCCGGGGCTCAAGGATCTGGAGACGGCGCTCCGGAATCACTACCCGACGGGCGGCCAGGTGCGGGTCGTCGCGTCCTCGCCGGACGACAGGCTCGAGCCCGAGGCCCTGAACGGCACGGATGTGATGGAGTTGCGGGTCTACGGCCGTGACGACGTCGGTCAGGCGCTTCTGGTCGCCCGCCTCGACAATCTGGGTAAGGGCGCCTCCGGGGCCGCCGTCCAGAACGCCGAGATCATGCTCGGGCTCGCGGCCCAGGCGGTCGCTCGCGCCGCCTGAAGCCATTCGGAACGGCCCGCTCCCGGCGGAGCGAGCCGTCGCCGGCTTACTCGCAGGCGAGCCGGCCGTTGTTGTTTCCGATGCTGCGGCAGCTGCGCGTGTCGATACGCGACGGCCGCCAGCCGCCGCCACGCATCCGGCAGGTCGCCGAAAGGTAGGGACCGTCCTGCTGGATATCGCGGCAGCTCTGGGCGAAGCTTCCGCGGGCATACCCGCCGCCGCGGCGCGGGCCGTCGAAGTCGTCCCGGCGCGGGCGATCATAGCCGCCGCCATAGCCGCCGCCGCCATAGCCGCCGCCACCGTACTGGGCCTGCGCCGGAGCAGCCGCCAGCATCGCCGAACCCGCGATGGCAAGCGCGCTGAGCGCAATCTTCAGGCGACTCGGCCCGAATCCTCTCATGGTCCTCTCCTTCATGGCCCGCTTCAGGGCCGATCTGCATGGATCAGCAAATCATCTCGCGCCTGAACGGGTTCCGAATGGCGTTGACCACAGAAACTGCAGCGACCGCAATCGAACTCACGCAGGATCGTGCGGCGGAGATCAGGAGAAGGGCAGATTGTGTGAAGAGGAGAGCCTGACGATGTTCAGGCTGGCTCCGCGGGTAGGATTCGAACCTACGACCAGCCGGTTAACAGCCGGCTGCTCTACCACTGAGCTACCGCGGATCAGTGGGGACGGCATATACACCGGGAGCGCAGCGTGCAAGCGCTTCGCGCTCATTTCCACAATCTGCGACAGTTCGGAGCGGAATTTCTCGCTTTGCCTTCCGTTCGGCGCCTGGGCGGTTGCTCTTTTCCACCATAGCGGTATAGGGGCGTCTCTCCGGCGGCCTCGTGGCGGAGTGGTTACGCAGAGGACTGCAAATCCTTGCACCCCGGTTCGATTCCGGGCGAGGCCTCCACCTTCCAGACATTCATCGATCTCCGCGCCGTTCGGTCCTCGCGCGGCTGTCTGGGTTCCCCGCTCGGGTGTTCGCCGACCGTTCCGGTCAGCTTGCGTTTCTCCGCGCGATCCCGGAGAAGCCCGGCAGGGTTCGTCTCCGGGAACGAAACGGGATGCTGGATTTCGCTCGCGCGCGCCGCAACATGGTCGATAACCAGTTGCGCACGTTCGATATCACCGACCGCGCTGTGCTCGCCGCCATGGGCCAGATCCCGAGGGAGCAGTTCCTTCCGGAGGACCAGGCCGCGTTCGCCTATCTCGACCAGAACGTCCGGGTTTCGGCCGAGGGCGGCGAAGTCCGTTGGATGCTGCAGCCGATGGTGGTCGGGAGGCTCCTTCAGGAACTCGAGATCGAGCCCGGAATCGCTGCACTCGACGTCGCGACCGGTCGCGGCTACGTCGCGCAGGTCATGTCGACCCTGGGCGCGAACGTCGTGGCGCTCGAGTCGGATCAGGCGCTCGCGGATGCCGCGCGGGCATCCCTCATCGCCACCACGATCGAGGTCGTGACGGGGCCTCTGGACGAAGGCTGTCCCGGCAAGGGCCCCTTCGACGTCATCATGATCAACGGCGCAGTCGAGCGGCGGCCAGACGGTCTGCTGGCGCAGCTGAAGGACGGCGGCCGGCTCGTCTGCCTCGAGCGGCACGGGGCGGCGTGCCATGCCGTCATCTACGTCCGCGCGGCGCAGGGCTTCGGCCGGCGGCGCCTGTTCGATGCGGCGGCGCCTGTGCTTCCCGCCTTCAGGGCCGAGCCGGCTTTCCAATTCTAGCAGGCCGGCGACGCGCTTCTGAACTGTCGCCTTTTTGCGGCAGTGCGGTCGGAAACGGCTTTCCGGTGAGCGTCGGGCCGTTTTCTCCAGCCTTCTTAGCAGGTACGAATGGGAAGCGGCGTCGCGCTTTCTCTAAAGGGTGGCTCGGCCGCTAAAGCGGGCAAAGCGTGGCACGACAGAAATCAAGATATTGCCGGCATTTGCAGCGGAGTGCGATGGCGGTGGCCGTCTCGCTCGCCGGGGCTGCAGCCGTTAACGCCGAGACGCTGGATAGCGCGCTGGCGCGCGCCTATGCCGGCAATCCTGGCCTCGATGCGCAGCGGGCGGCAGTCCGGGCGACCGACGAGAACGTTCCGCGTGCGCTGTCCGGCTATCGGCCGAGCGTCACGGCCAGCGGCTCGCTGGGGACGACCTATTCCACCGGCGTGACGAACACGTCGATTCTCGGCGGCAACGCGGACTTCCGGCGGGACCTGTTCCCAGGCTCCCTCGGCATCACGGTCACTCAGAATCTCTTCAACGGGTTCCGGACGGCCAATTCGGTCCGGCAGGCCGAGTCGCAGGTCTTTGGGGCGCGCGAGACGCTGCGCAACACGGAGCAGACGACGCTCTTCAACGGCGCGCAGTCCTACATGAACGTGTTGCGCGACACGGCCATCCTGGATCTGCAGCGCAACAACGTCGAGGTGCTCGAAGAGCAGCTCCGCCAGACGCGCGATCGCTTCAACGTGGGCGAGGTGACCCGGACCGACGTCGCGCAGGCCGAGTCGCGCCTCGCGGCTGCCCGGTCGCAGGTCAGCGTCGCGGAAGGCAACCTTCAGACGTCGATCGCCGTCTACCGCCAGGTCGTCGGTGTGGAGCCGCGCCAGCTCGCGCCCGGCCGTCCCATCGACCGGCTCGTTCCCCGCACGCTCGCTGCCGCCGTGCAGATCGGGCTCGAGGAGCACCCGGCCGTGATCTCGGCCCTGCACGCGGTCGATGTGGCCGAGTTGCAGGTGAAGGTCACGGAAGGCGAACTGGCTCCCACGCTGAACGTGGTCGGGCAGTTCAACCAGGCCTTCGAGACGTCCTTCCCGGGCGACCAGACCACCTCGGCGGCCATCGCCGGGCAGATCAGCGTCCCGATCTATACCGGCGGCGAGGTCTATGCCCGCGTTCGCCAGGCAAAGGAGACGGCCGGGCAGCGCCGCATCGAGGCCGAGTCGACCCGTGACTCGGTGAGGGCGGCCGTGATCTCGTCCTGGGGGCAGCTCGAGTCGGCCAAGGCCACCGTCCAGGCCGCGCAGGCGCAGGTGGCTGCGGCTGAGGTCGCGCTGACGGGCGTGCGCGAGGAGGCCCGCGTCGGCCAGCGCACCACGCTCGACGTCCTCAACCAGCAGCAGGAACTGCTGAACGCGCGCGTGAACCTGATCACCGCGCAGCGCGACCGCGTGGTCGCTTCCTTCTCGGTCGTGCAGTCGATCGGGCGCCTGAGCGCCCAATCCCTCGGCCTGAGGACGACCCTCTACAGCGCCAAGCAGCATTTCGACCAGGTGAAGGATCTGCCCTGGGGCCTGCGGACGCCGGACGGCCGCTGACGCCGAATAGCCTGTGGCCGGGCGATCGGATCGCTTGATCCCCCGATTCGGCCTGAGGATAGTGTCGGGGCGTCAGCCGATGATTCCTCCGGCGGCGCTCACCTAGACTGGGCTTTTTGATGAGTGCGGCGAGCGCCAAGACGCAAGAACCGTCGATGGAGGAGATCCTCGCCTCGATCCGGCGCATCATCGCGGAGGACCAGGACCTTCCGAAGGAGGCAGGGGCCGGGTCGGAGCACCCCGACGGCGAGGCCGAGGTGCTCGAACTCTCGGACCCGGTGACCGTCGCTTCCGAGGCGGAGCCGGTGGTCGAGCCAGAGCCGCTGCCGCAAGCCCTTCCCGATCTCGAGATCGCGGTTCCGGAAGTCGTGTTCAGCAACGATCCGGTCGAGCAGGAATCGCCCAGCCTGGTCCAGCCCGAGCCGGCGCGTCCCCTTGCGGCCGCCGTGAAGGCCGCCGCTCAGCCCCCCGAGCCGGCCCGGGTCGAGGCTCAGGCGATCACCGAGGAACTCCTGTCCAGCGCCGCGGGCGCGTCCGTCGGACAGGCCTTCAACATGCTCTCGCACACGGTGTTGAACCGGAACGCCCGGACGCTCGAGGATCTCGTGAAGGAGATGCTCAAGCCGATGCTCAAGATGTGGCTCGACGACAACCTGCCGCCCCTGGTGGAGCGGCTCGTCCGGGCGGAGATCGAGCGGGTCGCTCGCGGACGGAACTGACCTCCCGCCCGCGCGGCGGCCGGGCAGCGGTTGACGAAGCCCGGCGGGCGCTCCAAAGCCCCCTGAAACCCTGCGGCTCCGCCCGGGCAATTCAGGACGTCACGCGCAGATCATGGACAAGACCTTCGACCCCGCCGCCGTCGAGGCCCGCATCGCACGGCGATGGGAGGAGGCTGATGCGTTCAAGGCTGGCCGCCCCGACCGCCAGGGCGCCGAGCCCTATTGCATCGTCATCCCGCCGCCGAACGTCACGGGCTCGCTCCACATGGGGCACGCCCTCAACAACACGCTGCAGGACGTGCTCTGCCGCTACCAGCGCATGCGGGGGCGGGATGTCCTCTGGCAGCCTGGAATGGATCACGCCGGCATCGCGACCCAGATGGTCGTGGAGCGTCGGCTGGCCGAGAAGCAGATCCAGCGGCGGGATCTCGGTCGCGAGGAATTCGTCCGGCGCGTCTGGGAGTGGAAGGAGGAGTCCGGCGGGACCATCGTCAGCCAGCTGAAGCGGCTCGGCGCGTCCTGCGACTGGTCGCGCGAGCGCTTCACGATGGACGAGGGCCTGTCGCGGGCGGTCCTCAAGGTCTTCGTCGACCTGCACCGCGACGGCTACATCTACCGCGACAAGCGGCTGGTGAACTGGGACCCCGCCTTCGGCACTGCGATCTCGGACCTCGAGGTCCAGCAGGTCGAGACGAAGGGGAACCTCTGGTACATCCGCTACCCGATCGAGGGGGAGCCGGATCGCTTCATCACGGTCGCGACGACGCGCCCGGAGACGATGCTCGGCGACGTCGCGGTCGCGGTGCACCCGGACGACGAACGCTATGCCGACCTCGTCGGCAAGCGGGCCATCCTGCCGCTCGTCGGCCGCGCGATCCCCATCGTGGCGGACGAGTACTCGGATCCGGAGAAGGGCACCGGCGCCGTGAAGATCACGCCGGCCCATGATTTCAACGACTTCGAGGTCGGGCGGCGGCACGATCTCGCGCCCGTGAACGTGCTCGGTCCGGCCGCGGAGATCCGCATCCTCGACAACGATGCGTTCTGGGACGGCTTGTCCGCCGAAACGCAGGCCGAGGCGAAGCTGGTCCTGTCGCACCTGGAGGGCGAGAGCCGGGAAGCGGCCCGCAAGAGCATCGTGGCGATGCTCGAGACGAACGGCTTCCTGGAGAAGGTCGAGC
>JAFAEL010000010.1 GCA_023423995.1 Pseudomonadota bacterium | reverse complement strand
GGGGGGGCCCCCCCCCCCCACGACTCGGCTCTGATCCAGTCGCGGTCCCGGGTCCCCCGCCCGGGGCCGTCTGCCGTTCTGACGGCACCTTTTTCCGGACACCCGTCCGGCCCCGTGATCGCCGCATTGAGGCGGCGGCGACTGACCAGGCTCCCTCCGGGGAGGGAGCCTGGTCAGTCGCGATAAGGAGCGAAGTCCATGATGGGCAGCACGCTGGCAGGCCGCAAGCGTCTCCGTAAGTTCTTCGGCAAGCTCGGCGAAGCCGTCGAGATGCCGAACCTCATCGAGGTTCAGAAGGCTTCCTACGATCAGTTCCTGATGGTCGACGAGCCGAATGGCGGGCGTCCCGACGAGGGCCTCCAGTCGGTCTTCAAGTCCGTCTTCCCGATCTCCGACTTCGCCTCGACCGCGCTTCTCGAGTTCGTGAAGTACACCTTCGAGCCGCCGAAATACGACGTCGACGAGTGCCGCCAGCGCGGCATGACCTTCTCGGCGCCGCTCAAGGTGACGCTGCGCCTGATCGTGTTCGATGTCGATCCTGACACGGGCGCCAAGTCCGTCAAGGACATCAAGGAGCAGGACGTCTACATGGGCGAGATGCCGCTCATGACGGAGAACGGCACCTTCATCGTCAACGGCACCGAGCGTGTGATCGTCTCGCAGATGCACCGCTCGCCGGGCGTCTTCTTCGACCACGACAAGGGCAAGACCCACTCCTCGGGCAAGCTACTCTTCGCCGCGCGCATCATCCCCTACCGGGGCTCCTGGCTCGACGTCGAATTCGACGCCAAGGACATCGTCCATGCGCGCATCGACCGTAAGCGCAAGATCCCCGTCACGTCGCTGCTCTTCGCACTCGGCCTGGACTCGGAGGAGATCCTCGACACCTTCTACTCGCGCGTCGTGTACACGCGCGGGAGGGACGGCTGGCGCGCGCCCTTCGAGCCCGAGAAGATGCGCGGCTTCAAGGCGACCGTGGACCTCATCGATGCCGACACGGGCGAGGTGGTGCTCGAGGCCGGGAAGAAGCTGACCGTCCGTCAGGCCAAGCAGATGGCCGAGAAGGGCCTGAAGGCCCTCCGCGTTCCGGACGTCGACATCATCGGCCAGTATATCGCCGAGGATCTCGTCAACACGGACACCGGCGAGATCTACGCCGAGGCCGGCGAGGAGATCTCCGAGAAGCTGCTGACCAGCCTCACCGAGCTCGGCCTCGACGAGCTGCAGCTCCTCGACATCGACCACGTCAACATCGGCCCGTACATCCGCAACACGCTCGCGGCGGACAAGAACTCGGCTCGCGAGGGCGCGCTGTTCGACATCTACCGGGTGATGCGTCCGGGCGAGCCGCCGACCCTCGAGACGGCGGAGAACATGTTCCACTCGCTGTTCTTCGACTCCGAGCGGTACGACCTCTCGGCCGTGGGACGCGTGAAGATGAACATGCGTCTCGACCTTGATTGCCCGGATACGGTCCGGACGCTGCGCCGGGAGGATATCCTCGCGGTCGTGAAGGCCCTGGTGGACCTGCGCGACGGCAAGGGCGAGATCGACGACATCGACCACCTCGGCAACCGCCGCGTCCGATCGGTCGGCGAGCTCATGGAGAACCAGTACCGCCTGGGTCTCCTGCGCATGGAGCGCGCCATCAAGGAGCGCATGTCCTCGGTCGATATCGACACGGTCATGCCGCAGGACCTGATCAACGCGAAGCCTGCGGCGGCCGCCGTGCGCGAGTTCTTCGGCTCGTCGCAGCTGTCGCAGTTCATGGATCAGACCAATCCGCTGTCGGAAGTCACGCATAAGCGTCGTCTTTCGGCGCTTGGCCCGGGCGGTCTGACCCGCGAGCGCGCTGGCTTCGAGGTGCGCGACGTGCACCCGACCCACTACGGCCGCATCTGCCCGATCGAAACTCCGGAAGGCCCGAATATCGGGCTCATCAACTCGCTTGCGACCTTCGCGCGGGTGAACAAGTACGGCTTCATCGAGACGCCCTTCCGCAAGGTTCGGGACGGCGAGGTCACGGCCGAAGTGACCTACCTCTCGGCCATGGAGGAGGCGAAGTACAACGTCGCCCAGGCGGATGCCGCGGTGGACGCGAATGGTCGCCTCACGGAGGATCTTGTCGTCGTCCGTAAGGCGGGCGAGGTCATCGTCGTGCCGCCGGATCGCGTCGACCTGATGGAGGTCTCGCCGAAGCAGCTCGTCTCGGTCGCGGCCGCGCTCATCCCGTTCCTCGAGAACGACGACGCGAACCGCGCCCTCATGGGCTCGAACATGCAGCGCCAGGCTGTGCCGCTGGTGAAGGCGGATGCGCCCTTCGTCGGCACCGGCATGGAGGCGGTCGTCGCGCGCGATTCCGGAGCCGCCATCGGCGCGCGACGGGCGGGCATCGTCGACCAGGTCGACGCAACCCGTATCGTCATCCGCGCCACCGGCGAGATGGACCCGACCCGTCCGGGCGTCGACATCTATCGGCTGCAGAAGTTCCAGCGCTCGAACCAGAACACCTGCATCACACAGAAGCCTCTGGTCCGCGTCGGCGACGTCGTCCGCAAGGGCGACATCATCGCCGATGGCCCGTCGACGGAGTTCGGCGAGCTGGCGCTCGGCCGGAACGTGCTCGTCGCGTTCATGCCGTGGAACGGCTACAACTTCGAGGACTCGATCCTGCTGTCCGAGCGGATCGTGAAGGACGATGTGTTCACCTCCATCCACATCGAGGAATTCGAGGTGATGGCGCGCGACACGAAGCTCGGCCCTGAAGAGATCACGCGCGACATCCCGAACGTCTCGGAAGAGGCGCTGCGGAACATGGACGAGGCGGGTATCGTCTATATCGGCGCCGAGGTGCAGGCGGGCGACATCCTGGTCGGCAAGATCACGCCGAAGGGCGAAAGCCCGATGACGCCGGAGGAGAAGCTCCTTCGCGCCATCTTCGGCGAGAAGGCCTCCGATGTCCGCGACACCTCCCTGCGCGTGCCGCCTGGCGTGACGGGAACCGTCGTCGAGGTTCGCGTCTTCAACCGGCACGGCGTCGACAAGGACGAGCGCGCCCAGGCGATCGAGCGCGAGGAGATCGAGCGGCTCGCCAAGGACCGCGACGACGAGCAGGCGATCCTCGACCGCAACACCTATGCCCGGCTCGCGGAGATCCTCTCCGGCCAGACGGGCGTTGCGGGCCCGAAGGGCTTCAGGCGCGACACCGTGCTGACGCGCGAGGTGCTCAACGAGTATCCCCGCTCGCAGTGGTGGGCCTTTGCCGTCCTCGACGACAAGGTCATGGTGGAGCTGGAGGCGATCCAGAAGCAGTACGAGGAGTCGAAGAAGCGGCTTGAGCAGCGCTTCCTCGACAAAGTCGAGAAGCTGCAGCGCGGCGACGAACTCCCGCCCGGCGTCATGAAGATGGTCAAGGTCTTCGTGGCCGTTAAGCGGAAGATCCAGCCGGGCGACAAGATGGCCGGCCGTCACGGCAACAAGGGTGTCGTGTCGAAGATCGTCCCGATCGAAGACATGCCCTTCCTCGAGGACGGCACCCACGCCGACATCGTGCTGAACCCGCTGGGCGTGCCCTCGCGCATGAATGTCGGGCAGATTCTCGAAACCCATCTGGGCTGGGCGGCAGCCGGTCTCGGCCGGCAGGTCGCGCAGGCTGTGGATGCCTACCAGAAGAGCCAGGACGGTCAGACCTTCCGGGCGAAGCTGAAGGACATCTACGAGGACGGCGCGGACCTCGACTCCATGTCGGACCAGGAGCTGGCGGAGATGAGCCAGAACCTGCGCCGCGGCGTGCCGATCGCGACCCCGGTCTTCGATGGCGCGAAGGAGTCGGACATCGAGCATCTCCTCGAGAAGGCCGGTCTCGACCGGTCCGGCCAGGTGACGCTCTATGACGGCCGCACCGGCGAGGCGTTCGATCGCAAGGTGACCGTCGGCTACATCTACATGCTGAAGCTGCACCACCTCGTGGACGACAAGATCCACGCCCGGTCGATCGGCCCGTACTCCCTCGTCACCCAGCAGCCGCTGGGCGGTAAGGCGCAGTTCGGCGGTCAGCGCTTCGGTGAGATGGAGGTCTGGGCGCTCGAGGCCTACGGCGCCGCCCACACGCTGCAGGAGATGCTCACGGTGAAGTCCGACGACGTCGCCGGCCGTACGAAGGTCTACGAGGCCATCGTGCGCGGCGACGACGCCTTCGAGTCCGGCATTCCGGAGAGCTTCAACGTGCTCGTCAAGGAGATGCGGTCGCTCGGCCTGAACGTGGAGCTCACCTCTGCGAAGCGTGCCGCCAACGAGCAGCTGCCGCCTGCGGAGGCGGCGGAATAGCCGGCGCGAGTTCCTGATGCGTCATCCCCGGGGGCGTCCCCGGGGGCCCCGAGCGGAAGCCACGCACTCGTCCGACCGAGGTGGCCGGGACAAGCCCGGCCATGACACCACAGAGTTTTTCAGACGCTTCGGCGTCCTCTCCGGCCGGCTAACCGTCGCACCGGAGTGATGAGGAGAAGATCATGAACCAAGAAGTCATGAATCTGTTCAACCAGGCGGCCCAGCCGCAGAGCTTCGACCAGATCAAGATTTCGATCTCGTCCCCGGAGAAGATCCTCTCCTGGTCGTACGGCGAGATCAAGAAGCCCGAGACGATCAACTACCGCACGTTCAAGCCGGAGCGGGACGGCTTGTTCTGCGCCCGCATCTTCGGGCCGATCAAGGACTACGAGTGCCTGTGCGGCAAGTACAAGCGGATGAAGTACAAGGGCGTCATCTGCGAGAAGTGCGGCGTCGAGGTGACCCTGGCGCGCGTTCGGCGCGACCGCATGGGGCATATCGAGCTCGCGGCGCCCGTCGCCCACATCTGGTTCCTGAAGTCGCTTCCCTCGCGGATCGGGCTGCTGCTCGACATGCCGCTGAAGGAGCTCGAGCGGATTCTCTACTTCGAATCCTATGTCGTCATCGAACCCGGCCTCACGCCGCTGAAGGACCGTCAGCTCCTCTCGGAGGACGAGTACCTGCGCGCGCAGGACGAGTACGGCCAGGATTCCTTCACCGCGCTGATCGGCGCCGAGGCCATCCGCAAGATCCTCCAGGACCTCGACCTGGAGAAGACCGCTGCTGACCTCCGGCATGAGATCTCGGTCACCACGTCCGAGCTGAAGCCGAAGAAGCTGATGAAGCGCCTCAAGATCATCGAGGCGTTCATGGAATCGGGCAACAAGCCCGAGTGGATGATCCTGACGGTCGTCCCGGTGATCCCGCCGGACCTTCGTCCGCTCGTGCCGCTGGACGGTGGCCGCTTCGCGACCTCCGACCTGAACGACCTCTACCGTCGCGTCATCAACCGCAACAACCGCCTGAAGCGGCTGATCGAGCTGCGCGCGCCGGACATCATCATCCGCAACGAGAAGCGGATGCTGCAGGAGGCCGTGGACGCGCTGTTCGACAACGGCCGGCGCGGGCGCGTCATCACGGGCGCCAACAAGCGTCCGCTGAAGTCGCTCGCCGACATGCTGAAGGGCAAGCAGGGCCGCTTCCGGCAGAACCTGCTCGGCAAGCGCGTCGACTACTCCGGCCGTTCGGTCATCGTCGTCGGTCCGGAGCTGAAGCTTCACCAGTGCGGGCTGCCGAAGAAGATGGCGCTCGAGCTGTTCAAGCCGTTCATCTACGCGCGGCTCGACGCCAAGGGCTTCTCGGCTACCGTGAAGCAGGCGAAGAAGCTCGTCGAGAAGGAGAAGCCGGAGGTCTGGGATATCCTGGACGAGGTGATCCGCGAGCACCCGGTGATGCTGAACCGGGCGCCGACGCTGCACCGTCTCGGCATCCAGGCGTTCGAGCCCGTCCTCATCGAGGGCAAGGCGATTCAGCTGCACCCGCTCGTCTGCGCGGCGTTCAACGCCGACTTCGACGGCGACCAGATGGCCGTGCACGTGCCGCTCTCGCTCGAGAGCCAGCTCGAGGCGCGCGTCCTGATGATGTCGACGAACAACATCCTGCACCCGGCCAACGGTCACCCGATCATCGTGCCGTCGCAGGATATCATTCTCGGCCTCTACTATCTGTCGATCGTCGCCGATGGCGCGCCCGGACAGGGCAAGGCCTTCGCTGACCTGGGCGAGATGGAGCATGCGCTGGAGGCAGGCGTCGTCCACCTCCACTCGAAGATCAAGTATCGCTGGACCGGCCTCGGCGAGGACGGCCAGGAGGTCACGAAGATCTACGACACGACGCCGGGCCGGGTGATCCTGTCCCGCGTCCTGCCGCGGCACAAGAAGGTCCCGTTCGACGTCGTGAACAAGCTCATGACGAAGCGCGAGATCTCCGGGATGATCGACGCCGTCTACCGCAATTGCGGGCAGAAGGAGACGGTCATCTTCTGCGATCGCATCATGGCGCTCGGCTTCCACCATGCGTTCAAGGCAGGCATCTCGTTCGGCAAGGACGACATGGTCGTGCCGGAGAACAAGTGGTCGATCGTCGAGGAGACCCGGACGCTCGCGAAGGACTACGAGCAGCAGTACCAGGACGGCCTGATCACGCAGGGCGAGAAGTACAACAAGGTCGTGGACGCCTGGGCGAAGTGCTCCGACCGTCTCGCGGCCGAGATGATGGCTCGCATCTCCTCCGTGCAGAAGGACGATTCCGGCCGCGACAAGCCGGTGAACTCCATCTTCATGATGAGCCACTCGGGCGCCCGTGGTTCGCCGGCCCAGATGAAGCAGCTCGCGGCGATGCGCGGCCTCATGGCCAAGCCGTCGGGTGAGATCATCGAGAGCCCGATCATCTCGAACTTCAAGGAAGGCCTCGACGTCCTCGAGTACTTCAACTCGACTCACGGCGCCCGGAAGGGTCTGGCCGACACCGCGCTGAAGACGGCGAACTCGGGTTACCTGACTCGCCGCCTCGTCGACGTGGCGCAGGACGCGGTCATCCGCGAACCCGATTGCGGCACCGAGAAGGGCATCCGCATGCGGGCGATCGTGGATGCGGGCCAGATCGTCGCCTCGCTGGCCTCGCGCATCCTGGGCCGTGCCACGGCCGAGGACCTCGTCGATCAGAACGGCGAGGTCATCGTCGCGACCGGTGAGATGATCGAGGAGAAGCACATCGACCGCCTCGTCGCGGCCGGCATCCAGGAGGTGAAGATCCGTTCGGTGCTCGTCTGCGAGTCCAAGAACGGTGTCTGCGCCACCTGCTACGGGCGCGACCTTGCCCGCGGCACGCCCGTCAACATGGGCGAGGCCGTCGGCGTCATCGCGGCGCAGTCGATCGGCGAACCTGGAACGCAGCTCACGATGCGGACCTTCCACATCGGCGGCGCGGCCCAGATCGCGGACCAGTCGTTCATCGAGTCGAACTTCGAGGGCACGGTTCACATCCGCAACCGGGCAGTCGCCCGGAACACGGATGGCGACCTGATCGCGGTCGGCCGGAACAACTCGGTGGTGATCGTGGGGCCGGACGGCGCAGAGCGCGCGGTGCACCGGATCCTCTACGGCGCGAAGCTTCGCGTCGACGAGGGCGACCAAGTGAAGCGCGGCCAGCGCATCGCCGAGTGGGACCCGTATACCCGTCCGATCATCACCGAGGTGGATGGCACGGTCGGCTACGAGGATCTCATCGACGGCCAGTCGATGACGGAGACCGCGGACGAGTCCACGGGCATCTCCAAGCGTCTCGTGATCGATTGGCGCGGGTCCTCCCGTACCTCCGATCTGCGGCCTGCGATGGTGGTGCTCGGGCCCGACGGCAAGCCGGCGAAGCTCTCGCGCGGCGGCGATGCCCGCTACCTCCTGCCGGTCGAGGCGATCATCGGCTACGATCCCGGCTCGAAGGTGAAGGCAGGCGACGTGCTCGCCCGTATCTCGACCGACTCGGCTCGGACGCGCGACATCACGGGCGGTCTGCCGCGCGTGGCGGAGCTGTTCGAGGCGCGCCGTCCGAAGGACGCGGCTGTCATCGCGGAGAAGTCCGGCACGATCCAGTTCGGCCGCGACTACAAGAACAAGCGTCGCCTGACGCTTGCGCCGCATGACGGTTCGGAGGCGGTCGAGTACCTGATCCCGAAGGGCAAGCACATCCACCTGCAGGATGGCGACCAGGTCGAGATCGGAGACTTCATCGTCGACGGCAACCCGGCGCCGCACGACATCCTGGCGATCAAGGGCGTGGAGGAGCTCGCTGCCTACCTCGTCAACGAGATCCAGGAGGTCTACCGGCTCCAGGGCGTGAACATCAACGACAAGCACATCGAGGTGATCGTCCGCCAGATGCTGCAGAAGGTGGAGATCACCGACGGCGGGGATTCCGACATCCTGGCCGGCGACCAGATCGACCGGCTGGAGCTGGAGGAGATCAACGAGAAGCTGATCGCCGAGAAGAAGAAACCGGCCGAGGGGACCCCCGTCCTTCTCGGCATCACGAAGGCCTCGCTGCAGACGCGGTCCTTCATCTCGGCAGCGTCGTTCCAGGAGACGACCCGCGTCCTCACGGAGGCGGCCGTCAACGGAAAGGTCGACACGCTCGAGGGCCTGAAGGAGAACGTCATCGTCGGCTCGCTCATCCCGGCCGGAACCGGCGCCCTGAACGCACGGATCCGCCAGATCGCGCAGCGCCGCGACGACATGATCCTGGAGCAGCGGACCGCGGAGGCGCAGTCACGCGCAGCCGAGGCCGCCCGGGCCCTGGAAGAGTTCTCGCCCGCTGCCGAGTAGGGCAGGGCGCTGAACGGAAGCTTGGAAGGGCCGCCTTGTGCGGCCCTTTCCTTTTGTCATAGGTGACATGCCTCCAGGCCCGAGATGCCTAGCCGCGCACTGCGCGTTTTGGGTTGACGGGGGGCGAGTCGGGCATTAAGTAGCCCCCATCCGCAGCAGGCCGTAAGCGTCGCGAGTTGGTCCAGCAGGGCCGACCCATCGTGCTTAAACGCTGTTGTCCCTATCGGTACTGACTGGCTCGCCGAGCCGGATGGTGGTGCAAGACCTTCCCGGGAAGCTGGGGCGGTCCTCTGCGTTCTCCAGCGACAGAGGTTCTCCTGAACCTGTGGCGCTTTTCTCGTTTGGGTGCGCCATCGGCAGGTCGGCGCCCCGGCATAGACGACCGCGCGGGCGGTCTTCGACAAGAGGGCTACATGCCGACGATCAGCCAGCTGATCCGCAAGCCGCGGACAGCCCCGAAGACGCGAAACAAGGTTCCGGCGCTCGATGCGTGCCCGCAGAAGCGTGGTGTCTGCACCCGCGTTTATACGACGACCCCGAAGAAGCCGAACTCGGCTCTCCGTAAGGTCGCCAAGGTGCGTCTGACGAATGGCCATGAGGTCATCGGCTACATCCCGGGCGAGGGTCACAACCTGCAGGAACACTCGGTCGTGATGATCCGCGGCGGCCGCGTGAAGGATCTTCCGGGCGTTCGCTACCACATCCTCCGCGGTGTGCTCGACACGCAGGGCGTGAAGAACCGCAAGCAGCGCCGTTCGCTGTATGGCGCCAAGCGCCCGAAGTAGGTCGGGCGCCTTTGCGCTCATCCCTGGGTCTGGCCCAGGGGTCTCGAATTTCTAGGCCTTTCGGGGCGACGCGGTCGGGGTGGGCCCGGCTGACGCTAACAAGATTTGACCGGAGCAGGACATGTCCCGCCGCCACAGCGCAGAAAAGCGCGAGATCATCCCGGACCCGAAGTTCGGGGACATCGTCGTGACCAAGTTCATAAACTCGATCATGTACGAGGGGAAGAAGTCGACGGCCGAGCGGATCGTCTATGGCGCGTTCGACATCGTCGAGAGCCGCACCCGCGCGCACCCGCTGGAGGTGTTTCGCGCCGCGCTCGACAACGTTGCGCCGGCTCTCGAGGTCCGGTCCCGCCGCGTCGGCGGCGCCACCTACCAGGTGCCGGTCGAGGTTCGGCCTGAGCGCCGGCAGGCCCTGGCGATCCGCTGGCTGATTCAGGCTGCGCGGGCTCGCAACGACAAGACCATGGTCGACCGCCTGTCGGCCGAACTCATCGACGCTGCCAACAATCGCGGCAACGCGGTGAAGAAGCGCGAAGACACGCACCGGATGGCCGAGGCCAACCGCGCCTTCTCGCATTACCGCTGGTAACGGCCGGACAGGCCAGGAGCAGATCATGCCTCGCACGCACGCGATCGAGGATTACCGCAATTTCGGCATCATGGCTCACATCGATGCCGGAAAGACGACGACGACCGAGCGGATCCTCTTCTACACGGGCAAGTCGCATAAGCTCGGTGAAGTCCATGAGGGCGCCGCCACCATGGACTGGATGGAGCAGGAGCAGGAGCGTGGCATCACGATCACGTCCGCTGCGACCACCTGCTTCTGGCGCGACAAGCGCCTGAACATCATCGACACCCCCGGGCACGTCGACTTCACGATCGAGGTCGAGCGTTCGCTGCGCGTGCTCGACGGCGCCGTGTGCGTGCTCGACGGCAACCAGGGCGTCGAGCCGCAGACGGAGACCGTCTGGCGCCAGGCCGACAAGTACGACGTGCCGCGCGTGGTGTTCGTCAACAAGATGGACAAGACCGGCGCCGACTTCTTCAAGTGCGTCAAGGACATCATCGACCGCGTCGCGGGCAAGCCCGTTTGCCTGCAGCTGCCGATCGGCTCCGAGTCGAACTTCCAGGGCGTTGTCGACCTCGTGAAGATGAAGGCGATCGTCTGGTCGGGCGAGGCCCTCGGCGCGAAGTTCGACGAGGTCGAGATCCCGGCCGAGCTGCAGGATCAGGCCGCGGAATACCGCGCGAAGCTGGTCGAGGCTGCGGTCGAGATGGATGACGAGGCCATGATGGCCTATCTCGACGGCCAGGAGCCGGACGAGGCGACGATGCGTCGGCTCATCCGCACGGCCGTGCAGCGTCGCGCCTTCCATCCGGTTCTCTGTGGCTCGTCCTTCAAGAACAAGGGCGTGCAGCCGCTGCTCGACGCCGTCGTCGACTACCTGCCGTCGCCCGCCGATCGTGAGGCGATCAACGGCGAGGATCCGGCGACGGGCGAGCCGATGCAGCGCAAGCCGCTCGATTCCGAGCCGTTCTCCATGCTCGCCTTCAAGATCATGGACGACCCCTTCGTCGGTACGATCACCTTCTGCCGCGTGTATTCCGGCAAGGTTGAGTCCGGCTCGAGCATCGTGAACTCGACGCGCGAGAAGAAGGAGCGCGTCGGCCGCATGCTCCTGATGCACGCGAATAATCGCGAGGACATCAAGGAGGCCTATGCGGGCGACATCGTCGCTCTCGCGGGTCTCAAGGACGTCCGCACCGGCGATACGCTCTGCGACCCGCTGAAGCCCGTCATCCTGGAGCGCATGGAGTTCCCGGAGCCGGTCATCACGATCGCGATCGAGCCGAAGTCGAAGGGCGACCAGGAGAGGCTCGGCCTCGCCCTGGCGAAGCTCGCGGCCGAGGATCCGTCCTTCCGCGTGTCGACCGACCAGGAATCCGGCCAGACCATCCTCAAGGGGATGGGCGAGCTCCACCTGGACATCAAGGTCGACATCCTGAAGCGCACCTATAAGGTCGACGCGAATATCGGCGCCCCGCAGGTCGCCTATCGCGAGACGATCACGCGCCGCGGCGAGGTCGACTACACGCACAAGAAGCAGACGGGCGGTACGGGTCAGTTCGCCCGCGTGAAGCTGGTCGTCGAGCCGAACGAGCCCGGCGCTGGGTTCCAGTTCGAGTCGAAGATCGTTGGCGGCGCGGTGCCGAAGGAGTACATCCCGGGCGTCGAGAAGGGCCTCGAGTCGGTGATCGGTTCGGGCGTGATCGCCGGCTTCCCGGTCGTGGACGTCAAGGTCGAGCTGATCGACGGTGCCTTCCACGAGGTCGACTCCTCGGCTCTGGCGTTCGAGATCGCGGCCCGGGCGGCTCTGCGCGAGGCGCTGCAGAAATGCGGTTCGGTTCTGCTCGAGCCGATCATGAAGGTCGAGGTGGTGACGCCGGAGGACTACACCGGCTCCGTCATCGGCGACCTCAACTCCCGCCGTGGCCAGATCCAGGGTCAGGACATGCGCGGGAACGCGAACGTCATCAACGCCATGGTGCCGCTCGCCAACATGTTCGGCTACGTCAACAACCTGCGCTCGATGAGCCAGGGACGTGCGAACTACACGATGCAGTTCGACCATTACGAGCAGGTGCCGTCGAACGTGGCTGCCGAGGTTCAGGCGAAATACGCCTGATCCTCAGATCCCACTCGCGAACACGAAGGTAAGGTGCTGTCATGGCAAAAGAAAAGTTCTCCCGTAGCAAGCCTCACTGCAACATCGGCACGATCGGCCACGTCGATCACGGCAAGACCTCGCTGACGGCTGCGATCACGAAGGTCCTGGCGGAGTCGGGTGGCGCGACGTTTACGGCCTACGACCAGATCGACAAGGCTCCGGAGGAGAAGGCTCGCGGCATCACGATCTCGACGGCGCACGTCGAGTACGAGACCTCGAACCGCCACTATGCGCACGTCGACTGCCCCGGCCACGCCGACTACGTGAAGAACATGATCACGGGTGCCGCCCAGATGGACGGCGCGATCCTGGTCGTGTCCGCCGCCGACGGCCCGATGCCGCAGACCCGTGAGCACATCCTGCTCGCCCGCCAGGTCGGCGTGCCGGCGCTCGTCGTGTTCCTGAACAAGGTCGACATGGTCGACGATCCGGAGCTCCTCGACCTCGTCGAGCTCGAGGTTCGCGAGCTGCTGTCGAAGTACGAGTTCCCCGGCGACGACATCCCGATCACCAAGGGCTCGGCCCTGATGGCGCTCGAGGACAAGAACCCGGAGATCGGCCGTGACGCGGTTCTCGCGCTCATGAAGACCGTCGACGAGTACATCCCGCAGCCGGAGCGTCCTATCGACCTGCCGTTCCTGATGCCGATCGAGGACGTGTTCTCGATCTCCGGCCGCGGCACCGTCGTGACCGGCCGCGTCGAGCGTGGCATCGTGAAGGTCGGCGAGACCGTCGAGATCGTCGGCATCCGTCCGACCCAGACCACCACGGTCACCGGCGTCGAGATGTTCCGTAAGCTGCTCGACCAGGGCCAGGCTGGCGACAACGTTGGCGTGCTGCTCCGTGGCACGAAGCGTGAGGACGTCGAGCGCGGCCAGGTCGTCTGCAAGCCGGGTTCGGTGAAGCCGCACACGAAGTTCAAGGCTGAGGCGTACATCCTCACCAAGGAAGAGGGTGGCCGTCACACCCCGTTCTTCACGAACTACCGTCCGCAGTTCTACTTCCGCACCACGGACGTGACCGGCGTCTGCACGCTGCCGGAGGGCACCGAGATGGTGATGCCCGGCGACAACGTGACGATGGACGTGTCGCTGATCGTTCCGATCGCGATGGAAGAGAAGCTCCGCTTCGCCATCCGCGAGGGCGGCCGTACGGTCGGCGCCGGCGTCGTCGCCTCGATCGTCGAGTAAGCGGTCAAACCGCCAACCTGCCCGGGCTTCGGCCCGGGCAACCACCCCAAGCACGTGAAGTCGACCGTGGGTGACCGGATCAGGTCCGGTCACGGCGGGAGAAGAGATCGATGAACCAGAACATCCGCATCCGCCTCAAGGCGTTTGACCACCGCGTCCTCGACGCCTCGACCCGCGAGATCGTCTCGACGGCGAAGCGGACCGGCGCGCAGGTCCGCGGGCCCATCCCGCTGCCGACCCGGATCGAGCGCTTCACCGTGCTTCGTTCGCCCCACATCGACAAGAAGTCGCGCGAGCAGTTCGAGATGCGGACCCACAAGCGCGTTCTCGACATCGTCGATCCGACGCCGCAGACGGTCGATGCCCTCATGAAGCTCGACCTCGCCGCTGGCGTGGACGTGGAGATCAAGCTCTGAGCCTCGGGCTCTGAGCTTTCCAGAAGCGCCTTTTAGGATCAGGTCCATGCGCTCAGGCGTCATTGCCCAGAAGCTCGGAATGACCCGCATCTTCACGGATGCCGGGGAGCACATTCCGGTCACCGTGCTGAAGCTCGACCAGTGCCAGGTCGTGGCTCATCGCACGAAGGAAAAGAACGGCTACACGGCCCTTCAGCTCGGCATCGGCCGCGCGAAGGTGAAGAACGTGTCGAAGGCGGAGCGTGGCCGTTTCGCCGTCGCCCAGGTCGAGCCGAAGCAGAAGCTCGCCGAGTTCCGCGTGTCTGAGGACGCCCTGATCCCGGTCGGTGCCGAGATCACGGCCGACCACTTCGTGCCTGGCCAGTTCGTGGATGTCACCGGCACCACGACCGGTAAGGGCTTCGCGGGCGGCATGAAGCGCTGGAACTTCGGTGGTCTCCGGGCCTCGCACGGCGTGTCGATCTCCCACCGCTCGATCGGTGGTACCGGCGGCCGTCAGGATCCTGGCAAGACCTTCAAGAACAAGAAGATGCCGGGCCACCTCGGTGTCGAGCGGGTCACCACCCAGAACCTGCGCGTCGTCCGTACGGACGTCGAGCGCGGCCTTATCCTGGTCGAGGGCGCGGTCCCCGGCCATGCGGGCGGCTGGATCTACATCAAGGACGCCGTGAAGCGGAAAGCCCCGGCCGACCTGCCGATGCCGGGCAAGTTCCGGACCGCGGGTGATGGTGCGGCTGCGGCTGAGGCTGCTCCGGCCGAGGAGAACGCGTGATGCAGTTCGAAGTGAAGACCTTCGCCGGCGATACGGCCGGCTCGGTCGAGCTCGATGACGCGATCTTCGGTCTCGAGCCTCGCGCCGACATCCTTGCCCGGATGGTGCGCTGGCAGCTCGCCAAGCGTCGGGCCGGTACCCACGCGGTGAAGAACCGCGCGGAGATCGCCCGGACCGGCAAGAAGATGTACAAGCAGAAGGGCACCGGCAATGCCCGCCACGGCTCGGCCCGCGTGCCGCAGTTCCGGGGTGGCGGCCGCGCCTTCGGGCCTCAGGTCCGCTCGCACGAGCACGACCTGCCGAAGAAGGTGCGTGCGCTGGCGCTTCGCCATGCTCTGTCGACCAAGGCCAAGGACCAGACGCTGATCGTCGTGGACGATGCGCGGCTGGACGCGCCGAAGACGAAGGAGCTGAAGGACCAGTTCGGCAAGCTCGGGCTCGGCTCGGCGCTCATCATTGCGGGCGCGGAGGTCGATACCAACTTCGGTCTGGCGGCCCGCAACCTGCCGAACATCGACGTCCTGCCCATTCAGGGCATCAACGTGTACGACATCCTGCGGCGCGACACGCTCGTGCTGACCAGGGCGGCCGTCGACGCGCTGGAGGCGCGCTTCAAATGAATCCGGATCCGCGCCATTACGACGTGATCGTGAGCCCGGTCATTACCGAGAAGGCCACGAATCTCTCTGAGCTGAACAAGGTTGTCTTCCGGGTCGCCCCGGATGCGACCAAGCCCCAGATCAAGGAGGCGGTCGAACGCCTCTTCGAGGTCAAGGTCCTGGCGGTGAATACGCTCGTGACCAAGGGCAAGGAAAAGGTCTTCCGCGGCCGCAAAGGCCGGCGTTCGGACGTCAAGAAGGCGATTGTGACCCTCGCGCAGGGCCAGTCGATCGACGTGACGACCGGGCTCTGAGCGGCAGGTAGAGAACCATGGCACTCAAGACTTTCAAGCCGGTCACGCCTGGCCTTCGCCAGCTCGTGATCGTCGACCGGAGCGAGCTCTACAAGGGCAAGCCCGTTAAGTCGCTGACCGAGGGGAAGCACTCCAAGGGCGGCCGGAACAACCATGGCCGGGTGACGGTCCGGTTCCGTGGTGGTGGTCACAAGCAGACCTACCGCTACGTGGACTTCAAGCGTCGCTCGCACGCGAACGAAACGGCTGCGGTCGAGCGGATCGAGTACGATCCGAACCGCACGGCCTTCATCGCGCTGATCCGCTACCCGGATGGCGAGCAGTCCTACATCCTGGCGCCGCAGCGCCTGGCGGTGGGCGACTCGGTGATGTCGGGCGAGCAGGTCGACATCAAGCCCGGCAACGCGATGCCTCTGGCGAACATGCTGGTGGGCACGATCGTGCACAACGTCGAGCTGAAGATCGGCCGCGGCGGCGCCATGGCCCGTTCGGCTGGCACCTACGCGCAGATCGTTGGCCGCGACCAGGGCTACGTCACGGTTCGCCTGAACTCCGGCGAGCAGCGCCTGGTGCATGGCCAGTGCTTCGCGACGGTCGGCGCCGTGTCGAACCCGGACCACATGAACACCTCGATCGGCAAGGCCGGTCGCAGCCGGTGGCTTGGCCAGCGTCCGCATAACCGCGGCGTCACCATGAACCCGATCGACCACCCGCACGGTGGTGGTGAGGGCCGTACGTCGGGTGGTCGCCACCCGGTGACCCCGTGGGGCGTGCCGACCAAGGGCAAGAAGACGCGCTCCAACAAGCGCACGGACCGGTTCATCGTGACCAGCCGTCATAACCGCAAGAAGAAGGGCTGAGGCGCGCCATGGCACGCTCGATCTGGAAGGGGCCGTTTGTCGACGGCTACCTGCTGAAGAAGGCCGACGCCGCTCGCAGCTCGGGCGGCCGTAACGAAGTGATCAAGATTTGGAGCCGCCGCTCCACGATCCTGCCTCACTTCGTGGGTTTGACCTTCGGCGTCTACAACGGACGCAAGCACATCCCGGTCTACGTCTCCGAGGAGATGGTGGGCCACAAGTTCGGTGAGTTCTCGCCGACCCGCACCTTCAACGGCCATGCGGCCGACAAGAAGGCTAAGAGGCGCTGATATGGGCAAGGCCGCAACTCCGCGCGCGCTGCCGGACAACGAGGCGAAAGCCGTTCTCCGCATGCTTCGCGTGTCGCCGCAGAAGCTGAACCTCGTTGCCCAGCTCATCCGGGGCAAGAAGGCCTCGGCTGCGCTCGCGGATCTCGAATTCTCCCGCAAGCGGATCGCCAAGGAGGTGCGCAAGTGCCTCGAGAGCGCGATCGCGAACGCCGAGAACAACCACGACCTCGACGTCGACGATCTCGTCGTCAAGGAGGCGTTCGTCGGCAAGGCGCTCGTGCTGAAGCGCTTCCATGCCCGGGCCCGCGGACGCGGCGCGCGCATCCTGAAACCCTTCTCGAACCTCACCATCGTGGTTCGTGAAGTCCAAGCCGAAGCGGCCTGAGGTCAACCCATGGGTCAGAAAGTCAATCCGGTCGGGCTGCGGCTCGGCATCAACCGGACCTGGGACTCGCGCTGGTACGCCGGCAAGGGCGAGTACGCCCGCCTCATGCATGAGGACATGGCGATCCGCGAGGCGCTCACGAAGCAGCTGAAGCAGGCAGCGGTCTCCAAGATCGTGATCGAGCGCCCGCATCGGAAGTGCCGCGTGACCATCCACTCCGCCCGCCCGGGCGTCGTGATCGGCAAGAAGGGCGCCGACATCGACAAGCTGCGCAAGCTCGTCGGGTCGATGACCAAGGCCGAGGTGGCGATCAACATCGTCGAGGTGCGCAAGCCCGAGATCGACGCGACGCTCGTCGCCGAGTCGATCGCGCAGCAGCTCGAGCGCCGGGTCGCCTTCCGTCGCGCCATGAAGCGCGCCGTGCAGTCGGCGATGCGGCTTGGTGCCCAAGGCATCCGGATCAACTGCTCCGGCCGCCTCGGCGGCGCCGAGATCGCCCGCATGGAGTGGTACCGCGAGGGCCGCGTTCCGCTGCACACGCTGCGTGCCGATGTCGATTACGGGGTTGCGACCGCGTTCACGACCTACGGCACCTGCGGGATCAAGGTCTGGATCTGCAAGGGCGAGATCCTGGAGCACGATCCGATGGCGCAGGATAAGCGCATGAACGAGGAAGCGGGCAGCCGTTCCACCGGTCGTCGCGCGGCCGAGCAGGCGGCGTAAGCCGGACGGCTCGGGAAAGGTTCAAGAGCGATGTTGCAACCGAAGAAGACGAAGTTCCGTCGTCAGTTCAAGGGACGCATCCATGGCGTCGCGAAGGGCGGCACGGACTTGAATTTCGGCCAGTTCGGCCTCAAGTGCCTGGAGCCGGAGCGTGTGAACGCGCGTGAGATCGAGGCGGCTCGCCGCGCGATCACCCGCGAGATGAAGCGCCAGGGCCGCGTGTGGATCCGCATCTTCCCGGACGTGCCGGTTTCCAAGAAGCCGACCGAAGTCCGCATGGGTAAGGGCAAGGGCGCGGTCGAGTTCTGGGCCGCTCGCGTGAAGCCGGGCCGGATCATGTTCGAAATCGACGGCGTGTCTGAGGAGATCGCCCGCGAGGCGCTCCGTCTCGGCGCTGCGAAGCTGTCGGTGCGCACGCGCTTCGTGCAGCGCATCGCCGAGTGAGGATGAGATGAAGACGAAGCAGCGCTTCGGCGACCTCCAGCGGATGTCGGCCGATCAGCTCCAGGACGAGCTCCTCTCGCTCAAGAAGGAGCAGTTCAACCTGCGCTTCCAGCGGGCTACGGGCCAGCTCGAGAACACCTCGCGGGTGCGTGTCGTCCGTCGCGACATCGCCCGCATCAAGACGCTGCAGAGCCGGCAGCGCGCGGCCGCGCAGGCCTGAGGAGAGATCTATGCCAAAGCGCGTGCTGCAGGGCGTTGTCGTCAGCGACAAGGGCGAGAAGACGATCGTGGTGAAGGTGGAGCGTCGCTTCACGCACCCGGTCCTCAAGAAGACCGTTCGCCGGACGAAGAACTATCACGCCCACGACGAGAACAACGTCGCTAAGGTCGGCCAGACGGTCCTCATCGAGGAGTCGCGGCCGTTCTCGAAGACGAAGACCTGGAAGCTCGTCGAGGGCGAAGGGGCTGGCGGATCGGGCGGCGGTGTTGTATCGAGCGTCGTCGAGGGCGTCGCGGGCGCCGTCGACAAGGTGAAGTCGGCCGTCGGTCTTTCCTGAGAGAGACCCGCTTCGCGCCGCATCACGACGCGGCATCGAGCCAGGCAGATTGGATTTGGCGACCATCACCGCAGGTGGTGGTCGTTCGGTGCTTGAAGAAAGGTTTCGGGACCTGGCCTGAGGGCAGGGTGCCGGATGACGCAAGGGCAGGGGACCAAGATCCCCGTCGGCCGTAGTCTGGCGTGAGCCGGAAACCGACCGAGACAGAGAGAGGTTCTGATCGATGATCCAGATGCAGACGAATCTGGACGTCGCCGACAATTCCGGTGCGCGTCGCGTGATGTGCATCAAGGTGCTCGGCGGCTCGAAGCGCAAATATGCTGGCGTTGGCGACATCATCGTCGTCTCCGTCAAGGAGGCGATCCCGCGCGGCCGCGTGAAGAAGGGCGACGTCATGAAGGCGGTCGTCGTTCGGACCGCGAAGGACATCCGTCGTCCGGACGGCTCGGTGATCCGCTTCGACCGCAACGCTGCGGTCCTCATCAACAACCAGAAGGAGCCGGTCGGCACCCGTATCTTCGGACCGGTCCCGCGCGAGCTCCGCGCCAAGAATCACATGAAGATCATCTCGCTGGCGCCGGAGGTGCTGTGATGGCCGCCAAGATCAAGAAGGGCGACCGCGTCGTCGTTCTGACCGGCCGCGACTCGGGTCGCACCGGCGAAGTCGTTCAGGTCATGCCGAAGGACGAGAAGGCGCTCGTGCGCGGCGTGAACATGGTGAAGCGTCACCAGAAGCAGTCGATGAACCAGGAGGGCGGCATCATCTCCAAGGAGGCGCCGATCCACCTGTCGAACCTCGCTGTCGCCGATCCGAAGGACGGCAAGCCCACCCGGGTTGGCTTCCGCGTCCTCGATGACGGCCGGAAGGTGCGGTTCGCTAAGCGGTCCGGAGATTTGATCGATGCCTAAGTCCCCCAAGAAGCCGGCCGAGGCGGCCCCGGCCGGGAACGGCGCGGACGGTGCCTACCTGCCGCGGCTCCGCCAGCATTACGACGAAGTCGTGCGGGCGAAGCTCATCGAGGAGTTCGGCTACAAGAACCCGATGCAGGTTCCGAAGCTCGACAAGATCGTCCTAAACATGGGCGTCGGCGAGTCGACGGCAGATTCGAAGAAGGCGTCCGTTGCGGCTGCCGATCTCGCGCTGATCGCCGGTCAGAAGCCGGTCGTGACCCGCGCCCGGAAGGCGATCGCGACGTTCAAGGTCCGCGAGAACATGCCGATCGGCGCCAAGGTCACCCTGCGCCGCGCGCGGATGTACGAGTTCCTGGACCGCCTGGTCACGATCGCGCTGCCGCGCGTCCGGGACTTCCGCGGCCTGAACCCGCGCTCCTTCGACGGGCGGGGCAACTACGCTCTCGGCATCAAGGAGCACCTGGTGTTCCCTGAGATCAACTACGACAAGGCCGAGCAGATCTGGGGCATGGACGTGATCATCACGACTACGGCCCAGACCGACGACGAGGCGCGCGCGCTCCTCAAGCACTTCAACTTCCCGTTCCGGCAGTGAGAACGCCTGCCCAGCAGGCGGATCTCAGACGCGGACACCGGAGATAGACTACATGGCCAAGAAGAGTTCGATCGAGAAGAACAAGGCTCGCAGGAAGCTGGTCGATCGGTTCGCGAACAAGCGCAAGGAACTCCTTGCCGTCGCGAACGACCAGACCCGGCAGATGGAGGAGCGCTTCGAGGCGCGCCTCAAGCTCGCCGAGCTGCCGCGCAACGCGAACCCGACCCGCATCCGCAATCGGTGCGAAGTCACGGGGCGGCCGCGCGCCTATTACCGCAAGCTCGGCATGTCGCGCATCGCGCTGCGTGAGCTTGGTTCCCAGGGCCTGATCCCGGGCCTCGTCAAGTCGAGCTGGTAAGGAGGCGCGACCATGTCGATGACCGATCCGCTCGGCGATATGCTGACCCGCATCCGGAATGCGCAGATGCGTCGCCGGAGCACCGTTCAGACCCCCGGCTCGCGTCTGCGTGCCAACGTTCTCGATGTGCTGAAGTCCGAAGGCTACATCCGCGATTACTCCACCGCGGATTACGGCAACGGCCGGACTGAGTTCACGATCGAGCTGAAGTACTACGAGGGCGAGCCTGTGATCCGCCGGATCCAGCGCGTCTCGAAGCCCGGCCGCCGCGTCTATGCGTCGGTCGACACCATGCCGCGCGTCGCAGACGGGCTCGGCGTCGTGATCATGTCGACCCCGCAGGGCGTCATGGCGGATCACGAGGCGCGCGAGAAGAACGTCGGCGGCGAAGTGCTCTGCCAGGTCTTCTAAGGCCGGCGGATCAGGACAGGGAAACGACGATGTCTCGTGTAGGCAAGAAGCCGGTCCCGGTTCCGTCGGGCGTGACCGCCACGGTGACCGGGCAACTGGTGAAGGTGAAGGGCCAGAAGGGCGAGCTGTCCTTCACGGTTCCGGACAAGGTCTCCGTCGTCATGGAAGACGGAGCCGTCAAGGTTGATCCTCGTGATCAGTCGAAGGAAGCGCGTTCGCTTTGGGGCACCTCGCGTGCCCAGGTCGCGGTCCTGATGGAAGGCGTGAGCAAGGGCTTCGAGAAGAAGCTCGAGATCAACGGCGTCGGTTATCGCGCCGCGATGGCCGGCAAGATGCTGAAGTTGTCGCTCGGCTACAGCCACGATGTCGATTACGAGGTGCCGGCTGGTCTCACGATCACCACGCCTCGTCCGACGGAAATCGTGATCGCCGGGATCGACAAGCAGAAGGTCGGCCAGGCCGCTGCTGAGATCCGCGACTTCCGCGGTCCCGAGCCCTACAAGGGCAAGGGCGTGAAGTACGCGAACGAGTTCATCTTCCGCAAGGAAGGCAAGAAGAAGTAGGACTGGACATGGCTACGAAGCAGAGCGTCGAAGAGCGACGCAAGGCGCGTGTCCGGCGCGCGATCCGGAAGGCTGCGAACGGGCGTCCGCGCCTGTCCGTGTTCCGTTCGTCGAAGCAGATCTACGCTCAGATCATCGACGACGAGCGCGGTCACACGATCGCTGCGGCGTCCTCTCTCGAGAAGGACGTCAAGGGCCGGCTGAAGACGGGCGCAACCGTCGAGGCGGCTCGCGAGATCGGCAAGCTGGTCGCGGAGCGCGCGGTCCAGGCCGGGATCAAGCAGGTCATCTTCGACCGGTCCGGCTACCTCTACCACGGGCGCGTCAAGGCTCTCGCCGACGCCGCTCGCGAGGGTGGGCTGGACTTCTAAGGGCAGGCACGCCGGCGGGCCTCTTTTACGAACGTCAAGCGAGCGGGCCGCCGCCCGCGTTGAGTTCAGACGGGATTACATATGGCTAGAGAACCTTCATCGGGCGGGCGCCCGCATCGGGAGCGCCGCTCCGACCGGAACGAGCGCGAAGAGCGGGATTCCGAGTTCGTCGACAAGCTCGTCCACATCAACCGCGTCGCCAAGGTGGTGAAGGGCGGCCGTCGCTTCGGCTTCGCTGCGCTCGTCGTCGTCGGCGACCAGAAGGGCCGCGTCGGCTTCGGCCATGGCAAGGCCCGCGAGGTGCCCGAGGCGATCCGTAAGGCGACGGAAGCTGCGAAGCGCGGTCTCATCCGCGTGCCGCTGCGCGAGGGCCGGACGCTGCACCACGACGTGAACGGCCGCTGGGGCGCCGGAAAGGTGATCCTTCGCGCTGCTCCGCAGGGCACGGGCATCATCGCAGGCGGCCCGATGCGGGCCGTCTTCGAGACGCTCGGCATGCAGGACGTCGTTGCGAAGTCGCTCGGCTCCTCGAACCCGTACAACCTGGTTCGCGCCACCTTCAGTGCGCTGAAGAACGAGGACAGCCCGCGGTCCGTCGCGGCTCGCCGCAACCTCAAGGTTTCCACCCTCCAGTCCCGCCGCCGCGATGCCGACCTTTCGGACGGCGCTGGCGCGGATTCCTGATAGGGGGACATCATGGCTGACCAGAAGGGGACCGTGACGGTCCAGCAGATCGGTTCGCCGATCCGCCGCGAGGGCAAGCAGCGTCAGACGCTGATTGGCCTTGGCCTCAACAAGCTGCATCGCACGTCGACGCTGCCCGACAACCCCTCGACGCGGGGAATGATCGAGGCCGTCAAGCACCTCGTGCGCGTCGTCCCGGCTTCGGGCGAGCGGTGAGGAGACGACCATGAGACTGAACGAGATTCGCGACAACGAAGGCGCGACCAAGAACCGGATGCGCGTGGGTCGGGGCATCGGCTCCGGCAAGGGCAAGACCGGCGGACGCGGCGTGAAGGGTCAGAAGGCCCGCACCGGCGTGTCCATCAAAGGGTTCGAGGGCGGCCAGATGCCGCTGCATCGGCGTCTGCCGAAGCGCGGCTTCAACCCGCCGAACCAGCGGCAGCTCAACGAGGTCAACCTCGGCCGCATCCAGACTGCGGTCGACGCCGGCAAGCTGGACGCGTCCGCTCCCGTGACCGTCGAGACGCTGGTCGCGGCCGGCGTGCTGTCGAAGCCGCGGGATGGCGTGAAGATCCTCGGCTCGGGCGAGCTGAGTGCCAAGCTGACGTTCCAGGTTGCGGGCGCGTCGAAGTCGGCGCTCGAGGCCATCGAACGTGCCGGCGGTTCCGTCACCGTTCTGGGTGGCAGCGACGAGGCGACGGCCTAAAGCCGCGGCTCCCAAGACTTGAGATGAGCCGGCCCGTGCGCCAGATACGGGCCGGCCTCTCTGCGACCCTCATTCGGTCGCCTCAGGATTGAAGATATGGCATCGGCCGCCGAGCAGCTCGCCTCCAACATCAACTTCGGTGCGATCGCCAAAGCCGAAGAGCTGAAGAAGCGCATTTGGTTCACGCTCGGCGCGCTCATCATCTTTCGCCTGGGCACCTATGTGCCGCTTCCGGGGATCGATACGGAAGCGCTTCGGCAGAGCTTCCAGCAGGCCTCGGGCGGCGTGCTCGGCCTCTTCAACATGTTCTCGGGCGGCGCCGTCGAGCGCATGGCGATCTTCGCCCTGAACATCATGCCGTACATCTCGGCATCGATCATCGTGCAGCTCCTCACTTCCGTCGTGCCCTCTCTCGAGGCGCTGAAGAAGGAAGGCGAGTCCGGCCGCAAGGTCATCAATCAGTACACGCGCTACATCACGGTCGTGCTGGCTCTGTTCCAGTCCTGGGGCATCGCGGTCGGCCTGCAGAGCTCCGGCAACATCGTCCAGGAGCCCGGCCCCTTCTTCCTCGTCTCTACGGTGATCACGCTTACGGGCGGGACGCTGTTCCTGATGTGGCTCGGTGAGCAGATCACGAGCCGCGGCATCGGCAACGGGTCGTCGCTGATCATCTTCGCGGGCATCGTGGCGCATCTGCCGTCGGCGATCGCCGGCACGCTGGAGCTTGGCCGTCAGGGGGCGATCTCGACCGCGCTCATCCTCGGCGTGATCGTCATGGCGGTCGCCGTGGTCTTCTTCATCGTGTTCATGGAGCGGGCCCAGCGGCGGCTGCTGATCAACTATCCGAAGCGCCAGGTCGGGAACCGCATGTACGAGGGGCAGACCTCGTTCCTGCCGCTCAAGCTCAACACCTCGGGCGTCATCCCGCCGATCTTCGCGTCGTCGCTGCTGCTCCTGCCGGCAACCTTCGCGAGCTTCACGGCCGATACGAGCGGCACCGGCATCATCTCGACGCTGGCCACCTTCCTGGGGCACGGCCGGCCGGCCTATATGGCGCTTTACGCCGCGCTCATCATCTTCTTCGCCTTCTTCTACACGGCGGTCGTGTTCAATCCGCAGGAGACCGCGGACAACCTGAAGAAGCATGGTGGCTTCATCCCGGGCATCCGTCCGGGCGAGCGCACGGCGGAGTACATCGACTACGTGCTGACCCGCATCACGGTGATCGGCGCGGCGTACCTGACGGTGATCTGCCTCTTGCCCGAACTGCTTGTGTCGTATGCGGCTTTGCCCTTCTATTTCGGTGGCACGTCGCTCCTCATCGTGGTTTCGGTGACGATGGACACGGTGGCGCAGGTCCACGGGCATCTGCTGGCGCACCAGTATGAGGGCCTCGTGAAGAAGTCGAAGCTCAAGGGCGCTCGCCGCCGTTAGGGAATTGCATCCGGAAGGATGCTGAAGAGGAGGGGCGGGGGCTCCGATGAGATTGATCCTTCTCGGCCCGCCCGGTGCAGGCAAAGGAACCCAGTCGGCACGCATCGTGGAGCAGCACGGCCTGCCGCAGCTATCGACAGGGGACATGCTGCGGGCCGCCGTGGCCGCAGGCACCCCCGTTGGTCTGAAGGCCAAGGACGTGATGGCGTCGGGTGGCCTGGTTTCGGACGAGATCGTGGTCGGCATCGTGGCCGACCGGATCGAGGAGCCGGACGCCCGCGGCGGATTCATACTCGACGGCTTTCCCCGGACCGTGCCCCAGGCAGAGGCGCTGGACCGCATGCTGGCGGAGAAGGGCATCGGCCTGGATGCGGTCATCGAGCTGAAGGTCGACGAGAACGCGCTCGTCGATCGGATCGCGAAGCGCGTCGCTGACACGCTCGCGCGGGGCGAGCCGGTCCGGAAGGACGACAACCCCGAAGCGTTCAAGACCCGTCTCGTCGCATATCGCGAGCAGACCGCTCCTCTGTCGGAGTATTACGCCAAGAAGGGTCTGCTCCGCGTCTTGGACGGGATGCAGCCGATCGACCAGGTGACGGCCGAGATCGCGCGGATTCTCCAGCCACAGCCCGCTTGACGTATTCCTGGCACGCGTCACACTGGCCTGAAGAATGGTCGGAGTGGCGTAATGGTCCGCGTGCTTGGGCTGTGTCTTCCGCTGCTGTTGCTTGCAAGCTGCCAGCTCGGGCCGACGGAGACGGTCACTAGCCGGTTCGACTCCCGTTCAGCCGAATACATCCGCAAGAATGGGACAGGCCGGATAGACGGCCAGGCTTTCCTCAAGAGAGACTATGGGCGGGTAGTAACGGCCGCCGGGGAGAGGGTGTTTCTCATCCCGGCGACCGCCTATGCCGTCGAGCGCTTCGACCGGATGTTTGGGGGCGAGCGGCGATCCTACTTCGGCAACGCGGTCGACGAGCCGCCGCCGGAATACCTGGAGTACAGGCGCGAGACGAAGGTCGACATGGGTGGACGCTTCGCCTTCGACAACCTTGCGGCAGGGCGCTACATCGTCGCCACGCGCGTCTTCTGGACGGAGCCCAAGTCGTTCTTCACGCATGGTGGCGCCATGTACGACGTAGTCGACGTGACGGAAGGCGAGACGACCACGGCGATCGTCTCTGGAAAGTAGCCGGTCGCCAGGACGCCGCGGCCTTGGCGGGGCTGTTCCCTCAGGC
>JAFAEL010000264.1 GCA_023423995.1 Pseudomonadota bacterium | reverse complement strand
CGCGGCAGAAGCGCGAGCTCCTCCTCGCTCAGCGCCTCGTCGGGAGCGGCCGGGCCTTCATCCGCTGCCGGCTCGGGGGCCGAGGCGGGAACGATGCGGCGGGCGGCCTCCTGCTCGACGGCGAGCTTCCGGCGCGACCAGCGCGCGAGAAAACCGCCATCCTCGCCGCTCACGGCTCTCCCCCGCCCCGGCCCTGGCCGGGAATGCGGCGCGCCAGAGCCTCGGAATCGGCACGGTCGCGCTTGCGCTTGAAGAAGGTGCGCTCGACGTGGAAAGCCTCCACGAAGGTGGCGAGCCGCGCCTGCACCTCGGGCGGCATCGGCACCGCCTCGACGATCTCGCCGATTCCCTCGGCCAGCGATTCGCCTTCGTATGGATCGGCCGTGACAGTCGCGATCTCATGATCCTCCCCGCCGACGGGCCGCAGCGACACCCAGAGCGAAGGCTGGCCCGAGGTCAGGTTGTCGCGATAGTGCGAGGTCTCGCCGCGGTGGAAGGAGACTTCGAAGGCGCCCGCGTAGAAGAGCTCCTCCCGCTCGTCCGCGGAAAGCCGGGTCCAGGGCGGCGTGTCCGGGGCGTCCGGCAGCGCCGCGACCGGCAGCCAGGCATGATCCGCCCAGGGGTTCGAGAGCTTGCGCTTCGCGACGACGATGCCCACCGTGCAGCGGGCCGCCGGTTCGTCTGTCGGGATCGTCATGCGGGCACCTGCCTTGCCGCAAGCGGCAAGCCGACGACGAGGTTCTGCGGCTTCACGGTGAGCCGCCGCTCGGAATTCATGGCCATGAACAGGTAGATGGGGTGTCCCGCCACCTTGGGGTCGATCCGGGAGGAATCGGGCGCGCTCATCCGGAACATGGCGAGGACGCGCGACAGCGTATCGCCCGAGAGCCTGTCGCCGTTCCAGACGGCGTTGCCGATCCGCGTCGCCTCGGCATCGAGGCCCACGAACCAGCGCCAATCCTCGTCCTGCACCTTGGCGACCGGCTCGACCCGGACTTCCAGGTGAAGAAGGTGCCGGAGCCAGGCCTCGATCGCGCGGGCGAGCCCCTCCCGCGATTTGGGATTGGAGCTGAGGTTGAGCGCCATCGAGAACGCGTCCGAGCGGCTCCAATAGGTCCAGGCCGTCTCGTCATCCAGGACGTCGAGCTCGGTCACCGGCTCGCGCCCGAGCATCGCGGTCAGGGGCGAGCGATGGCCGCCGGCCTCCTCCGCATCGATCAGCTCGGCATCGGCGAGCAGGACTGTCTCGCCGGTCACCGAGACCCGCTGCGGGCGGAAGAACAGCTCGGCGGCGCGCAGGACATAGGGGTCTTCGCAGCCATCGAGCGCGTTGCGCAGGATGAGGTGGACGAGCTGGTTCAGGAAGATCGCCGGCGTCGTGATCGGGTTCGCGCGGACCAGCTTCAGATACGCCGCCTCGATAGAGGGGGAGGCGAGAAGGGTCTCGCGAAAGGCGAGCATGACGGACCAGTTTTCCCGCGCATCCTCGTCCGCGATCGCGGCGACCTCGGCCGCCCCGACCGGGCGGCGCGGATCGGCCGTGAGGCTCGCATGCAATGCGCGCTCGGCCTCGCACGCCTCCTCGGGCGGCAGCAGTTCCGGACGGGCCAGGATGGCGAGCAGCAGCTCGTCGGTGACGGCAAGGCCGCCGCCCTCCGTCCTGCGGGTCAGGTGATGCCCGCTCGAAACCCAGAACTCCCTCACGCCGGCTTCTCCGCCATCAGGCCGGCGAGGTCGATCCGCTCCTCCGGCTCGTCATCCGCCTCCACGAACTGGAACACGCGCAGGCTCGCATGAAGCCGGTCGGAGCCCGGCAGGCTCGGCTCCTTCGGGGTGAGCGTCCGGAACTGCTCGCGCAGTTGGCCCTCCTCGAGCGTGCGATGCATCGCCAGGACCGTGTTCACGGGCGGGCCGCACAGCGAGGCCGCCGCGGCGATCTCTTCCTCGGCGGCAGCGCGGGCGCTCTCGTCGTCCGGCGCGCCGAGCTTCTGCCGGATCTGGCGGGCCAGCGTCGCCGTCGCGTCCTCCACCTCTGCGGGGCTCGCCTCGCTGACGACCACCAGGGTCGAGAAACCAAGCGAAGACACGCCCGCGAAGCCGGACCGGAACGCCGCGCGGGCCTTGCCCGTCAGCGTGACGGGATCCGCGTCGAGGAACAGGAAGGAGCCCGTCACGGCCCATTCGCCCGGCTCGGCCGGATGCTCGAACACGAAAGTGTCGGAGGGGTCGAGCCGGATCGTGCGCGGAAGCCTGGTGACCGTCACAGCCGGGGCGCTCCCGTCTGCGGATCGAGCCAAGCCGTCCCGGCGAGCGCCGGCGCGAGCTCGATCGCCGCCCCTTCCACGGGTCGTAGATTGCCGTGTGCGTCGATGCGGACAGCCCGACCCTCCGGCAGCCAGCGCCTGTAGGCGTCCGACCAGCCCTCGAAGCCGCTCTCGCGCACCGCGTCGAAGCCCAGCATCAGGTAGCGGGCGAAAGCCTCCACGATCGCCTCCGGTGCATCCGGCTCGAAGCCTTCCTCGTCGAGGGCGGTCGTGCCCGGAGTCAGGCCGGGATCCCCCGCATGGTTCTTCGAGGCGATCAGCATGGCGGAGAAGACGAGCCAGGCAGGCACCTCGTCCTCGCCGCAGCTCTCCGGCCAGGCGAGGCGCCCTCCCCCGAGCCGGGCGCCGTCGAAACGGATCACGTCCGGATAGTCGAGCGCCGCCGGTTTCTCCGGCGGTGCGCAGGCCCCGACTGCCTCGGCGAGCGCGACCATGCAGGGCAGGATAGCGCGGCGTGCCAGCCGGAGCGGCTCCTCGGGCTCGAGCACCACGGCGAGTTCCAGCCAACGCTCGCCCGCACGACTCGTCAGCGTACCCGCGCCAAGCCGCGGCGCGATGGCGCAAGCGAAGTCATGCACGGCAGCGTCCGCGGCCGGCGCCACCCATGTGAAGGCCGGCGGCAGGTGCAGGCGCGGCTCGGAGCTCCGGACGGCGGAAGCGGTCATGCCGGTCGATACTGCGAGGAAGTGTCCAATTACCTTCGAGCGATTCTAGTATAAGTTCCCATAAGATATTGCGAGGCGCACAGCGCCGCGCCCTGAGGCTTGGACTTCCGTGACCGACCGCGTCGTATTTGCCTGCTCCTGCGAGGAAACGATGCCGCTCGATGGGCGGGCCATCGCATCCGGCTGCGGCGGCAGGCTGCAGGAAGCCGACCAGCTCTGCGGC
Organism: Pseudomonadota bacterium; assembly: GCA_023423995.1. Classification (GTDB taxonomy): domain Bacteria; phylum Pseudomonadota; class Alphaproteobacteria; order Rhizobiales; family Beijerinckiaceae; genus Enterovirga. The sequence continues at coordinate 2,574 of JAFAEL010000264.1, read as the reverse complement.
CGCGAGCTGGATCGCTTCAAGACCGCCCTGGCCACGGGGGCGTCGATTACGGTGCCCTGCGCCTACCAGGCCCCGCTCTTCGCCGAGATCGCGGAGGAGGCGGGCGCCGCCGACCGCATCAGCGTGGCGAACATCCGCGAGAACGCGGGCTGGTCGAAGGACGCCAAGGCGGCCGGTCCCAAGATGGCTGCGCTCTTCGCTGCCGCCGCCGAGCCCATGTCCCCGATCTCGACGGTGAGCTTCGCGAGCGAGGGCGTGGCGCTCGTCTATGGCCGCGACGAGGTCGCGATCGAGGCGGCCCGCCGCCTTGCGCCGCATCTGGACATCACCGTGCTGCTCACCCGTCCGGCCGACGTCGTGCCGCCGCGGGCGACAGAGTTTCCGGTGCTCAAGGGCACGATCATGGGCGCGAAGGGCCATCTCGGCGCCTTCGAGCTGCGGATCGACGACTACGCCCTGCCCGCCCCATCGTCGCGGCGAACGCTCGCCTTCGGCATGGCGCGCGATGGCGCCACCTCGACCTGCGACCTCGTGATCGATCTCTCGGGCGGGGTCCCCCTCTTCCCGGCGCACGAGTTGCGCAGCGGCTACCTGCGCGCCGACCCGCGCGATCCCGCCGCCGTCGAGCGCCTCATCGCCGAGGCATCGCACCTCGTCGGCGAGTTCGACAAGCCGCGCTTCATCGACTTCAAGGCGGTGCTCTGCGCCCATTCCCGCTCGCGCATCACGGGCTGCACCCGCTGCCTGGACGCGTGCCCGACGGGCGCCATCACGCCGGCCGGCGACCATGTGGCGATCGACCCCTATATCTGCGCCGGCTGCGGCTCCTGCGCCGCCGTGTGTCCGACGGGCGCCGCCTCCTACGCCCTGCCGAAGGTCGATGCCCTTGCGCGCAGGCTCCGCACGCTCATGCAGGCCTACCGGAACGCCGGCGGCCAGAACGGGGTCGTGCTGTTCCATGACGGCGACCATGGCGAGCCGCTGATCGAGGCGCTGGCCCGCTTCGGAGACGGGCTGCCGGCGAACGTCCTGCCGGTGCGGGTCAACGAGGTGACACAGGTCGGGCCCGAGACGCTGGCTGCGCTCTTCTCCTACGGCGCCGCGGGCGCGCGGCTGCTGGTCCGCGGCAAGCCGAAGCACGACCTCGCGCCGACCCTGCGGGTCGTGGATCTCGCGAACACGGTGCTCGGCGCTCTCGGCTACGGCGCGGCGTCGGTGTCGCTCCTCTCGACGGACGACCCGGACGAACTCCGGTCCCTCCTGGATTCCGCGCCTCTCGGACGCCCCTCCGACAAGCCCGCCTCGTTCATCATGGCCGGCGAGAAGCGCGGCGTGCTCGAACTCGCCTTCCGCGAGCTGCACCGGGCTGCCCCGGAGCCCGTGGACGTAATTCCGCTCGCGGCCGGCGCACCCTTCGGCGGCCTCGGTTTCGAGGTCGAGAACTGCACGCTCTGCCTGTCCTGCGTCGGTGCCTGCCCCACGGCTGCGCTCGCGGACAACCCCGACCGGCCACTGCTCTCCTTCGACGAGACGCTCTGCGTGCAATGCGGGCTCTGCGCCAGGACCTGCCCGGAAGACGTCATCACGCTCAAGCCGCAGCTCGACTTCGCGGCCTGGAACAACGGTCGGCGCGTGGTGAAGGAGGAAGAGCCCTTCCACTGCACCTCCTGCGCCAAGCCGTTCGGGACCCGCAGCGCCATCGAGCGCGTCATCGCCAAGCTCTCCGGTAGCCACTGGATGTTCGCCGGCCCCGAGGGAGAGGCGCGCACGCGCGTCCTCACCATGTGCGAGGATTGCCGGGTGGAGGCGGTCGTGAATGCCAGCTTCGATCCGCACGAGGGCGCCGGGCGCCGGCCGCGGACCACCGACGACTACATCGCCGCCCGCAGCGAGCCCGGGACGGCCTGACGCGGCCTATCGCGTCGCCTTCTCGAGAAACTCGACCAGCGCCTTGCGGTCCTCCGCCGCCACCGTCTGCTCGGGCATCTTGGTGCCGGGCGTGTAGCGCGCCGGCCCGACCTCGAAGAGTTTCGAGATGGTCTCGGCATTCCAGGTGATGTCGAGCGCTTTCAAGGCCGGCGAGAAATTGTAGCCCGGCAGCGTCGCGATCCTGCGGCCGAAGACGCCGTGCAGCGTCGGTCCGGCGCGGTTGCCGCCGTCCGGGGTCAGCGTGTGGCAGGCGGCGCAGGCCTTGAAGACCTCCGCGCCGCGCTCGCTTCCAGCAACCGCGTTCAGCTCGGCGGGCCGCGCCATTACCACCGGCCCGATATGCTCTCCCGTCCGGGCGTTCCAGCGCCTGACCAGGCGATCGCCCCCGCCCGTCAGCAGTTCCGCCCCGTCCTGGGCGAAGGCCAGGGACCACACGGGAAGACCGGGGCCGACGAGCCGTGCCGTCTCGCGGCCGCTGCGGCAATCGACCAGCGCGACGGCTCCGCGCAGCGTCGCGATTGCGGCGCGCTCGCCATCCCCGGCAACAGCGATCGCCAGGATCGGCCCCGCATCGAGGTCCAGTTCCGTCCGAACCTCGCCAGCGGGGTTCAGGATGCGCAGCACGCCATCCGCGCCGCCGGCCAG
>JAFAEL010000191.1 GCA_023423995.1 Pseudomonadota bacterium | reverse complement strand
GGTCCCCCTCCCCCTGCGGGGGAGGAGACGAGGCGGCGCCGACCGTGTCTCCTCCCCCACTGGGGGAGGTGGCGGCCCGCAGGGCCGACGGAGGGGGCAACGCACCATCGCAGCCCGAAGGAGGGCGGGATGCTAGAGTTCCGCAAGGACGTCTTCGCGGACGAGCGCGACGACAACCTCAACGTGGTCGGCAAGGGCCTGCAGCGGCAGGACATGCCCGGCCATGTCACCGGGCGGACGCGCTTCTTCGACGATCATGCCTTCGAGGGCCTGCTGCACCTCAAGGTGCTGCGCAGCCCGCATCATCATGCCAGCATCCGCAACATCGACATCTCGGCTGCGGCGCGAGCGCCGGGCGTGAAGCGCGTTCTGCGCGGCGCCGACGTGCCGGTGAACAAGAACACGCTGCTGAGCCTGATCAATTTCGGCAAGGACGACGAGCCGACGCTCGCCGTCGACAAGGTCCGCTACAAGGGCGAGCCGATCGCCGCGATCATCGCCGACACGGAAGCCGCGGCGCTCGCGGCCCGCAGGCTCGTGCGGGTCGATTACGATCCGCTGCCGACGGTCTTCGACGTCGAGGAGGCGCTCAAGCCCGGCGCGCCGGTGGTGAACGACACCTACCCGCACAACCACTTCGAATATCACGAGAAATACGACCACCAGAAGCTTCGCTTCGGCGACACGGAGCGCGCCTTCCGCGAGGCGGAGATCGTGCTCGAGGAGCGCTACCAGATGTCTCCGATCGAGCATGCGCCGACGGAGACGAACGGCTCGATCGCAGCGCCCGAGCACAACGACCGCTACATCGTCCATTCCTGCGCACAGGGCCTGTTCTTCGCCCTCGGCACGGCCGCCAAGATCCTGAACCTGGAATCGAACCGCCTCCACTTCGTCGGCGGCACCGTGGGCGGTGGCTTCGGCGGCAAGGTCGACACCCTCACCGAACCGCTCGCGATCCTCGGCGCGATGCTGACCGGGCGGCCCGTCCGCTACGTCCTCGATCGCGAGGAGGAGATGCTCTACGGCTCCCCGCGCGGGGCGGAGCGGGTCTACATCAAGGACGGCGTGCGGCGGGACGGCCGCATCATCGCCCGGCATATCCGCGGCTACTTCGATGCCGGCGCCTATACGCGGCTGTCGAGCTATGCCGGCATCAAGTGCACGGCGCACATCCCCGGCCCCTACTCGATCCCGAACGTCACGTCGGACGTCTACGTCGTCTACACGAACCGCTGCCCCTCCACGGCCATGCGGGGCTTCGGCGTGACGGCGGTCGATTTCGCGCTCGAGGTCCAGATGGACAAGCTCGCGCATGCGGTCGGCATGGACCCGATGGAGTTCCGGATCCTCAACGCCTACCGCGACGGGGACATGAAGCCTCATCGCCGCGTGGCCAAGAACACGGCGCTGATCGAATGCGTGCAGGTCGCGGCCGAGAAGGCCGGCTGGCCCCTTTCGGCCGACGCGATGCGGCAATCCTCGCTGGCGGGCGGGGGAGGGGAGCGGGCGCTCATCCCGGCAACGCCGCTCGACGAGCGCGGCCGCATCGGGCGGCCCGAGACGCGGACCGGGCCGAGCACACAGGTCCTGCCCGCGGGCACGACCCGCATCCCGCTCAGCAAGGAGCCGATCGTGGAGGGCGCGCGGGACGGACGCGCCGCCCCTACGGCCGTGCCACGCTACGAGAGCGGCCGGCCGGCGGCTCCCGTCTATCAGCCCGCCCCGATCCCCGCGCCGAGATACCAGCCTGCCGCGTCCTACCCAGCTGCACCGAGCCATCCGCCCGCGCCGGCCTATGGGCCCGGCGCCGCCTACGGCTCACCGCCTCCGGGCCACGAGCCGCCGCCTCCACCTCCTGCGCCGCCGGCAGCCGCGCCACAGACGCAGCACGGCGCGATTCGCTTCTCCTCCGTCTTCGGCACGAGGAGGCGCTGAGATGGCCCGGCACGAGGGGCGGGGCATGGCCTCGGTGAACTACCCCATCGGCATGAATCTCGGCGGCGATCCGAGCCAGGCGCTCGTCCACTCGAACCCGGACGGCAAGTTCACGGTCGCGCTCTCGGCCATCGATCTCGGCCAGGGCATGAAGCAGGTCACCCGGCAGCTCGCAGCCGAGACGCTCGGGGTGCCGGTCGAGGACGTCTATGTCGACACCGCCGACTCGGACACCGGCCCGCACGACATGGGCTCCTTCGCGTCGCGCGGCACGCACCGAATGGGCAATGCCGTCATCGCGGCGGCGCGCGAGGCGCGCGGCGTCCTGATGGAAGCGGCGGCCGAGGAGCTCGAGGTCGATGCCGCCGATCTCGTCACGGACGGGCGCGGCAACATCCATGTCCGCGGCGCGCCGTCCCGGACCATCACCGTGAAGGCCACCGCCCAGGCGGCGCAGTTCAAGCAGGGCAAGACGATCGCGGGGCGCGGCATCTTCCTGGTCCCGCTCTCGGCCGTGGATCCCGAGACGGGGGAGATGAACCCCAACACGGCCTTCGCGCATGCCTGCCTGGTGGCCGACGTCTCCGTCGACGACGAGACCGGGGAGGTGGAGGTGCTGCGGATGACGAGCGCCTACGAACTCGGCCGCGTCATCAACCCGAAGATGGTGGAGCAGCAGCTCGTCGGGGGCGCCTGGATGGGAATCAGCCACGCCCTCTACGAGACGCCGGAGCCATACTACCCAAACCCGGATCACGGCCCGCGCGACTTCAACGAGTACCTCATGCCCGGGCCGGGGGACATCGCGCCCTACCACGTCACCATCCTGGAGCGGCCGGCCCCGGATGGGCCGTTCGGCGGCAAGGGGCCGGGCGAGATGTGCGCCAACCCCGTCCTGCCGGCGATCGCCAATGCGGTGTTCAACGCGGTCGGCGTCCGGGTCGACGAGCTGCCGATCACGCCCGAGAAGGTGCTGCGCGGCATCCGGGCGAATGGCGGGGTCAAGCCCGGGCCGCGGCGCGGCGGCCCGGTGACCTGGAACGCTCCGTTCGAGGTCGGGCGGAGATGAGGATGCCCGGCGGTTTCCCCCTCCACCGCCCTGCGGGCGGTCCGGCGAAGCCGGCGGCATGGTGGAGGGGGCTCTCTCTCCTCCTGCCGGAGCGCGCCCGTGGCGCTGAGGACCACAGTCGCCGGCATATCGAGCCCCGAAGCCCTCGCCGAG
>JAFAEL010000168.1 GCA_023423995.1 Pseudomonadota bacterium | reverse complement strand
GCGTCGGGTCGAGCGGATTGTTCGTGTTGTCGAACTGCATCGTGAGCGGGACGCCGATCAGCGTGTAGTCGACATTCGAGATGACGTCGCTCGTGCGGCCGCGCTCGCCCTTGATGCCCACGGTGGCGGACAGGGTCTCGTCGACGCGGTAGCGAAGCGCGCCCGTTCCGCCGGCGAGCCGGGCCGTGTAGCCGCCGAAGCGCCCGCCGCCCGTGCGGTAGCGCTCGGCCAGGCCGTCGACCATGAGGTCGAAGCGCGACCCGTCGAGGGCCGGCTTGAGGAAGCTCACCGTGAAGCGGGCGCCAAGGTCAGAGAGCTTCCAGTCCCCGATATCCTTGATCCGCGTCCCGTTGTTGCGCGGGGCCAGGAATGCGTCCCCCTGCAGCCGCAGCCGTTCCGCGCCTCCGAACAGATTGCGGTTCTCGTAATAGACCCGCCCGGTCGGCCCATCGATGGTGGAATAGCCGAGCGCGTAGCCGGCGGCGTTCACGGCCCGATCCGTCACGTCGACGAAGATCGGCAGGTTCCCGTTGCGATCGAGGTGGTCGCTCTCGCGGATCCGGACCGACCCCGCGGCCGGAATGGAGGCGATCGACTTGCGCATCGAGTCGAGCCGCTCGGGCGAGTAGGGCTCGCCCTCCTGCAGATAGATGAAAGAGCGTACGATCTCCGGGTCGAAGTTCTGGGGACCGTGGAGCGACACCGGGCCGATCCCGGCCTTTGGCCCCGGATCGACCAGGAATGTGACGTCCATCGTGTCCGCCGCGTGATCGACCACGGGGGCCGGAGGCGGCGACTTCACGAGCGGATAGGACCGCCGCCGGAAATGGTCGATCAGCCTCGCGCTCGCGGCGCGGACGCGCGACGCCTCGGCCGGATCGCCGGGCTCGAGCCGAGCGACATACGAGGGGAGTTCCTCGGGCGGGAAAGGCTGGCGGGTGCGCTGGTCCAGCACCTGCACGTTCCGCATGCGGAAGAGCGGGCCCGTCTCGGCCACGATCTTGACGGGCACCCGGGCGCGGTTGCGGAGAGCATTGGCCGCGCGCACGGCGGCCGGGCTCTGGAACTCTCCGATCCGGACGGGCACGCCCGCGATGTCGATGGCGACCGTGGCATCGTAATAGCCCGCGCCCCAGAGGGCATCGATCAGCGGGGCGAAATCGGCCGTGGCGCGCTGGAGCAGGGTCTCGCCGTCTGGCGGGGCGTCCTGGCGCAGCCGGTAGAGGTTCGAGGCGTCCTGAAGGCGGTTCTCGACGCCGTCGTCGCCGCGCACCTCGAAGGTGACCTCGTAGGGAAGCGTGGACGCCGACGGGGCCGGCGGCTCGTCCGATCCGAACAGGCCGAAGAAGTCGAAGGCCAGTGCCGGGCCCGACGGAGGGATGACCGAAAACGCTGAAAGTACAAAGGCCACGGCGATGCTCCTTCGCCAGGGCCGGTACGCAAAAGCCATTCACCCTCCCGCCGCCGCACAGGCCTGCAGGCCTGCTCGGCGGGTCGATCTCTTCACCCCGGGTTGCCAGCGGAGGCTAGCGCTCATCGCGCGAGAAGGCCACGCCGCGCGGGCTGTCCGTTCGCATTCCCGGTCCAGGATGTCACCCGCGCACCACACAATCCGTCCGGGTCTCGCGTAATATTGATCGCTGGCTGAGGGGCGAGCCGGCGGTCTCGGTGATGTCGAGTGTGAGCAACAGATCGGATACGGCGCCGCCCAGCGAGGACTGGCGGACCCGCGTCGACGAGGGCGATGCGGCCGGCCCGATGCCGGAGGATTTCGCGCGCGCCAACGAGAAGGGAAGGGGACGGCAGGCCCAGGAGCCGCGGGACATCCCGCCCCTCGGCTGGCATGACGTCCTTTGGCGCGTTGCCAAGGCGATTCCCGAGGATCGCGTGCTGGCGACAGGCGGGAGCGTGGCTTTCTTCACCCTGCTCGCAGTTTTTCCGGCGATCGCCGTGGTGGTGTCGCTCTACGGCCTCTTCGCCGACGCGCGGACGATCGGCGATCATCTCGTCTTGCTCGCCGGTATCCTGCCGGCGGGCGTGCTCGACCTGATCCGCGGCCAGGTCATCGAGGTCACGACGAAGCAGACGCCGGCCCTGTCCCTGGCCTTCGGGATCAGCTTCGTGGTGGCCTTCTGGAGCGCGAATTCCGGCATGGCGGCGCTCTTCGATGCGCTGAACGTCGTCTATGGCGAGCGGGAGCGGCGCAGCCTGGTCCGGTTCTACGGCACGACCTTCCTGTTCACGCTCGGGGCTGCATTCTTCGCCGTCGCGGCGATCGGCGGCGTCGTCGTGCTGCCGGTGATGCTCAAGCTCATCGGCTATGCCGGATCGGCGGAACTGATCCTGTCGGTCGCGCGCTGGCCGGTGCTTCTCCTGGTCGTGATGCTCGGCCTCGCGGTGGTCTACCGCTTCGGGCCGAGCCGCAGGTCGCCGCAATGGCAATGGGTGTCCATCGGGTCGATCGCGGCTGCGCTGCTCTGGATCGGCGGCTCGATGATCTTCTCCTGGTACGTCGCGAGCTTCGATTCCTACAACAAGACCTATGGCTCGCTCGGTGCCGGCGTCGGCTTCATGATTTGGATCTGGCTCTCGGTCGTGATCGTGCTCGTCGGTGGCGAAATCAACGCCGAGATGGAGCACCAGACCGCACGGGACACGACCGAGGGGCCCGAGAAACCGCTCGGCGCGCGCGGCGCCACGATGGCGGATCATGTCGGGCCGGCGCAGGCATAGATCCGCTCAGCCGCCTTGACTCTCGTCCTCCGGGACCGCGACACTCCGTTCCGACCACGACATTCCGACCGCGACATGGGGATATGATGCGACGCGCACTCGCCGCCTGCTTTTTGACGGCCTTTTTTGCGGCAGGCCCAGCCTGGGCCGACAAGGCCTCGAACTCGATCCGCTTTGCCTATGACCAGGTGCCGGAGAACATCGATCCCTATTTCAACAACCTGCGGGCCGGGGTCATCATCAGCCAACACGTCTGGGATACGTTGATCTACCGTGACCCTGTCAGCGGTGAGTACAAGGGCCAGCTCGCGACGGCCTGGAAATATATCGACGACAAGACTCTGGAGATCGACCTCCGCACGGGCGTGAAGTTCCACGACGGGAGCGAGTTCACGGCGGAGGATGTCGTCTTCACCCTGACCTACGCGTCCAAGCCCGAGAATAGGGCAACCACGCAGGCCAACGTCAATTGGATCGAGCGGGTCGAGGCGGTGAATCCGCAGAAAGTCCGCATCTACACCAAGCAGCCGTTCCCGGCCGCGATCGACTATCTCTCCGGCCCGCTCGTCATGCATCCGGCCAAGTACTACGAGAAGGTCGGCCCGAAGGGCATGAACGAGAAGCCGGTAGGGTCGGGGCCTTTCCGCGTGACGAGCCACGTCATCGGCAAGTCGCTGATGCTGGAGCGCAATCCGGACTACTTCAAGGATTCGCCGAAGCCCTCGGCCAAGGTCGGCAAGCTCGAGATCCGGTTCATTCCCGACCGGCAGACGCAGATGGCCGAGGTGATGGCCGGCGGCCTCGATTTCATCATGAATGTGCCGAAGGACCAGGCCGAGCAGATCGGCGCCGTGCCGGGATTCCAGGCCAAATCGGGCGAGACGATGCGGGTCGCCTTCCTGCATTTCAACACGCTCCCTGACGGTCCGGTCGAGGCATTCCGGGACGAGCGCGTCAGGCGGGCCATCAACCACGCGATCAACAAGGACGCGCTGACCAAGGAGCTGGTGGGCGGCGGCTCGCGCGCGCTCGTCACGCCCTGCTTCTACGGTCAGTTCGGCTGCACCGCGGACGGCGCGACGCGCTACGACTACGATCCCGCCAAGGCAAAAGCCCTGCTGAAGGAGGCCGGTTTCGCGAACGGCCTGTCCTTCGACTTCTACGCCTATCGCGAGCGCCAGCAGGCAGAAGCCATCATCAACGATCTGCAGGCGGTCGGCATCAAGGCCAACCTGCGCTTCCTCCAATACGCCGCCATGCGCGACCAGATGCGGGCCAACAAGGTCGGACTCGCGTTCCAGACCTGGGGCTCGAACTCGGTCAACGACGTCTCGGCCTCGACGCCGGTCTATTTCGGCGGCGGAGCCGACGACGTGAGCCGCGACGCGGAGATCCAGGGCTTCCTGCGCACGGGCGACACCTCCGTCGATCCGGAGGCCCGCAAGGCCGCGTACAAGAAGGCGCTGGCGCGAATCAGCGAACGTGCCTACACGGTGCCGCTCTATACGGTGCCGAACCACTATGTCGCGTCTGCGAACCTGACCTTCAGGGTCTATCCGGACGAGACGCCCCGCTTCTGGGAAATGAGCTGGAAGTGAGGCCCTCGGGAGGGGCCCGCGGCCTCTCCCGTGCCCTTGAGGCGGCCCAGAGCAAATCCATCGCGCCCGGTGCATCGGCGAGACGAGGCAAAATTTGATCGGTTTCATCGTCCGCCGTCTCGCGGTCGCAATCCTTGTCGGGCTCGCGGTTTCGATCCTGTCCTTCGCGCTCGTCCGGCTCACGGGTGACGTTGCCACCGCGATCGCGGGCGAGGGCGCACGCGACGAAGACATTCGCCTCGTGCGCGAGACCTACGGGCTCGACCGCCCCGTCATCGTTCAATATCTCGACTGGCTTGCGGGCCTGGTGCGAGGCGAGTTCGGGACGTCGTACTTCTTCAAGTCGCCGGTCATCGATCTCGTCCTCGACAAGCTTCCCACGACGCTCATCCTCGGGCTCCTGTCCTTGTTGTTCGCCCTCGTGGTGGCGGTGCCGCTCGGCGTGATCGCGGCGCTTCGGCCCAACAGCTGGATCGACCGCTTCGCGCTCGGAATCGCGGTGCTCGGCCAGGCGATGCCGAACTTCTTCTTTGCCCTGCTGCTGATCATGCTGCTGTCGATCACGCTGCGCTGGCTGCCCGTATCGGGCTCCGGGACCTGGCTGCACTTCGTGATGCCGACGATCGCGCTCGGTTATTACGTGACGCCGGCCTTCATGCGGCTGATCCGGGCGGGGATGATCGAGACGCTGAACTCGGACTTCATCCGGACGGCGCGGGCGAAGGGCGTGTCGCGCCCCCGCGTCGTGCTCCGTCACGGCCTGCGCAATGCGCTGACGCCGATCGTGGCGCTGGCCGTGGTGCAGCTCGGCTATCTGCTCGGCGGATCGGTTGTGATCGAAACCGTCTTCGCGCTCGATGGGCTGGGCTACCTCGCCTACCAGTCCATCACTCACAAGGACCTGCCCGTGATGCAGGTCGTCGTTCTCTTCCTCTCGATGCTCTACGTGCTGCTGACCCTGTTTGCCGACGTCCTGAACGCCTATCTCGATCCCCGCCTGAGGGCCGGGATGTGAGCGCGGAGATCGCCGCCCCCCGGGATGTCGCGCCTCCTGCCGCGGGCCGGAAACGGAGCTGGCTCAAGCATCGCAGCCTCGTCATAGGCGGGGGGATTCTCGCCGCCATCGTCCTGGTCGCTCTGCTTGCGCCGCTGATCTCGCCGCACGATCCCTACGCGCAGAACCTCGCGAGGCGGACGGTGCCCCCCGTCTGGTACGCGAAGGGCACCTGGGAGCATCCGCTCGGCACGGACGCGCTCGGTCGGGACTACCTGTCCCGGACCATCTACGGCGCCCGCATCTCGCTCCTCATCGGCGGGGCGGTGGCGCTTCTCTCCGGCCTGATCGGGACGGCCCTCGGAGTCGCGGCCGGCTATTTCGGCGGCCGGGTCGACCTCGTCGTGACCTTCCTGATCACGGTGCGGCTCGCGCTGCCCGTGATCCTCGTTGCGCTCGCGGCCGTCGCCGTGCTGGGTGGCTCGCTGCCTCTCGTCATCCTGGTCCTTGGTCTGCTCAAGTGGGACCGTTTCGTCGTCGTGATGCGCAGCGCCACGCAGAAGGTCCGCTCGCTCGACTTCGTGTCGGCCGCCCGTTCGGCGGGCGCCTCGACCCCGAGGATCATCTGGCGCGAGGTTCTGCCGAACGTCGTGCCCTTCCTGATCGTCACGGCGACCCTGGAGGCCGCGAGCGCGATCCTCCTCGAGGCGGCGCTGTCGTTCCTGGGGCTGGGAGTCCAGCCGCCGCTTCCCTCCTGGGGGCTCATGATCTCCGAGGCGAAGCCGTACATGTTCTTCTCCTTCTGGATGATCGCGATCCCGGGCACCTGCCTGGCCATCCTGATCTTCGCCGTGAACATGCTCGGCGATGGTCTGCGTGACGCCATCTCGCCCGACGCTGGTGACAAATCATGACCCGCCAAGCCGCCATTGCCCGCGCTCATGCGCATTTCGACGGGGGCGAGTTCCTCGCCGACCTGAAGCGCCGCGTCGCGATCCCGACGGAGAGCCAGAACCCGGAGCGCGCGCCGGAGCTCCTGCGCTACCTCAAGGAGGAGATGGAGCCCGCCTTCGAGAAGCTGGGCTTCACCTGCCGGATACTGGAGGAGCCGAAGGCCAAGGGCCCGTTCCTGTTCGCCGAGCGCATCGAGGATCCCTCGCTGCCGACCATCTTCGGCTACGGCCACGGCGACGTGATCCGCGGGCTGGACGATGCCTGGGAGCCGGGGCTTTCCCCCTGGACCGTAACCGAGCGCGGCGACCGTTGGTACGGCCGTGGCGTCGTCGACAACAAGGGCCAGCACGCGATCAACCTCGCCGCGCAGGCCGCGGTGCTGGCGGAGCGCGGCAGGCTCGGCTTCAATGCCAAGTGGCTCATCGAGATGGGCGAGGAAACGGGGTCGCCGGGTCTGAGGGAGGTTTGCGCCCGCCATCGCGACCTCCTCTCCTCCGACGTGCTGATCGCCTCGGACGGTCCCCGGCTCAACGCCGAGCGGCCGACGATCTTCCTCGGCTCGCGGGGCGGCGCCTCCTTCGACCTGTGGATCGACGCCCGGGAGGGCGGCCATCATTCCGGGAACTGGGGCGGATTGCTGTCCAACCCGGCCGTCCAGCTCTCGCACGCCATCGCGTCGATGGTGGGCCCTACGGGGCAGATCCGCATCCACGAACTCGTGCCGAAGCACGGTCTGCCGGAGGCCGTCCGCCGGGCGCTCGCCGATTGCGCGCTCGAGACGGGACCCGGCGCGCCGGAGATCGACCCCAGCTGGGGCGAGCCGGGCCTGACCGGACCCGAGAAGGTCTTCGGCTGGTGCGCGCTCGAGGTGCTGGCCATGGAGGCCGGGACGCCCAAGACGCCCGTCAACGCCATTCCCCCGCGCGCCTGGGCCCGGCTGCAGCTTCGCTTCGTGGTCGATGTCGACATGGCGGATATCGTGCCGGCGGTGCGTCGCCACCTCGACCGTCATGGCTTTGCTTACGTCCAGGTCGCTCCGGCGCGCGAAGAGGTTTTCCCCGCCACCCGCCTCGATCCTGAGAATCCCTGGGTCACCTGGGCGCTGGGATCCATCCAGGCCACGACGGGCAAGAAGCCCGCGCTGTTGCCAAATCTCGGCGGATCGCTCCCGAACGATGCCTTCTCCGAGATCCTGGGCCTGCCGACGATCTGGGTGCCGCATTCCTATCCAGGCTGCTCCCAGCATGCGCCGAACGAGCATGTGCCCGTCGGCCTCGTGCGCGAGGCGCTCGGCCTCATGGCCGGCCTCTACTGGGATATCGCCGAGAGCGGGATCGGCAAGGCGTAGTCTGCCTAGTTCGACTCCAGCTCTTCAAGGTCTGAACAAATTCTAGGCAGGCGCGGCGCGCCTGCTTCTTAGGCAGGAGGCCGCCGCCTGCCTGCTCCTTTGTTCCTCTTCTGGCACAGCGCTTGCGCTCCTCTTGTGGGCTGCAGGCCAGCCAGAGTTGAGCATCGGAGACTCACGCAATGACAATCACGAGAAGGGGAGCATTCGGCGCGCTTGCGGGCGCCGCCATGCTGGCGGGCTCGGCTGGGGCAGCCTTCGCGCAGGACACCATCAAGGTGGGAGTCCTCCACTCGCTTTCGGGCACGATGGCCATCAGCGAGACGACGCTGAAGGACACGATGCTCTTCCTCATCGACGAGCAGAACAAGAAGGGCGGGCTGCTCGGCAAGAAGCTCGAGGCGGTTGTCGTCGACCCGGCTTCCAACTGGCCACTCTTCGCCGAGAAGGCGCGCGAGCTGATCTCGCAGCACAAGGTCGCGGCCGTGTTCGGCTGCTGGACTTCCGTCTCCCGCAAGTCGGTGCTGCCGGTCTTCAAGGAGCTCAACAACATCCTCTTCTATCCCGTCCAATACGAGGGCGAGGAGAGCGAGCGTAACGTCTTCTACACGGGCGCCGCCCCGAACCAGCAGGCGATCCCGGCCGTCGATTATCTCGCGAAAGAAGAGAAGGTGCAGCGCTGGGTTCTGGCCGGCACCGACTACGTCTACCCGCGCACCACCAACAAGATCCTCGAGGCGTACCTGAAGTCCAAGGGCGTCAAGGACGAGGACATCATGATCAACTACACGCCATTCGGCCATGCCGACTGGCAGACGATCGTGGCGGACATCAAGAAGTTCGGCTCGGCCGGCAAGAAGACTGCCGTCGTCTCGACCATCAACGGCGACGCCAACGTGCCCTTCTACAAGGAGCTCGGCAACCAGGGCATCAAGGCGACCGACATCCCGGTCGTCGCCTTCTCGGTCGGAGAGGAGGAGCTCGCGGGCATCGACACGAAGCCGCTCCTCGGCCATCTCGCGGCCTGGAACTACTTCCAGTCGATCGACACGCCGGCCAACAAGGATTTCATCGCCAAGTGGCAGGCCTTCAAGAAGAACCCGAAGGCCGTGACCAACGACCCGATGGAAGCTCATGTGATCGGCTTCAACATGTGGGTGAAGGCGGTCGAGAAGGCGAAGACGACCGATCCCGACAAGGTCATTGACGCGCTGCCCGGCATCGAGGCGCCGAACCTGACCGGCGGGACCTCGAAGATGCTCGCCAACCACCACATCACCAAGCCGGTCTTCATCGGCGAGATCAAGGACAACGGTCAGTTCGACGTCGTGTGGAAGACCGACGGCCTCGTCCCGGGCGACGCCTGGTCGAAGGAACTCGAGGGCTCGAAGGACCTCGTGGCCGATTGGGTCGAGAAGAAGTGCGGCAACTTCAACGCGAAGACGGGAAAGTGCGGCGCGTAACGCGAGCGCCCGCCTCTCCCGTTTGAGAGAGCCTGCCCTCGGGCCTGACCCGAGGGTCGAGGCGCCCGCGGTAGCGGGCCACCGGGTGAGGGGCGTGCCGTCTCACCCAAACCTCTCCCCGCCAGGGAGGGGGCGTGTCGAGCCCGGCCGCGCGGTCGGCCGGGCAGCCGGTCTGAGCTTCAAACCTTCACCTAGCCCTCTCCCGCTCGGAGAGGGAACGCGTCGCAGCCTTCGGGGCTGCCGGAGTTTTCGATGCGAGGCCTTCTCGCGACCATTCTCCTCTGCCTGTTTGCGGTTCTGGTCGGCCCTATCGCCCCCGCCCGCGCGGATGCCTATACGGACGCGCTCGCGCGCTTCGCGGCGGACGGCTATTCCGACACGGAGGCCGGGATCGAGGGCGTCGCGGCTAGCGGCAACCCGCTCGCCGTGGAGGTCGTGTCCGCCCTCCAGGCAGGCCGCCTCCTGGTACGTGCCTCCGACAAGGCGGTTTTCCTTCGTGACCCGTCCGGCGCCCTGAAGGACGCCCGCACCGGCCAGTCCTCGGACGTGAATGCTGCGGACCTGAAGGCGGTGCGCGTCAACAACCGCGTGCGGCGCGCCATCGACGCGGCGATGGGGCAACTGACATTGCGTGCGCCCGACCCGCGCCGCCGGATCGATGCCGCGGCCGCCGTGTTCAAGTCGCGGGATGTGGGGGCGCTGTCCGCGATCGACGGCGCCATCGCGGCCGAGCAGGATCCCGACGTGCTTCGCGCCTTCCGTGAGGCGCGCGCCTCCATCACGCTCGCCAAGCCCGACGCCACCATGGCCGACCAGGTCGGCGCGGTCGAGGTCCTCCGTGCCAAGGGGGACCGGGAGGCGCTGGCGCTGCTGCGGCAGATTCCGGCCAATGCCCCGGAAGACGTGAAAGGACTCGCCAACTCCGCCGCCAGCTCCATCGAGAACCGGCTCGCCCTGCTGCAACGCGCGCAGGACGTCGCCTACGGGATCAGCCTCGGCTCCGTGCTGCTGCTCGCCGCGATCGGCCTTGCCATCACGTTCGGCGTCATGGGCGTCATCAACATGGCCCATGGCGAGATGGTCATGCTCGGCGCCTACACGACCTTTGTCGTGCAGGAGGTGATCCGCACCCGGTTTCCTGAACTGTTCGGGGCGTCGCTCTTCATCGCGCTGCCGCTGGCTTTCCTGGTCGCAGGCGCGGTCGGGGTCCTGATCGAGCGCACGGTGATCCGCTTTCTCTACGGCCGCCCGCTGGAAACCCTGCTTGCGACCTGGGGCATTTCGTTGATCCTGCAGCAGGCGGTGCGCTCGATCTTCGGTGCGCAGAACCGCGAGGTCGGCACGCCCGCCTGGATGTCCGGCTCGGTCGACCTCTGGGGCCTGACGCTCACCTGGAACCGCATCGCCATCGTGGTTTTCGCGATGGGCGTCTTCGTCGCGCTGCTGCTGGCCCTGAAGCGCACGAGCCTCGGGCTGCAGATCCGCGCCGTCACCCAGAACCGCCGCATGGCGGGCGCGATGGGCATCAAGACCGACTGGGTAGACGCCATGACGTTCGGCCTCGGCTCCGGGGTCGCGGGCATCGCGGGCGTGGCGCTCAGCCAGATCGACAACGTCTCGCCGAACCTCGGCCAAGGCTACATCATCGACAGCTTCCTGGTGGTCGTGTTCGGCGGGGTCGGCAATCTCTGGGGCACGCTGGTCGGCGCCATGGCGATCGGCATCGCCAACAAGCTCCTCGAGCCGGTCGCCGGGGCGGTGCTGGGCAAGATCCTGCTGCTCGTCGCCGTGATCCTCTTCATCCAGAAGCGCCCGCGCGGCCTGTTCGCGCTCAAGGGCCGGTTCGTGGAGGCGTGAGGGTGGGGTTCGCCGCGCCTCTCCTCTCCCCGCCGACGCGGGGAGAGGTCGAGCAGCCCGCGCCAGCGGGCGCCCGGGTGAGGGGCAGGGAGCCGCCGACCTACGATCGCGGCCCCTCATCCGGTCGCGCTTGCGCGCGACTCGACTTCTCCCAGCCCGGGACGGGGAGAAGAGAAGGCGTTTCCTCATGACATCCTCCCGCCTACTCGGCCGCACCGGATACGTCTTCCTCGCGATCGTGCTCGCCGTCGCGGTGCTGGTGCCACTGTCGAACCTCGCGCTGCCGCCCGGCTCGCCGCTCCACGTGCCCGACTATCTGGTCCCGCTTCTCGGCAAGTATCTCTGCTACGCGCTGCTCGCGTTGTCGGTGGACCTCGTCTGGGGCTACGCCGGCATCCTGTCGCTCGGTCACGGCGCGTTCTTCGCGCTCGGCGGCTACGCCATGGGCATGTACCTGATGCGGCAGATCGGGACGCGCGGCGTCTATGCGCATCCGACGCTGCCGGACTTCATGGTGTTCCTGAACTGGAAGGAGCTTCCCTGGTACTGGTGGGGCTTCGACCACTTCCCCTTCGCAGCCCTCATGGTGCTGTTGGCACCTGGCCTTCTCGCCTTCGTGTTCGGCTGGTTCGCGTTCCGCTCGCGCGTCACGGGCGTGTATCTGTCGATCATCACGCAGGCGATGACCTACGCGTTGCTGCTCGCCTTCTTCCGCAACGACATGGGGTTCGGCGGCAATAACGGGCTGACCGACTTCAAGGACATCCTGGGCGCCCCCGTGCAGGCGCAGACGACGCGCGCCGCGCTCTTCGCGTTCTCGGCGCTGGCGCTGGCGGGTGGCTTTCTCCTGTGCCGGTTAATCGTGACGTCCAAGCTGGGCAAGGTACTGGTCGCGATCCGCGACGCGGAGAGCCGGACGCGGTTCATCGGGTACCGGGTGGAAAACTACAAGCTGTTCGTCTGGACCGTCTCGGCGATGCTGGCCGGCGTCGCGGGCGCGCTTTACGTGCCGCAAGTCGGCATCATCAACCCGTCCGAGTTCGCGCCCGCCAACAGCATCGAGACGGTGATCTGGGTGGCGGTCGGTGGCCGCGGCACGCTGGCCGGCGCCGCGCTCGGTGCGCTTGTCGTCAATGCCGGCAAGACCTGGTTCACCGGGATGCTGCCGGAACTCTGGCTGTTCGCGCTCGGTGCGCTTTTCGTGCTGGTGACCCTGTTCCTGCCCAAGGGCATCCTCGGCACCTTTACGGAATGGTGGAGCGGGCGCCGGAGGCCTGCCGTCGCCGAGATCGAGGACGAGGACGGCGTGGTCCGCCGCGTCGATGCGCGCGGCGCCCCGGTGCCGGCCGAGTAGCCGCCATGCAGACCACCACCACGCCCTCCCTGCTCTATCTCGACGCGGTCTCGGTCGTGTTCGACGGCTTCCGGGCGTTGAACAACCTGTCGCTCGCCATCGACGAGCACGAAATGCGCGCCATCATCGGCCCGAACGGCGCCGGCAAGACCACCATGATGGACGTCATCACCGGCAAGACGCGGCCGACCTCCGGCCAGGCGAGTTTCGGGGGCGGCAAGTACGACCTGACCAAGCTCGACGAGGCCTCGATCGCGCAGCTCGGGATCGGGCGCAAATTCCAGACCCCGACCGTGTTCGACATGCATACGGTCGAGGACAACCTGCGCCTTGCCCTGAAGGCGGACCGCCGTGCCTTCCCGACCCTGTTATGGCGCGAGAGCCGCGCGGAGCGCGAGCGCGTGGGGTCACTGCTCGAGCGCGTACGGCTGAAGGATCACCGCGCCCGCAAGGCCGCCGAACTCAGTCACGGCCAGAAGCAGTGGCTGGAGATCGGCATGCTGCTCGCCCAGGAGCCGAAGCTGCTCCTCGTCGACGAGCCGGCGGCAGGCATGACCGACCAGGAGACGGCCGACACGGCCGACCTTCTGCGCGAGATCGCCAAGACCCGCGCCGTGGTCGTGGTCGAGCACGACATGGTGTTCGTGCGCGACCTCGGCGTGAAGGTCACCTGCCTGCACGAGGGATCAGTCCTCGCCGAGGGCCCGCTCGACCAGGTCAGCGCCAACGAGCGCGTGATTGAAGTGTATCTGGGACGGTGAGGGGAATGGCAGCCGCGCGGTTTTCTCCCTCCCCCCGCTTGCGGTGGGGAGGGCCGAGTCGCTCCGAAGGAGCGAGCCGGGGTGGGGGGAGCCCCGCTTTCGGCGGACGCTTCCATCGGCAACGTCGTACCCCCCACCCTAACCCTCCCCGCCACTGCGTGGGGGGAGGGGACAGGTCGCGCCCATGCTGAACGTCCAAAACGTCACCCTCTTCTACGGCGCCGCGCAGGCGCTGCGCGGCGTCTCCGTCGAGGCGAAGCCCGGGGAGGTAACCTGCGTGCTCGGCCGCAACGGCGTCGGCAAATCCTCGCTGATGCGCGCCATCGTCGGCCATCGCCCCATCGCGGGCGGCTCGATCACGCTCGGGGGGCGGGATATCGCCCGGATGAAGCCCTATGATCGCGCCCGCAATGGCATCGCGTATGTCCCGCAGGGCCGCGAGATTTTCCCCCTGCTGACCGTGCGCGAGAACCTGGAGACCGGCTACGCGCCTCTCAAGCGCGGTCAGCGCAGCGTGCCGGACGAGGTGTTCGAGATCTTCCCGGTTCTGAAATCGATGATGAACCGGCGCGGCGGCGACTTATCAGGCGGTCAGCAGCAGCAACTCGCCATCGGGCGCGCCCTGACGACCCGCCCGAAACTGCTCGTCCTGGACGAGCCGACCGAAGGCATCCAGCCGTCGATCATCAAGGATATCGGCCGGGCGATCTCGTACCTGCGCGAGCGCGGCGACATGGCGATCCTCCTGGTCGAGCAGTATTTCGAGTTCGCGCGCGACCTCGCGGACCGCTTCATCCTGATGGAGCGCGGCGAGGTGGTCGTGTCCGGCGGAAGGGCCGAACTCGCAGGCGACGATGTCCGGCGTCGCATGGCGATCTGACGTTGCCGGCGGGCCAGTGTCTTGGCCGGGCTTGTCCCGGCCACCCCGATATTGTTTCACCCCCGAGCCGATCCGCGATCGGCCCCTCCTCTGCGCCGACGGCTCGATTGATCTCGCACTTTTCCGAACGGGGTGGCCGGGACAAGCCCGGCCAAGACACCGCTCAGCAATCAACCCGCCGCCAGCGCGCAGATGCCCGCATCGCGCTCGGCGTCGAACGCCTCGGGGCTGCGACACGCGTCGTGCGCATCGCCGAGACCGGCTCGGCGCGCCTGAGATTGCCCAAGACCGAGGGGCCGGCGCTGGAGGCGGTCACCATCAACACAGGGGGCGGCATTGCGGCCGGCGACCGCTTCACCACCGAGATCGAGGTCGGAGGCGGCGCCCAACTGGTCGTCACGACGGCCGCGGCCGAGAAGATCTACCGCTCCGAGGGCGACACGGCCGAAATCGCGACGACGATCCGGGTCGCGAATGAGGGGCGCCTCGACTGGGTACCGCAGGAAACGATCCTCTACGACGCAGCGCGGCTTCGGCGCTCGCTGGAGGTCGCGCTGGAGCCGGGCGCATCGGCACTCCTGTTCGAGGCGACCGTTTTCGGTCGGGCGGCCTTCGGCGAGACGATGCGCAGCGGCGCCTATGCGGATCGCTGGCGCATCCGTCGCGGCGGCCGCCTCGTCTATGCGGACACGCTCCGCATCACGGGCGTCATCGCCGACCAGCTCGCGAAGCGCACGACGGCCTTCGGCGCCCGCGCGCTCGCGACGATCATCTATGTGGCGCCGGATGCGGAGAGCCGGATCGAGGAGGCCCGTGCGGCTCTCGAGGAGGGTGAGAGCCAGCGTGGCGCGAGCGCCTGGGGCGGACTTCTTGCCGTTCGCTTCCTCGCGCCGGATATCGAGACGTTGCGGCGGGACGCCGCACGCTTCATGAGTCTGTTCCGCGGCCAGAAGCTGCCGCGTGTCTGGCATCTCTGACGGAGCCGTTCGTGAACCTCACGCCGCGCGAAAAGGACAAGCTGCTCGTCGCCATGGCCGCGATGGTGGCCCGCAACCGGCTGCAGCGGGGCGTGAAGTTGAACCACCCCGAGGCGATCGCCCTCATCACCGATTTCGTCGTCGAGGGCGCTCGGGACGGCCGCTCCGTCGCGGAACTGATGGAGGCGGGCGCGCATGTGCTCACGGCCGATCAGGTGATGCCGGGCGTGCCCGAGATGATCCACGACATCCAGGTCGAGGCCACGTTTCCGGACGGCACCAAGCTCGTCACCGTCCATCATCCGATCCGCGGAGCCGCATCCGAGGACGTGCCCGGGAAGGTGACGACGCAGCCGGGCGAGATCGTCTTCAACGAGGGCGCGGAGCGCACGATCGTGACCGTCGCCAATACGGGCGACCGGCCGATCCAGGTTGGGTCCCATTACCACTTCTTCGAATCGAACCCGGCATTGCGCTTCGACCGGGAGTTGGCGCGCGGAAAGCGGCTCGACATCGCCCCAGGAACCGCGGTGCGGTTCGAGCCGGGCTCGACGCGCGAAGTCGTGCTTGTCCCTTATGGTGGAAAGCGCGAGGTCTATGGCTTCCGCCAGGACGTGATGGGGCAGGTATAGGCCGCGCCATGGCAGGGTCCCTCCGACAAGCCAGCCTTGCTGGTCTTTCTGCCTTCGGCGTCGGGGTCGCGGCGCCGGCGCTCGCGTTCGACTGCGCCCAGGCGAAGAGCAAGGTCGAGCGAGCGATCTGCGGCGACCCGGCCGCAAAGGCCGCCGATGACGCGATGAGCGCCGCCTTCGACAAGCTCCGGGGCACCCTTTCCGGCGCGGAGCTGACGGCTCTGGTCCGGAACCAGCGGGCCTGGCTGAAGATGAGGGACCTGCGTTGCCAGAGCGACAGCGCCCTCGCCTCCTGCCTCCGCGAGCGCAATCTCGTCCGGGCCCGCGCGCTCTCGGCCGAGCCGGATTCCGGCCCCGGTACTCCGAACCCGCTCACGCCCGTGATCGTCGACCGCCCCGGCGGCAAGTCCACCTACGCGGTGAACCTGTTCCTGTTCCGCTTCGGGGCGCCGAAAACCCCGGCCGAGAACCTGCTGAACGGGAAGGTTCGCAAGATCGTGGCCGAGGCGCCGACCAAGACAGGCGATCCTGCAAGCGCCACGCCCTACGAGTGGGAACGGAAGGCCCGGATCGCATATGGGTCGGATCGCCTGCTCTCGATCCGTATCGATGGCTACGAGATGAGCGGCGGGGCGCATCCGAACCCCTCCGTCGCGACGATCAACATCGACATGAAGTCAGGACGCGAGCTGTCGATCGGAGACCTGGTTGATGGCGCGAACCGGAACGCGATCGTCTCGATGTGCGAGGAGCAGGTCGGCAGGCAGCTGCGCGAGAAGATCAAGGAAGGCGGCGACGATCCGGATGGCCCCGAAGGGAGGGCGATGCTGCACGATCTTGCCGGCGACACGAAGAAGGGCGTCGCAGAGACGCTGGGCGACCTCGCGAACTGGACCTTCGGCGGGAGCTCCGTGGAGGTGACCTTCATGCCCTATTCTGTTGCTCCCTATGCGCTCGGGGCGTTCACCTGCACGATCTCCTATGGAGAGCTGCGGCGGCTCGCGAAGCCTGCCTTTCCCTTGCCATAGGGTCGATCGGAGCAGAATTTTCGGGCAGGCGCCACGCGCCTGAGGCGGGCTGAAGCCCGCCGGGATGTTGGTGAACTCAGGTCCGCAGAGGCTGAAGCCGAGAGGGAGAAAACATGCAGCGGTCTATCGAGGGCGAGGTCGCCTGGGTCACGGGCGCCGGATCAGGCATCGGCGCCGCCGCTGCAACTTCGCTCGCGTCGGCAGGCGCGAAGCTGGTGCTCAGCGGCAGAAGGCCAGAGGCCCTGGAGGAGACGGCCGCAGCAATTCGTGAGAGCGGCGGCGAGGCTTTCGTCGCGGCAGCCGATATGAGCCGGTCCGAGGATGTGGAACGGGTGGCCGGCACCATCCGGGAGCGCTTCGGGCGCTGCGACATCCTGGTGAACTCGGCCGGCCTGAACGTGCCCAAGCGGAGCTGGGAGGAGATCGAGGTTGCCGGTATCGACGCCGTGATCGGGGCCGACCTCAACGGACCTTTCTATTCATCCCGAGCCGTCCTGCCGATGATGCGGGAGCGACGGTCCGGCCTCATCATCCAGATCTCGTCTTGGGCCGGCCGCTACGTCTCCCGCCTGACCGGCCCGGCCTATTCGGCCGCGAAGCACGCGCTCGTCGCCCTGTCCGAAAGCATCAACCAGGAAGAATGCGGGAACGGCATCCGGTCCTGCTGCATCTGCCCGGGCGAGGTCGCGACGCCGATCATCGACAAGCGCCCGATCCCGGTCACGGCCGAGGACAAGGCCCGCATGCTGCAGATGGAGGACATGGCGGAGACGATCCTCTTCGTCGCCCGCATGCCGGCGACCGTCTGCGTGAACGAGATACTCATCAGCCCGACCTGGAACCGCGGTTATCTCGAGAGCGTGAAGCTGTAAGGGGACGGCACCCTCCTCGTCCGCTGTCCACACGGGGTCGAAGCTTCGCTTCCGATGCTCCACTTGCTGCCGCAGGGGGCTCCCCTTACGTTCGTGGCGTAAAGTAAGGCGAAGCGATGAAAACCTTCGAAGCGACCGTGACCTCGAAGGGCCAGGTGACGATCCCGGCGAAGCTCCGCTCCGCGCTCGGCCTGAAAAGCGGCGACAAGCTCGTCTTCCGCCACAGCGAGGAGGGAAGGGTCGAGGTGGAAGCCTTGTCGGCCTCCCTTGGTGATCTGATCGGCATCGTCTCGCAGGCGCCGACCACCGCCGACGGGGATCAGATCGCACGCTGGATTGAACAGAGCCGGACCGCTCGATGGCGGTCCGGACGGCCGTGATCGGGCTTGATACGAACGTCCTTCTTCGGGCGCTGATCGATGAGAGTGTCTGGCCAGACGACAGTCCCGGCCAGATGCGCGCGGCACGGGACCTGGTCCTTACGAGCGGCGAGACTTTCTACGTCAATCTGGTCGTGCTCGCGGAGAGCGTGTGGGTGCTTGAGAATCCACTGGCGCAGCCGAAGCCGGTGTTGATCGACATCCTGGAGAGGCTCCTGTCGGCCGCAAACGTCGTCCTTGATCATCGCGAAGCCGTCGCAGCAGCGCTAGACGGCTTCCGACGTGGAAAGCCTGGCTTTACGGATCACCTGCTTGGACAGGTAAACCGGCACGCGGGATGCGAGGCGACCGTGACCTTCGACGCAGGCACGCGGCGAAGCGAGCTGTTCCGCTAACTCAAGCCGAAGACCCGATGAGCGAGGCTCCGAAGTGACCAACTCCCGACCGCCCGCGTCCCTCCCCCGTTCGGCCTATGCCGACATGTTCGGCCCGACCACGGGCGACCGCATCAGGCTCGCCGACACATCGCTGGTGATCGAGGTCGAGCGCGATCACACGACCTATGGCGAGGAGGTGAAGTTCGGCGGTGGCAAGGTCATCCGGGACGGGATGGGGCAGAGCCAAGCGCCCAACTTCGCGGGCGCCGTCGACACGGTGATCACCAATGCCGTGATCCTCGATCACTGGGGCGTCGTGAAGGCCGATATCGGCATCTCCGCCGGGCGGATCGTAGCGATCGGCAAGGCCGGCAATCCTGACGTGCAGTCGAACGTCGACATCATCGTGGGCCCTGGCACCGAGGTCATCGCCGGCGAGGGTAAGATCGTCACGGCCGGCGGCTTCGACAGCCACATCCACTTCATCTGCCCGCAGCAGATCGAGGAGGCGTTGATGTCGGGCATCACGTCGATGCTCGGCGGCGGCACCGGCCCGGCGCACGGCACCTTCGCGACCACCTGCACGCCCGGCCCGTGGCACCTCGCCCGCATGATCGAAGCGGCGGATGCCTTTCCGATGAACATCGGCTTTGCCGGAAAGGGGAACGCGTCGCAGCCGGCGGCGCTCGAGGAAATGGTGCGGGCGGGGGCCTGCGCCATGAAGCTGCACGAGGATTGGGGAACGACGCCCGGCGCGATCGATTGCTGCCTCGACGTCGCCGACCGGTTCGACATCCAGGTGATGATCCATACCGATACGCTGAACGAGTCGGGCTTCGTCGAGGACACGATCGCGGCCTTCAAGGGCCGCACCATCCACGCTTTCCACACGGAGGGCGCGGGCGGCGGGCATGCGCCGGACATCATCAAGGTCGCGGGCCTGCCGAACGTGCTGCCGTCCTCCACGAACCCCACGCGGCCCTACACGAAGAACACCATCGACGAGCATCTCGACATGCTGATGGTGTGCCATCACCTGTCGCCCTCGATCCCCGAGGACCTCGCATTCGCGGAAAGCCGCATCCGCAAGGAGACGATCGCGGCCGAGGACATCCTCCACGATATCGGCGCGCTCTCGATGATGTCCTCGGACAGCCAGGCCATGGGCCGCGTCGGCGAGGTGATCATCCGGACCTGGCAGACCGCCGACAAGATGAAGCGTCAGCGCGGCCCCCTTCCCGGCGAGACGGGCGACAACGACAACCTGCGGGCCCGCCGCTACGTGGCGAAGTACACAATCAACCCCGCCATCGCGCACGGCGTCTCGAGACATATCGGCTCGGTCGAGGTTGGGAAGCTCGCGGATCTCGTCGTCTGGTCGCCGGCCTTCTTCGGCGTGAAGCCGGATTGCATCATCAAGGGCGGGGCGATCGCGGCCGCCCCGATGGGCGATCCGAACGCCTCCATCCCGACCCCGCAGCCCGTGCATTACCGCCCGATGTTCGGAGCATTCGGGCGGGCCCGGATGCAAACGTCTCTGACCTTCGTGTCCGGCGCCGCGGTCGAGGACGGGCTCGCGCACCGGCTCGGGGTCGGCAAGCAGCTCGTGGCGGTGGAGAACGTGCGGGGCGGCATCTCCAAGAAGAGCATGGTCAACAATGACGCGACCCCCGTGATCGAGGTCGACCCGGAGACCTACGACGTTCGTGCCGACGGCGAGCTTCTGGTCTGCGAGCCGGCCGAGGTGCTACCCATGGCCCAGCGCTACTTTCTGTTCTGAGGCGCCGGAGATTTCGAGGCGGCGATGCCGGGGTTGGGTTCTGCGAGGGGTTGGCCCGAACGCGTCTTGGTGGCACTCGGCGCAATCGCCGGTTGCCTTGGCGTCGCGCTCTCCGCCGCGGCCTCCCACGTCACGGGCGGCGGCGGCACGCTGGATGTGTCGGCCCGCTTCCTTCTGGCGCACGCGCCAGCGCTGATCGGGCTTGCGGCGGCGATCGCGACATACCTCGTCCATCGTCCGACGGCTCTCGCGGCCGGGAGCCTTCTTGCGATTGGGCTCGCGCTCTTCTCGGGAGATCTCGCCTCCCGCGCATTCCAGGGCGCGGCGCTGTTCCCTATGGCGGCGCCGGCGGGCGGCATCCTGCTCATCGCCGGCTGGGCGCTCGTCGCGGCCGCGGCCGTTATCGTCGGACGAAAGCCCGCGTAAAACTTGCCCTTTCCCCAAGCTCAGCAATATAAAGGTGGGGACATCGGCCGATCTGCGCCGACCCGCCATCTTGCGCGCCTTACGGCGCCCTCTCGACTATTGGTTGCCGTCCGAGAAGGCCCTTGAGGCGCCAGCCCGGCGACGCGCTCGGCCTTGTGCAGCAAGGAGTACCGATATGGCGGAGCATCGCTTCATCGTGGGGCAGCGCGTGAAGGTCAGGACACGGTTCCTCGACCGTTCGGGCGACGGGGTCTACGAGGTGGTTCGCCAGCTGCCGGCGACCCCGAACGGTGATTACCACTACCGCATCAAGAGCCCGAACGGGCAGGAGCGGGCCGTCGCGGAGACCGAACTCGCACCCGCGGGCTGACGGGCAGGATGGCTACCCCCGCCAACAGCTTCGCCCAAGTCGAGGACCCCGACCCCGACGCCGTTACCGTGACGATCCGACGAGACGGGAAGGATGCTGTCGGCGAGGTGGAGGGTCCCACACTGGCGCCTGGAAGCGACGTTCCTCCGCTCAGCTTCGGCCGTGACGGGTCCCTCGGAGCCCATCAGGCCCTCGCGGTCGGATGCCACCTCGCCAACGAACTCAGTCGGGAGGTGGTCGTGATCGATAAGAGCGGATTGTGGCAACCGGCCTGGGGTCGGCTCGAACACAGGCCTTGATCCGCTTGTGAAGGACGCCTCGGCGTCCGACTGCAGCACCGCCCGCCCGGCCAGCCACTCGCCCCATGCCAGATACGCTCGATCCATCCGACGCGGCGCCTGAGCCCGCACCGATCCGCGCGATTTCGGTGCGCGGGCATCTCGGTATCTTCACGGCCGTCCTCGCCGCCCCGATCCTGGTTTTCGTCGGCTTCCTCTTGTGGCAGATCGCCGCAAACGAGCGGACCCGCCTGGAGGACGAGGCAGGCGATGTGGCGCGCAACGTAGCCGTCGCCCTCGACCAGGAGATCGCGGGCCTGGCTGCGTCGCTGGACGTCCTGGCGCTTTCCACAAACCTGCAGAGTGGAGACTTCCAGGCCTTCTACAACCAGGCGAAGCAGTTCGCGGAGCGGCAGGAAGGGATCGCCCCGGTCCTCTTCGACCTGAGCGGCCGGCAGCTCGTCAACGTGCGCGTACCCTGGGGGGAGCCGCTGCCGAGCGGAAACATGCCCATCGAGGGAGCCATTCGCGAGCCCGGCCGCGCCGTGGTGACCGATCTCTTCAAGGGCCGCGTGTCCAGTGAACTTGTCTTCGGGATCACGACGCTCGTCCGCCGGGGCGGCGCACCCGCCTATGTACTTGCCTTCAGCCTGAGCCAGAGCCGCCTCCAGAACATCATCGCGCGGGCGGAACATCCGGCCAGCTATACGGTCTCGATCGTCGACCGCGCCGGCGTCATCATGGCCCGCACCCCTCGGCCGGAGGATTTCGTCGGCAAGCTCGCCACGCAGGATCTTCGGGACAGCACGGTGGGGCTCGAAGGCACCTGGGCCGGTACTACGGCCGACGGAATTCCGGTTTTCGGAGCCTATTCACGTTCGCGGCTGACGGGCTTCGTGGCCGCGGTCGGCATCCGGTACGCCGAGCTCAACGAGCCGCTCTGGCGGTCGCTCTCGCTCTTTGCCGCTATCGGGATCGTGATCGTCGCCCTCTCTGTCGTGCTTGGCCTTCTCTTTGGCCAGCGCATCACGGCGCCGATCCGGCAGCTGTCGGAAAGGGCCGAAGCCCTCGGGCGCGGCGAGCCTGTCGAACCGCTTCACACCCGCCTCGCAGAGGCGAACCAGGTCGGCGCGCGCCTCGCCTATGCCTCGCAATCCCTGCAGGAGCGCGAGGCCGATCTCCGCGAGGCGAACGAGGAGGCGCAGCGCTTCGCCTACATCGTCAGCCACGATCTGCGCTCGCCGCTCGTGAACATCATGGGGTTCACGTCCGAGCTGGAAGCCCTCCGCGAGGATACGTTCCGGCGGCTGGAAGCGTTGCGGGGCCCGGACGTCTCCCCGGCGGATCAGAAGGCCGACAAGCAGCTCGGCGAGGATTTCGACGAGGCGATCAGTTTCATCCGGACATCCATCAGCAAGATGGACCGCCTCATCAACGCGATCCTGAAGCTGTCGCGTGAAGGACGCCGCGATTTCCGGCCCGAGCGCGTCGACATGACGGCCCTGATCGAGGCGATCAGGAAGAACGCCACCGTCCAGGCAGAGGCCGCAAACGCCACGATCGAGGTCTCCCGCCTCCCTCCGATCGCCAGCGACCGCCTTGCGCTCGAGCAGATCTTCTCCAATCTCGTTGAGAATGCGATCAAGTATCTCCGTCCCGGCGTGCCGGGCGAGATCGAGGTGACAGGGCGGGTGAGAGGCCCGAATGTCGTCTATGAAGTTCGCGATAACGGCCGCGGCATCGACCCCAAGGATCGAGACCGTGTCTTCGAACTGTTTCGTCGTGCGGGTACGCAGGACCGGCCAGGTGAGGGGATCGGGCTCGCGCATGTGCGCGCGCTGGTCCGACGCCTCGGGGGCACGATCACCTTGACGTCGAAGCCCGGCCAGGGTTCGACTTTCTCCGTCGTCTTGCCTAAGCGGTGGTCGGCCGAGACGCAAAGGAAGGCAGCATGACGATGCCCGTGACCATCATCATGGTCGAGGACGACGAGGGTCACGCCCGTCTGATCGAGAAGAACATCCGCCGTGCGGGCGTCACCAACGAAATCCTGCCCTTTCCGAACGGAACCAGCGCCCTGGCTCATCTCCTCGGCCCCGATGGAAGCGGCCGCGACAATGCCGGCAAGCCGCTCCTCATCCTGCTCGACCTGAACCTGCCCGACATGACGGGCGTCGACATCCTGAAGATCGTGAAGGACAACGAGCATCTGCGCCGGGCGCCGGTCGTGATCCTCACCACCACGGACGATCAGCGCGAAATCCAGCGCTGCTATGACCTGGGCTGCAACGTCTACATCACCAAGCCGGTGAACTACGAAGGCTTCGCCAACGCGATCCGCCAGCTTGGGCTCTTCTTCTCCGTGATTCAGGTGCCCGAGGCCGCATGACCGACCGGTCGCTCCGCGTCCTGTATGTCGATGACGACCCTGGTCTGGCCCGCCTCGTCCAGAAGGGGCTGGAGCGGCGCGGCTATACGGTCGAGATCGCGCAGAATGGCGACGGCGGCCTCCGTCGGATCGAGCAGGGCGGCATCGATGTCGTGGCGCTCGATCACTACATGCCGGGCCAGGACGGGCTCGAGACGCTGGCGCGCATCCGAGCGCTGCCCGACCCCCCGCCCGTCGTCTATGTGACCGGGACGCAGGAGAGCAGCGTCGCCGTTGCCGCCCTCAAGGCCGGCGCCTCCGATTATGTCGTGAAGACGATCGGTGAGGAGTTCCTTCCGCTTCTGACCGCCGCGATCGAGCAGGCTATTCATGCGGTCGGGCTGCGCCGCGCCAAGGAGGCCGCCGAGGCGGAGGTGCGCGAGGCGCGGGACCGCTTCGAGGCGCTTGCGGCCGAGCGCGCGCTCCTGATGAGGGAGGTGAACCACCGCGTCGGAAACTCGCTGCAGATCATCGCCGCGCTGCTGCACCTCCAGGCCTCCGCCAGCCAGAACGAGGACGTCAAATCCGCGCTCGCCGGCGCAAATCGGCGCGTGATGGCGGTGGCCCAGGTGCACCGGCGGCTCTACACGTCCGACGACGTGCAGTCGGTCGCGCTCGACCAGTACCTGAAAGGCCTCGTCGAGGACCTGCGCAACTCGGCGGAAGACGGCGAGGCGCACCGCCTCCTGCTCGAGGCGGAGCCGGTCGAGGTCGATCCGGACAAGGCCGTCGCGGTCGGCGTCGTCGTCACCGAGCTCGTGCTCAACGCGATGAAATACGCTTATCCGGACGGAAAGGGGCCGATCCGGGTCAAGCTGCTCAAGGAGCCGACGGGGCGGGTGATGCTGATCGTGGAGGACGATGGCGTGGGCCGCGATACGACGCCCCCGGCGCCTCGCTCAGCCAAGGGCCTCGGCCGGATGATCGTCAAGGCCATGGCCACCAAGCTCGATGCCGAATGGGGGCAGGACGAGTCCCACAAGGGGATGCGGGTGACCTTCGGCTTTTCCGGCCAATCCAGGTCGCGCCAGCACGCGGCCTGAGCGCGCCCACACTCCCACAACGTTCCGACCGGAGTTTTCCGATGACCGACACGCTGCCCTCCGCACCCGTGCGGGCCGAGGTGCTCGTCCAGGCGCTGCCGCACATGCAGCGCTACGACCAGCAGGTGGTGGTCATCAAGTATGGCGGCCACGCCATGGGCGACCCCGCCGCGGCCGAGGATTTTGCCGAGGACATCGTCCTGCTGGAGCAATCCGGCCTGAAGCCGATCGTGGTGCATGGCGGGGGCCCGCAGATCGGGCGCATGCTCGACAAGCTCGGCATCAAGTCGACCTTCGAAGGTGGGCTCAGGGTTACGGACGAGGCGACCGTCGAGGTGGTCGAGATGGTCCTGGCTGGCTCGATCAACAAGCAGATCGTCGGCTGGATCTCGACCGAGGGCGGGCGCGCCATCGGCCTCTGCGGCAAGGACGGCAACATGGTCGTCGCCCGCAAGGCGGTGCGCACGGCCGTGGATCCCGCCTCGAAAGAGGAGCGGGAGCTCGATCTCGGCTTCGTGGGCGAGCCCGAGCGCGTCGATCGCGCCGTGCTGGACGCGGTGCTGAAATCGGAGCTCATCCCGGTCATCGCGCCGGTCGCGTCCGGTGCCGACGGCCAGACCTACAACGTCAACGCAGACACCTTCGCTGGTGCGATCGCCGGCGCCATGGGGGCAAAGCGCTTCCTGCTCCTGACCGACGTGCCGGGCGTGCTCGACAAGGACAAGAACCTGATCCCCGAGCTCACGGTCGAGGATTGCCGGCGGCTCATCGCGGACGGCACCATCACGGGGGGCATGATCCCGAAGATCGAGACCTGCATCTACGCGATCGAGCGCGGGGTCGAGGCCGTCGTGATCCTCGACGGAAAGGTCCCGCATGCGGTCCTGCTCGAGCTCTTCACCGATTACGGGGCAGGAACGCTGGTCAGGGCCTGATCCGGCCGGGGCTTCCCCCCGGTTCCAGTCGCTCCTATCTTCGAAACTGGCGGGGCCGTATGGCCCCCTTTTCGTCTCGCGATGGGCGCATTGTCCTTACCCCACAAATCCGCGGCGCAGGCCCGCGGGTTCGAGCATGTCGAGACCTGGATCTTCGATCTCGACAACACGCTCTATCCGCACGAGGCGCGGGTCTGGCCGCAGGTCGACGAGCGCATCACCCTCTACCTGATGCAGCATTTCGAGATCGACGGGCTCTCGGCCCGCGCACTGCAGAAGCACTATTACCACCGCTACGGCACGACCCTGCGGGGGCTGATGGAAGAGGAGGGCATCGATGCCGCCGACTTCCTCGACTTCGCTCACGACATCGACCATTCGGCGATCGAGCTGAATCCGCTGCTCGGGGATGCCATCGAGAAGCTCCCCGGCCGCAAGCTCATCCTGACGAACGGCTCGCGCAAGCACGCCCAGAACGTGGCGATGAAGTTGGGCATCTTCGACCATTTCGAAGATGTCTTCGATATCGAGGCCGCCGGTTTCACGCCCAAGCCCGACCGGCGGGCCTACGATCTCTTCCTGGAGAGGCACGGGGTGGAACCGGCACGGGCCGCGATGTTCGAGGACATCGCCAGGAACCTCCTGGTTCCGCATGACCTTGGCATGACCACCTGCCTCGTGCTGCCAAAGACCGTGGACCCGTTCCGGGACGCCTTCGAGCAGGAGGTCGTCGAGGCGCCGCATATCGACCACGTCACTACCGATCTCGCCGGCTTCCTGTCCGGACCGGTCTGCGGAACTCTGTGAAGCTCGGGCGTCCGCCGACCTGTGATTTCCTGCAGGGTTGAGACGTTGCGCCGCACGGTAGAACGCCGCCGCGACTGAGGAGCAGCCACGTGAGCACGATCACCACCCGCGACGGCACAGGCATCTTCTACAAGGACCAGGGCTCGGGGCAGGCGGTCGTCTTCTGCCACGGCTGGCCGCTTTCGGCCGATGCGTGGGACGCGCAGATGCTGTTCCTCGGCCAGAACGGCTTCCGCGTCGTCGCGCATGACCGCCGCTCGCATGGCCGCTCGTCCCAGACCTGGGACGGCAACAACATGGACCAATACGCGGACGATCTCGACGAGCTGCTCGACAAGCTCGACATCACCGGTGCCGTCCTGGTCGGACATTCCACTGGGGGAGGCGAGGTCGCGCACTATATCGGCCGGCATGGCACGAGCCGTGTTGCCAAGGTCGTACTGATCGGGGCGGTGCCGCCCCTCATGCTGAAGACCGAAAACAATCCGGGCGGCCTGCCGATCGAGGTCTTCGATGGGATCCGCAGGGGTCTCGCCGACAATCGAGCCCAGTTCTACAAGGACCTTGCGATGCCCTTCTACGGCTACAACCGGGATGGCGCGAAGCTTTCGGAAGGCATTCGCGACTCGTTCTGGCTGCAGGGCATGATGGGCGGCCACAAGGGCCAGTACGACTGCGTCCGCGAGTTCTCGGAAGTCGACTATACCCAGGACTTGAAGCGCATCGACGTGCCGACCCTGATCGTCCACGGCGACGACGACCAGATCGTTCCGATCGGCGCCTCGGCCTTGATGTCCTCCAAGATCGTGAAAGGCGCCACGCTGAAGATCTACGAGGGTGCGCCGCACGGCCTCGCCCAGACGCATCAGGACCGGCTCAACGCGGATCTGCTGGCCTTCCTCCGGGGCTGAACCGGTTCGCCGGGCAGTCTCTGGTGCTGCCGGGTCGATCGGAGTAGCCTTCCGGCATGAGCGAGGCTGATGCAGGGTTCCTGGCCCTGAGACAAGCGACGGCTCAGGATGCCGCCGCCGTCATCGAGGAGCTCGTGCGCTCCGGCGCGGACCACGAGCTCAGTCGGATCAACCCTCTTCATCTGGCCCGGCACAAGGGCCTTGGCGAGGATGAGGCGATCAGTGCGCTGCTCCATGCGGCGCGCCTCGGCTTGTTCGACCTCTCCTGGAACGTGCTCTGTCCAGGGTGCGGCGGCGTCATGCAGGCCAGCGCTACGCTGAAGATGGTGAGGAGCGAAGCCTACCATTGCGAGCTGTGCGCCGCCGGCTACGAGCCGACGCTGGACGAGATGGTCGAGGTGACCTTCACGGTCAGCCCGCGCCTGCGGAGGATCGCGGCGCACGATCCTGAAAGTCTCTCGATGGGGGAATATTGCCGCCAGCTCTTCTGGAGCTCGGGGGTCGACCTGCCGCCCGACTTCACGGACCTGATCGACGACATCGTCCTCGAACATGTCGAGCTGCCACCCGGCGATCGGGCGCTGCTGTCCCTGCAACTGCCGTCCGAATTCGTGATCGTCTTCGATCCGGTGACTCATTCGACGCAGTTCCTGGACGTGAAGGGTGAGCCGACGCGCGAGCGTCAGCAGGTGACCTTCGTGATCGACGACGTCGCGGGCCACACGGAGCCGATCACGCTGCGGCCCGGCCCCTTGCGACTTTCCATCGAGAACCGCTCGCCCTCCCGGGCCCTCCCCGGCGTCTGGGTAGCCGGCAAGGGGTTGCACGATCTGCTCGGCCGGCGCCGCCCGTTCCTGACGGCGAAGCGCCTCCTGGCGAACCAGACGTTCCGGGACATCCACCGTACCGACACGCTGGACGTGGACCAGCGGCTAAAGATTACCAGCCTGACCTTCCTGTTCACGGACCTGAAGGGCTCGACCGAGTTGTACGAACGGGTCGGGGACCTTGCCGCTTACGACATCGTCCGAAGCCATTTCGCGGTGCTGCACGACATCGTCGGGGAGGAGGCTGGGGCCGTCGTGAAGACGATCGGAGACGCCGTGATGGCGACCTTCCCGACGCCCGATCGCGCGGTCGCGGCGGCGCTCCGCATGCGCGACGCCATGGCAGCGCTTAACCGGGAGCGCGGCAGCGAGGATCTTCTCCTGAAGATCGGCATGCACGAGGGACCCTGCCTCGCGGTGAGCCTGAACGACCGCCAGGACTTCTTCGGGCAGACCGTGAACATCGCCTCGCGGGTGCAGAACCTCGCCTTGTCGCGGGCGATCTTCGCCACCGACCGCGTGGTCGAGAACAGCGAGACCCGGCAGATCCTGGCTGAGAGCGGGATCGAGCCGACGCCCCTCCGGGCAGCCCTCAGGGGCGTGGCCGCCGAGGTCGCCCTCTACGAGATACCCTGAGCCGAACTCCTACTTGCCGACCGGCACGTGCCAGATCTCGTCGGCGTATTCCCGGATCGTGCGGTCGGACGAGAACCAGCCCACACGCGCTACGTTGAGGATGCTCTCGCGCCACCACTCCTCGGGGCGGCGCCAGAGGCCGTCCAGGCCGCGCTGCGCGTCCCAGTAGGAGTCGAAATCGTCCGTGACCAGGAACGGGTCGTGGTCGCGCAAACCGGCGACCAGCCCTGCGAACCGTTCCGGATCGTCGGGCGAGAAGACCCCCGAGGCGATGCCCTCGAGCGCATGGGCCAGCCGCGGTGAGGCTTCGATCGCCTTACGGGCATGCTCGGGATCGGCCTTGCGCTCCAGCGCCTCCTCGGCGGTGAGGCCGAAGATTGCGATGTTCTCCGGCCCGACCCGTTCGCGGATCTCGACATTCGCGCCGTCGAGCGTGCCGATCGTGATGGCGCCGTTCAGCGCCAGCTTCATGTTGCCGGTGCCGGAGGCTTCGAGCCCCGCCGTGGAGATCTGCTCGGAGAGGTCCGCGCCCGGGATGATGATCTCGGCAAGGCTCACATTGTAGTTCGGCAGGAACGCGACGGAGAGACGGCCGCGCATGTCGGGGTCGTTGTTGATCGTCTTCGCCAGGTCGAAGGCCAGCTTGATGATCAGCTTGGCCACCACGTAGCTCGAGGCCGCCTTTCCGGCGAAGATCTTCACGCGGGGCGCCCAGTCGCGGTTCGGCTCGGCCTTGATCGCCTGGTAGAGGGCGGCGGTCTCGATCAGGTTGAGGTGCTGTCGCTTGTATTCGTGGATGCGCTTGATCTGTACGTCGAACATGGCGGCCGGGTCGACCCGGATGCCGAGCCGGTCCGTGATCTCGCGCGCCAGCCGTTCCTTGTTCTTGCGCCGAACGGCGATGAAGCGCTCGCGGAAGCCGGGATCGCCGACGAGCCGTTCGACCCGCGTCAGGCTCTCCGGATCGTCCAGCACCTCCGGGCCGACCGCCTCGACGAGAAGCCGGGTCAGGTCGGGGTTCGCCTGCTGCAGCCAGCGCCGGAACGTCACGCCGTTCGTCTTGTTCGTGATCCGGTCGGGATAGAGCGCATGGAGGTCGCTGAAGACCGTCTTGCGCATCAGCTCCGTATGCAGGGCCGAGACCCCGTTCACCCGGTGCGAGCCGATGAAGGCGAGCGGCCCCATGCGGACGCGGCGTCCGTGGGTCTCGTCGATCAGGGAGATGCGCTGCACGAGGTCGGCAGAGATCTCGCCGTCCTTGGCGAGGCTTTCGAGGTGCAGGAAGTTGATCAGGTAGATGATCTGGATGTGGCGCGGGAGGACGCGCTCCATCAGCTCGACCGGCCAGGTCTCCAGCGCCTCCGGCATGAGCGTGTGGTTCGTGTAGTTCAGGGTCGCGGTCGTGATCCGCCAGGCCTCGTCCCAGGGGATCACGTGCTCGTCGACGAGGAGCCGCATCAGCTCCGGTACGGCGATGGCTGGATGCGTATCGTTGAGCTGGATGGCCGCGTGGTCCGGCAGGTTCGAGAAGTCCGGATGGCGCTCGAGATGCCGTCGCAGGAGGTCCTGGAGCGAAGCCGAAGTGAAGAAGTATTCCTGCCGCAGCCGCAGCTCCTGGCCGGCCGGGGTCGCGTCGCTCGGGTAGAGCACGCGCGAGATCGCCTCCACGCGCATCCGGTCGGCGACCGCCCCGACATAGTCGCCGCGGTTGAACGTCTCGAGCTCCAGCGGGTCTGTGGCGCGGGCGGACCAGAGGCGCAACGTGTTGATGCGGCGGCCCCGCCAACCCACCATCGGGGTGTCGAAGGCGACAGCATTCACGGTCTCGGCCGAGTGCCAGATGTGGGCGATGGTCCCGTCGGGCCGCCCGACCATCTCGACCGATCCGCCGAACTGGATGTGATACCGGATGTCGGGTCGCTCGAACTCCCAAGGGTTGCCGAACGAAAGCCAGTCCTCGGGGATCTCCTGCTGCCAGCCATCCGCGATCGCCTGGCGGAAAAGCCCGTAATCATACCGGATCCCGTAGCCGAAGGCCGGGATGTCGAGCGTCGCGAGCGATTCCATGAAGCAGGCGGCGAGCCGGCCGAGCCCGCCATTCCCAAGCGCGGCATCGGGTTCGATCGTCCGCAGGCGGTCGAGATCGACGCCGAGCCCAGCGAGCGCCTGTCTCACCTCCCCGGCGATGTTCAGGTTCGAGATCGTGTCGAAGAACAGCCGCCCGATCAGGAACTCGAGCGAGAAATAGTAGACGTTCTTCGTCTCCGGCCCCGTGCGGGAGATCGATTCGAGCCAGCGCTCGACGACCCGGTCCCGCACGGCCAGGGCCGTCGCCACGTACCAGTCGTGATCGCGCGCCGCGGAAAGCTCGCGGCCGACTGCGAAGCGAAGCTTGGCGAGGATCGCCTCGCGAAGGTCCGGGCTCGCCGCCGGCGTGCCCCCCCGCTGCGACCCTCCCGCCGGCGTCTCGTCCCGGAAATTGACGTCCTTCAGCATAGGAATCTACTCGATTGAGCCGTCTTGAACCGCCGAGCCGTCCCGTGGGCCGCTATCCGGCGGTCAGCGCAAGTCGTCCGTCCTTTCGGCCCCAGTAACTGAACGCCGTCTGAAACCGAACCCTTCATGGGTGCAGCATTGTCCCGCGGGCTTGAGCCATCCCGCGTCGCGGGCTACCCCCGGAGGGAATGGCTCTTCCTCCCCCAGACCTCGATCTCCAGCATCCCTTCCAGGCGCCGCCAGGACCGGGCGAAGCCATCGAGGTCGCGCCCGGAATTCGCTGGGCCCGGCTTCCGCTCCCGTTTCGCCTCGATCACGTCAACGTCTACCTAATCGACGATGACGGCGGAGTTGCGATCCTCGATACGGGTATCGACGACCGCGCCTGCCGGGGCGCTTGGGCGAAGCTCCTGGCCGGTCCGCTCGCCGGGCAGCGCATCACGCGGCTGATCGTTACCCATTGCCACCCGGACCATGTCGGCCTGGCCAAATGGCTGGCCGACAGGACGGGCCTGACGCTCGAGACGAGCGAGGCCGAGTATCTTACCGCGCTCATCATCCACCTCGACCCGGGTGCCCTGGAGGCGGAGCCCTATCGAAACTTCTACGAGTCGAACGGCCTGGACGAGGAGACGACCCAGGCCGTCATGACCCGGGGGCACGGCTACCTCAAAATGGTCTCCGGCCTGCCTGCCACCTTCCGCCGCATCATCGCGGGCGAGCGGCTTCGGATCGGAGGCCGCGACTTCCACGTTCTGACGGGCGGTGGCCATGCGCCCGAGCAGATCATGCTGCATCTCGTCGAGGACAAGGTCTTCCTTTCGGCCGACCAGGTGCTGCCGCGCATCTCGCCGAACGTCGCCGTGCTGGCGCGCGACCCGGAGGGCGATCCCCTCGGGATTTTCCTCCGCTCGCTCCGGGCCCTCCGCAAGCGCATCGCGGATGACGTGCTGGTCCTGCCCGGCCACGATCTGCCGTTCTACGGCCTCCACAGGCGCATCGAGGCCATGCTGCAGCACCATGAGGATCGCTGCGCCACCCTGGTCGCGGCCTGCCGGGAGGAGCCGCATTCGGCGGCGGAGCTCATCCCGAAGATCTTCCATCGGGCGCTCGATGCGCACCAGACCGGGTTCGCCTTCGGCGAGACCCTGGCCCATGTGAATTATCTGGCGCGCCGCGACCGGCTGCGCCTGGCTGAGAGCAAGGACGGCATCCGACGCTTCTCGGCGTGAGGGGTTGCGGGTGCGGTACCCCGGCGGACGGATGCTGCCGGTTCAAGGAGGCGTGAGGCGATGACCTTCCACGACACGAAGCCGTTTTCGGAGATCGGGCACGACGTGCGCCTGGAGCGCCTCGCGGAGGTCGCCGTGAAGGTCGGGCTCGGACTGCAGAAGGGGCAGGAGCTCGTGATGACGGCGCCGCTCGACGCGGTGCCGCTCGCCCGGGCGATCACGGAGCAGGCCTATCGGGCCGGTGCCTCCCTGGTGACAACCTTCTATACGGACGAACTCGCCGCCCTGATGCGCTTCACCCATGCCCCGGAGGAGGCTTTCGATCACGCGCCGTCGTGGCTCTACGAGGGCATGGCGGCCGCCTTCCGGTCCGGGGCGGCACGGCTTGCCATCGCGGGCGACGACCCCTCGCTGCTTGCCGGCCAGGATGCGGACAAGGTGGCGCGCGCCAACCGGGCTCGCTCGAAGGCGTATATGCCGGCGCTGGAGCTGATCGCGGGCTTCGCCGTCAACTGGACCATCGTGTCAGCCTCGACGCCGGCCTGGGCGCGGGCGGTCTTCCCCGGCGAGCCGGACGAAGTGGCCGTCCCGAAGCTGTGGGAGGCGATCTTCAACGCGTCCCGCGTGGACCGCGAGGATCCCATCGAGGCCTGGCGGCAGCACAATTCGCAGCTGCGGGCCCGGACCGAATACCTGAACGCCAAGGCGTATCGCGCCCTGCGCTTCCGCGGCCCCGGCACCGATCTCGAAGTCGGGCTCGCGGATGAGCACGAATGGCATGGCGGCGCGACGAGGGCGGGCAACGGCGTGATCTGCAATGCCAACATCCCGACCGAGGAGGTCTTCACGACGCCGCACAAGCTGCGGGTCTCGGGCACGGTCACCTCGACCAAGCCGCTCTCCTACCAGGGGACGGTGATCGAGGAGATCCGCGTGCGCTTCGAGGAGGGGCGGATCGTCGATGCCACCTCCCGCACCGGCCAGGAGGTGCTCGGCAAGGTCCTCGACACGGACGAGGGCGCGCGGCGGCTGGGGGAAGTGGCGCTCGTGCCCAACTCCTCGCCGATCTCGCAATCGGGGCTGCTCTTCTACAACACGCTCTTCGACGAGAACGCCGCCAGCCACATCGCGCTCGGGCAGGCCTATTCGAAATGCATCCGGGGCGGCCTCTCCATGTCGGAGGAGGCGCTCGTCGAGCGCGGCTGCAACCGCTCGCTCATCCATATCGACTGGATGATCGGCTCGGCCGAGATCGACGTCGACGGCATCACGGCCGACGGCGCGGCGGAGCCCGTCATGCGCCGGGGCGAGTGGGCGAACTGACCTTCAGGCCGAGGATCGGGCTCTTCGTGCCAGATCGTCGGCCAGGGCCGAATTGGCGAGCCATGCCTCCACGCGTTCGGAGCGGAGCCGCGCCCGGTCATGGGTCCGGTAAGTTCGAAAGCTCTCCGCGATGAAGGCCCGAAGGCCCGTCGTGGCGGGCGGGCGGCGTCCTTCGGCCGGCTTCAGGAAGGCGTAGCCGCCACCCTCGATCCCGAGCCGCGCCGCCACGGGCGGATAGACGGGCCAGGCCCCGCGCCGGGCGATCTCGTCCGCCGCGAAGGAATCGAGGTCGCAATCCTCGAACGGGATCCCGGCGCGGCGCAGCAGTCCGCGGGCGAGATCGTTGGTCACGAACATGCGCGGATGGTTGATCACGTGCATGAAGGCGCCCCGGCGGGACCAGCGGACCAGGTCCGCCGCGAGGTCGTAGCCGGCATCCCGGCCGATCTGGAGGAGCGAGGCCGCGGCGCCGTCCCAGGCTTCCAGGTAGCCGAGCTGCCGGTAGACGGCTTCGTCGAACAGCCGGAGCGTCTCCTCGACCGAGAGGCCCTTGAGGAACCCGAACAGGCCGAGGGCGGAGTTGTAGTCGCCGAGCGGGGTCCGCACGAAGGTCGCGGGATTCCACACGTCCCCGACATAGATGGCGTCGGGGTGGAAGGCCGAGAACACGATGGCGGGGTAGGGGATGAGCCCCGTCTCCTCCCGCAGGCCCGCATAATCGCCCCCTGCCCGGAAGCCGTGCGGAAAGGGCGTGCCGAACACGACGTCGCGGTCCGACAGGGCGGAGACGAGGTCCTTCTGCCCGGCGAAGCGGCGCAGGACCGTGTGCGTGGAGATGAAGCTGATCTCCGCCTCGGGCAGGAGGAGCCGCATGGCGGTCGCGATGGCGGCGCCCTGGCAATGGCCCAGGATGGCGATGCGAGGCGAGCCGCCGCGGCCGGGACGCGGGGAGGAGGGCGTGAGCCAGCCCGGCAGCCGGTCCAGGACCGCGCGCTTGTCGATGCGGAACACGCTCATCGTGTATGCAGGAACTCTCCCCGGGCGAGACCGAATGACCAGCCAGAACCCTTACGCGAACCTGCCGGCCGAGCGCTACTGGCGCCGGGCGGTCGCCTCGGTGCCGCCCTTCATGCTCGATCCGACCCGCCGCGAGAGCTTCCGCCTGTCCAGGACGGAGCGCATCGCCACGGCGGGGAGCTGCTTCGCCCAGGAGGTCGCGCGGGTGATCCGCCGGGCCGGCTTCAACTTCTACGCCACCGAGGCGCCGCCCGAGCGCCGCGACGGGACCGATCCGGAGCTCGAGGCCAACTTCTCCGCCCGCTACGGCAACATCTACACGACGCGTCAGCTCATCCAGCTCTTCGACCGGGCCTTCGGGCATTTCCAGCCGCTCGCGACGGCGTGGCGGCGGGAGGACGGGCGCTTCGTCGATCCCTTCCGGCCCCGCATGGAGCCGGACGGGTACGCGAGCGAGGCGGAGGTGGTCGCGGCGCGGGACGGCCATCTCGCCTGCGTCCGGGCCATGTTCGAGACGCTCGACACCTTCATCTTCACGCTCGGCCTGACCGAGGGATGGCGGGATGCCCGGGACGGCGCCGCCTTCCAGATGCCGCCGGGCGTGGCGGGCGGGGAATGGGACCCCTCCATCCATGTCTGGGCCAATGCCGGCGTCGGCGAGATGACGGCCGACATGCTGGGCTTCGTCGACCGGCTGCGCGGCGTGAACCCGCGCGCCCGCATCATCCTCACGGTCTCCCCGGTGCCGATCGCGGCCACCTATTCGGACCGGCACGTGCTCGTCTCGAACGCCTATTCGAAATCGGCCCTGCGGGTCGTGGCGGACGAGGTCGTGGCCGCGCGCCCGGACACGTTCTACTTCCCGGCCTACGAGGTCGTGACCTCCCCCGCGACGGCGGGGCGCTATTACAGCGACAACCTCCGGGCCGTGACGGAGGCCGGCAAGCAGCACGTGATGCGGCTCTTCATGTCTCATCTGGAGGATGGAGCGGCCCTGCCCTCCGGCACCCTCGACGCCCGGTTCGAGAGCGAGCAGGTCGCGACCGTGATCTGCGACGAGGAGCTTCTCGACGGCTGAGAGGCGCCGAACCCGCTCGTCCCTCGCTCCGGCCTTGCGGAAGGAGTTCCCGCCGGAGCCCTTTATGCTCTAGAGCAGGATGGTTGGTCCGGGCGGGGTCTATGCGACATTGGGGCGACCCGTCGGACAGGCGGGGCTACCATCACGGCAATCTGAAGGAAGCGCTGATCGATGCGGCGCGCCGCTTCATCGCGGAGCGCGGCCTCCTCGGCTTCACGCTGGTCGATGCCGCCAAGCTCGTGGGCGTCACGCCGGCCGCGCTCTATCGCCATTTCCGGGGCCGCGAGGATCTGGTCGCCGAGGTCGCGTTCCGGGGCTTCACCCAGCTCGCCGAGCGCCTCGCCCGGGCGCTGGCCGGGTCCGGCACGCCGCTCGAGCGCTTCACCCGCATGGGGGAGGCCTATCTCGACTTCGCCGAGAAGGAGCCCGGCTATTACGCGGCCATGTTCGCGGCCCGCTCCTCCGACGAGGCTTCGCCGGGCGGCCAGGCTCCGCCGGACAGCGCCTTCGGCCTCCTGGTCGAGGCGCTGAAGAAGACGTTTCCGGACGGGTTCGGCACGGTCGATCCCCGCTTCGTGGCGCTCGAGGTCTGGGCGCTGTCGCACGGCATCGCGATGCTCGACGCCGCCGGCCAGCTGCCGCGCGGCCCGGGCCTGCCGGACAAGCACGACCTCCTACGCGCCGGCGTCCTCGCCATCGTCCACGGCGCGACCGGGCCGAAGCGGTAGGGCTCTTCCCGCTCGCACCGGCGAAAGCCGGTGCCCAGGGTCTGATCCCTCCCTGCAGGGGAGGGTGGCCCGAGCGGAGCGGAGGGCCGGGTGGGGCTGCCTGCCCGGCCGCGACCCCACCCCGGTTCGCGCCTGCGGCGCGACTCGGCCCTCCCCTGGAGGGGAGAGATCAGGCGGCTCGTCCGTCAGCGCCCACGCGCCGTCCCTCCCCGGCCCGGGGTCTGGTCCAGCGATGGTTCAAAGAGCTGGCCCGAAATCCTGTGAGGGAGCGGGATGCCGGTTCTCCGGCCTTCGATGATGGTGGTTTGCGGATTTGCCTGGTCCCTCCCGGCATCCCGCGACGGTCTTTTCGGCCCCATGGGCACACGCCCGGTCAGCCGCCCGGGCGCCACGGTTTCCGGAACCGCGACCTCGGGACCCGCCCTCGCCTCCGACAACGGTGCCCGGTGTCGACCGCCGTTCCCCCGCCGGAGACGAGTGTTAGGA